>NZ_JBFOKR010000008.1:0-221824 GCF_047246645.1 Ferdinandcohnia jepli
CCAAGAGGGGCTTTTTTTAATACATCGCTATAAGCTTTCCGGAACCATACGCCTAGCGTATGGTTTTCTTTTAACAATAAAGCAGAGGCCACACGCCTCTGCATTCTACTTTTTAACAGTCAGTTTATTCATAAAATCAGTAGCAGATGAGATCTGAACCCCTTGATAATAGTGGCTGACGATATCCTTATATGTTTTGCCTTCCTTCGCCATACCATCTGCACCAAACTGGCTCATTCCCACACCATGCCCATATCCCTTTGTTTGAATAACAACATGATTCCCTTTACGTTCCCATGTAAAATCGGTTGAACGGAGTCCAAGAGCAGTTCGAATCTCTCTCCCTGTAAACGTCTTTCCACCAACTTCAACACTTGCAACACGATTTGTGCTAGTTCTCGCTGTTACCTTACCAACTTCATTACTATCTCCAAGCTCAATACCTAATCTCTTTTCAAACTCTGAAATTGTCATCTCTGTTTGACTATGAAATTTTTCTGTATTTACATCCCACGGACTTTCAACGCTTTTTAAATATGGTAACTCTGCTTGATAATAGTCCTCCGAATTTTCCGTATAGCCATTGCTCGTTGAGAAAAATAATGCATCAATTGGCGCCCCATCATACGTTAAAATTTGTCCTTGAGTTTCTGCTACTGCCTTGGTAATCTTTTCAATTTTCCAGTCATAGTCTTCTTTATGAATTTTCTTTAATTCTTCACGATTATGATATACCTGGTGATCTGTTGTATCTGTAACAACTGCTCCCTGTGGTACTTCAGGTTTATTTTCGCTTAACATTTGCCTTACTATGTATGTTCTCGCTGCAAGCGCTTGTGCCTTAAGTGCTTCAAGTTCAAACTCTGCTGGCATCTCAGAAGCAAGAACACGAATGACGTACTCTTCTAAAGGTACATTCTCAATATTACTTGAACTTGCACGGTAAACAGCTACCTCGACTGTTGGACCTGATGCAATTTGAGGTGTTTCAGGATTGGACTGGTGCTCTTCCGCTAGTTTACCGGCTTCCTTATCAGAGAAAGGAAGGACTAGCATGGTTGGGATCACTATTGTCATGACGAAAAGAACTGAAACTAGTACAATGATTGGTTTTATTGGTTTCATGTATGTCGAGCCTCCATAATTAAATTAATGCACATTCCCCGAACATGCACCTATATATCAATACTATGGTGGTGGACAAGCATTTATGACACCAAAATGAACAATAAAAAATATGGGGGTGAGATTAACCTTGCTTACCTCATTCACAATATTCCCTTACTTAAGAGTACGATTTTCCTCTCAGTTATCAAGATTTACCTTTTACTTTTTCCGATGTACTGCCCAAGCACTCACCACAGCAAACTTTCAAACCAAAAACAAATCACCAAATATACCCAATGCATAAAAACTAAAAATGCTAGAGATATTACCATTTGTGGGTAATGTCTCTAGCTTTTTGTGGTTAGTCAAAAGTTTACGTTTGCCTCTTCAACTAGGCTTTCAGTTACTTCATTGATTCGTTCAATGTCTGCGCCTAGTGCAGAGAGTTTTTGATGGAAGTCCACATAACCACGATCTAAGTGCTTTAGCTCAGTTACGCGAGTATAGCCATCAGCAACTAATCCAGAAAGAATTAAGGCAGCTGCTGCACGTAAGTCTGTTGCTGCAACTTCAGCACCTTGAAGCTGTGACTCTCCATTTATGATAACGGAACGGCCTTCTATTTTGATATCACCATTCATGCGGCGGAATTCTTCCACGTGCATGAAACGATTTTCAAATACAGTTTCAGTAATCATGCTAGTGCCTTGCGCACGTAGTAATAATGCCATCATTTGCGATTGCATGTCGGTTGGGAAGCCTGGATGTGGCATTGTTTTAATATCCACTGCCTTTAGCTTCTCTGGTCCAATAACACGTAGACCATCTTTTTCTTCAATAATTGTAACACCCATCTCTTCCATTTTTGCAACTAGTGAGCTTAGATGTTCTGGAACTGCTCCTTGAACAAGGACATTTCCTCCGGTAATAGCTGCTGCTACCATAAATGTACCTGCTTCAATACGGTCAGGAATGATATTATGAATAGCACCATGTAATTCATCGACACCTTCAATACGGATTGTACCAGTTCCTGCTCCGCGAACTTTTGCTCCCATAGCATTTAGGAAGTTAGCCAAATCGACAATTTCAGGTTCTTTCGCACAATTTTCAATTGTAGTAGTCCCTTCAGCAAGTGTTGCAGCCATCATGATGTTTTCAGTAGCTCCTACACTTGGGAAATCCATATATACTTTAGCTCCACGAAGTCTTCCTTTGACTTCTGCATCAATATATCCATTTCCAACCTTTACAACTGCACCCATTGCCTCAAAGCCTTTAAGATGTTGATCAATTGGTCTTGACCCAATTGCACAGCCGCCAGGTAGAGCCACTCTAGCATGGCCATTACGTGCAAGCAATGATCCCATGACTAAAACGGATGCGCGCATTTTACGAACATACTCAAAAGGTGCTTCTGTTTTTAGCTCTCTTGATGCATCTACAACGATTTGATTGTTTTCGAAAGTTACATCTGCGTTTAAGTAACGCAACACCTCATTAATCGTATACACATCTGAGAGCGTGGGTACTTCGTTTATAATACTTTTTCCATTACTAGCTAACAAGGATGCAGCGATTACTGGCAAAACGGCATTTTTTGCGCCTTCTACTTTGACAGTGCCGTTAAGCTTACGACCGCCACGGACGATGATTTTTTCCAAGGTATTCCCCTCCGCGTCCCATTTTCTCTATATTAATATTCATGCATGACAATTGGTGTTCCTACTTGCATGTCTTTATGGAACCCAATCTTACACGTTTCATTTCTGATAGTGGAAAATTTATCTTTCACACTGCTGTAGTATATGCAAACACCCGGGCAAATGTCTCTACTCAAAAAATCGGGGTTGCAATGCAATGTAGATCTTTTTATGAACGATCGTTTTTCACAAAATCATTTTCATCATATCATTCAACCATCTCTGTGTACAAGTGAAAATTGTGGGATTTTCTAATAACGTGTCGACATTTGTCTTTTTATATGGAAGGATGATAATAGTACAATAACGAATAAATTCTAGTCATTCTTCACATGATACATTAAATTCGAAAGGAACTTCTTCTTTATGAGGGTTTTACGATGAGAAATTTGTCACATTACTTGCTATAGTACAAAAGTATTGTTTAGCAGTAGGTTCATCACATTAGAAAAAAGTCCTTTCTCCTTACAATATCAACCATTTCCCAATAATTGGTCATACTTCCTAGGTTTTCTTTTCCCTTATAATTACTGCGCTAAACCAACTTCACCTGGTCTGTTCCATAAAAAACCAACGTATTTTTCTTTATCATTGGCATACTAGGAAATGTTTTAATTCTACCTTTTCACTACTTCCTCTCCATAGTAACATTTTTGCCAAAACCACCATTCAAATACGTGGAATATAGTGGAGAAGCCTATACTATCCTTTACTTGAGCATATAGATTTCCACAATATCCACACTATCCCCAATGTGTTGTTCAGCTTCAGCGCCTAGCCAGTTTTCCTACCTGAATTATCTTCTTCGAGTATCTTGCGCAAAAGCTTTCGGAGCAAGCATAGCTTGCACCTGCGAAGGTTACTCTCCTAGAAGTCTTCCTTAGTGCTTTTAAGCAGCTCGAGACTAGCTTCACCCTTCCTGCGGAGGCTTGAGCCTCCTTCGTCAGGGTTTCGAAGCACAGGACGTGCAAGTGCCGACGAAGACATAAGGACGTGGCGACATTAGTCGGCCAGCACTTCTCGGACTTGCACATGATGTGCTGACATCGACGTTCGCCACAGGACGTGGCGGGTTTTAGTCGATGTTCCTATAAAAAAGCCTCAGCATTTCGGTGTGTCAGGCACCACAAAAAGACATTTGTATTTCTGGAGAGGACACTCCTCGTTTTAAAATAGCATCGGTAGTTGTTGGGACCATAGTAGGTAGTCTAGAAAGAAGTTGCTTACGGTTGAGCCGATTGCGATGGTTAGTAGGATTAATAAGATACGCGCTTGGATCACGTGATTGGGTTTAATTAGTTTTTCATAGCGGATACCTTGTAAGGCCCACCAGGTAATGATGATAAATATTAAATGAGAGATTATGCTAATTAGTGCTTGGTATCCAAAACCTGCAAGCATGAAAACACTCCTTTATGTATAATTTCAATAACAGTTATAAGTTAAATAACGCCGCGTTTAATTCCACACGATTTCTATTTTACAACACTCCATACATAAAATCCCTTGTTCAATTGTAAAATTTATTTCTTCTGTATTAACATCAACATCTGATAATACGTTTTAATCCTCTGTTCAACGTGCGTACATAAAAAAAAGAAGAGGCATCCCCATACCTCTTCCTTGTATAACACCCCTGCAATAATGAAAACTGCAGCAGCTATAACTCTCATATAGCTGCCGCTAAAAATATTTTATCTAATAAAGTCGGCAAAGTTCCCGAATTGTTGGATGAATTCAAATGCAACTCCTGGGAAAATACCGAAGCCGACTGTTCCTAATACTGCGATAATCACTACTGCTAGTACTCCTGCTGGGAGCTTAACTTTGCTATCATCGGTAGCAGGTCTAAAGAACATTTGAGTAAGGATTCCAAAGTAATAGAAATAAGAGATTACTGTTGTTGCAATCATAACCGATGCAAGTACATAGTGTGCTGGATCTGTTATAAAAGCACCGATAAAGATTTTAAGCTTCCCAATAAATCCTGCAGTACCAGGTATTCCAGCTAATGAAAGGATGAATACTCCTAACGCAACTGCAGTTACCGGTGAACGCTTATAAAGTCCCGCGAATTGGCTAATATCCTCAGAACCTGATTTTTGCGTAATCACTTGGAGTATCGCAAAGAAACCAAGGTTCATGAACAGATATGCTACGAGGTAGAACCAGATTGCATCCATCATAAAATAAGAGAAAGTGACAAATGCTACTAATAAGTATCCTGCATGCGCAATACTTGAATACGCCATTAAACGCTTGATATTACGCTGTCTTAGAGCAATTGTATTACCAATAATCATCGTTACACCAGCTAGAATAGCTAAGTAATCCTGAAGGTGGAACAATAAGTATGGTGCTTCTCCATCACCTGATGGCGCCTGAACGAACAGAGTGATTATCAGACGTAAGATAATGACAAAGCCTGCTGTCTTAGATACAACACTTAAAAATGCCGTAACTGGTGTTGGAGCCCCTTGGTAAACATCAGGTGCCCACATATGGAATGGAGCAGCTGCAATTTTAAAGGAAAGACCAACAAACATCATAAATAGTGCAATTGCCATCAAGTAAATATATTGGCTATCGGCCGGAGTACTAAGTACTAAAAAAATCTCTCTAATATTCGTTGTACCTGCTAATCCATATACATAACTTACACCGAATAAGAAGATTGCGGTTGAAATACTTCCATTAATAACGTATTTCATCGCCGATTCATTTGATAGCTTATTACGCTTTCGAAGTCCAGCCAAGACATAAGAAGAAATAGATAGTAATTCCAAACCGACAAATAATGTTATTAAATCTGAGCTTGACGTCATAATCATGGAGCCTAACAAAGCAGTTAGGAATAAGTAGTAAAACTCTCCACGGTGCTCGAGACCGTCGTTTGGTTCATAATTCATTGCTAAAAGTAAAACCAACCCAGCTCCGACCAGTAGTACTAATTTAAACGCAATTGAAAAGGAATCGAGACGGAATGTATCAAATAAGATAGACGTTACATCATTTCCAATGAAGGAAACGGTAAAAGCAATCGCCGCAATGATTCCTGCAATTCCTACCCACGCCAGTGGCTTACGATCCTTGTCTTTTCCCATAAATAAGTCTAATAATGACAGAAGGGTTGCAACACCGAGGATGATAAACTCTGGTGCCATGACTCCCCACTCATAACTTAACAGTGTATCTATATCCATCCGGCTTACCCTCCTAACCCAAGCATGATAGTTTCAAGTGTAATCTGCAGTGGCTGTGTAAGCACGTTAGGATAAACACCAATTAATACGATAAAGCCGAGTAAAACAAATACTGGTACCATTTCGATTGGACGTATATCGAATGCACCATCATACAAATTGTTTGCTTTTCCGTACGTCACATTTAGCACAGCTCGTAATAAGTACACAGCTGTCATAATTATACCGATTGCCCCGATGGCAGCAAGTACCGGCATTACTTTAAATAGACCTAAGAAGGCCATGAATTCACTTACGAACCCAGACATTCCTGGTAGCCCAAGTGATGCCATTGCACCTACTAGTAAAAAGCCTGCAGTAAGCGGCATAACTTTTGCTAGACCACCAAGTTTTTCGATATACGATGTTCCTACACGCTCATACATAACACCAATGAGGAAGAACAATAGTGCCGAAATTAATCCGTGAGATACGACTTGGAAAACCGCACCTTGAATTCCTGCTTCATTCATTGATCCAAGTCCGATTAAGACAATCCCCATATGCGAGATACTTGAGTATGCGAGGACCATTTTTAAATCCTTTTGTACAAACGCTAAAAATGCACCGTATAGAAGATTCACCACACCTAATACGGCGATGATTGGAGCCAGTGTCGTAAATTCTTCAGGGAAAAATCCCATACCAAAACGGATAATACCGAATGCCCCAATTTTAAGTAAGATACCTGAGTGAATCATAACAATTGCAGGTGGTGCTTGTACGTGAACCCGAAGCATCCATGTATGCAATGGAAAAATCGGAAGCTTGATTCCAAATGCAATTAGTATTGCGACTAACAATCCGTAACGTAAATCCTCTGAGAACTCACCTGGAATTGGCAGCTTATCAGGAGGACTCGCAAATATAGATGTTAGTGCTGAAATATTGGTTGTTCCTGCTTTAGCAAAAATTATCATGATGACAATTAATAATATTGCTGAACCAATTCCGTTATAGATTAAAAAGCTGAACGCTGCTTTTTCTTTTTCAAAGTAACCCCATTTCCCAATCAAGAAGAACATGGAGATAAGCGTCATTTCAAAGAAAACAAAGAATAAGATTAAGTTACTTGCGGTGAATACTCCAAGCATTCCTAGTTCAAGTAAAAGGAATAACATGAAATATCCTTTCCATTCCTTTTTAATATGAATGGAAGCAAGTGCTGCAAGTGTAGCAATCACCGTTGTTAACAGAACTAAAACTAACGACAGACCGTTTACTCCTAATTCATAGTTAACTTCCCATGGATTGCCCTTTGGTAAAAAGCCAAACCAATAAAGGCTTTCCTTAAACGTATCAAGCTCGCCGCCACCGCGGTAAAATCCGTACACATAGAGTGCAAGAGCAAGTGATGGTAAAGTAGCTAAAAATCCAACCAGCTTTAGTGTTTTTTCTTCTGTCTTTGGCACAAAAGTAAGAACAATTATACCTAAAAGTGGGAAGAATACTAAAAGTGAAAGTATGAATGAACTCATTTTAAGTACCCCCCTGTTAAAGCCATAACTAGTAGAAGAACTGCCAATCCAACAAACGCGATTGATGCATATGTTTGTGTTTGACCGTTTTGAATCTTAGCTCCAAGCTTACCAATACCTTGAGTTGCTGCAGCAACACCTTTGACAATTCCACCTACTAAGAATTCATCGATATAACGTAGGAAAATACTAAATACCTTTGTCGCATACACAATTGACATATTGTAGAACTCATCAATATAGTATTTGTTGTAAACAATGTTGTACAGAATTGGTGCTCGTGAGCTAAGCCAGTCTCTTGATACTGATTTTTTACTATACATTAAATAAGCTAATAAAATTCCTAGTAATGACACTACTGTAGCCACAATCATGATCCAAGCTGGACCTTCAATATGGCCATGTCCGTACGCTTCTGTACCTTCCACTAACCAGTCACCTAAAAATGTACCAAACCAAGGTGTATTCACATACCCAGCAACAACTGCAAGGATACCTAACACGATCATTGGAATTGTCATAACAGATGGAGACTCATGTACATTTTTTTGCTTTCCTCTTGATTCACCTGTAAATACCATGAAGAACAAGCGGAACATATAAAATGCCGTGAAAAATGCAGCAATAACTGCTAACCAGAATAAGACATAATTACCGTGTGCCCAAGTGGCAATTAAAATTTCATCTTTACTAAAGAAACCAGAGAATAACGGAACACCACTAATCGCTAATGTACCGATTAAAAATAACGGTCCAGTTACGCGAAGCTTTTTCCATAATCCGCCCATTTCTTCAATGTTCTGTGTATGAACTGCATGGATAACACTACCTGCAGCCAGGAATAGTAATGCTTTAAAGAATGCATGTGTCATCAGATGGAACACACCCGCTACATAACCTGCAGAACCTAAAGCTAACATCATATAGCCCAACTGACTTACAGTTGAATATGCTAACACACGTTTGATATCCTTTTGAGCTAAACCAATTGATGCTGCAAAGATAGCAGTGATTCCTCCTACAACCGCCACTGTTAACATAGCTGTTTCACTTGCTGCGAATAACGGGAAGGTTGTAGCTACCAAATATACCCCAGCCGCAACCATAGTTGCTGCGTGGATTAAAGCTGAAACAGGTGTAGGACCTTCCATCGCATCAGGTAACCATGTATGAAGTGGAAACTGACCCGATTTACCAACTGCTCCAACAAAGATTAAGATTGCCGTTAATGTGATCATTGTTGATGAAATGGCTCCTGCTTCTACTGCAGAGAAAATTTCATCATATTCAAAGCTACCTACTTGCCAGAATAATAGGATCATCCCGATTAATAAGCCAACATCTCCAATACGCGTCATAATAAACGCCTTTTTCGCTGCAGCCTTAGCTTCTTCTTTAAAGAAGTAGAAACCAATTAATAGGAAGGAACCGACACCAACTAGCTCCCAGAAAATATACGTTTGCAGAAGGTTTGGCGAAATAACTAAGCCAAGCATCGCAAATGTGAATAGACCAAGGTACGCATAAAATACTGGAAAGCGCTCGTCATCGTGCATATATCCCTTCGAATACATATGTACTAAAAAGCTGACAAGCGATACTACGACTAACATAAGTGCATTTAATTGATTGACTTCAAAACCCGCTGTTAAGTGAACATCCCCAATTGATAACCACGTGCTCTCATATTTATATGTTGGATTCCCAAAGCGATCAAAGAGAACCAACACCGAGTATACGAATGAAACAAGAGTTAACAGAATGCCTACGTAGGCACTCGACTCCTTCAATCGTTTACCGAATATAAGAAGGAACAAAAAAGAGATAAGCGGGAAAAGCGGTATGATCCATGCATTTTCCATCATCGTATCACAATCCCCTTCTTTGACTTACGGTTAAAAGTGTGGAATTCCTTCCACTATTCTTTTTACCGGTAATTTTCTAATACGATATCCCTTACTAACGATGTAAGGACTTGTTTGATTAAAGTTAATGCTTCATTGTGTTCATTTCATCAATATTAACTGTACGGCGGTTTCTGTATAACGCCATTAATATCGCTAATCCTACAGCAAATTCAGCTGCCGCAATTGCAATTGTAAATAGAGAAAAGATTTGACCAGTTATTCCTGGCGCAGCTCCGTATTTACTGAATGCCACAAAGTTGATATTCACTGCATTTAGCATCAACTCAACCGAAATCAATACAATTACAGTATTTCGCTTCGTAAGAGCACCATATAGGCCGATACAAAACAGCATTAATGCTAATACAAGGTAGGCTGCTAATGGAACTGAACTCATTCCCCATCCGCCTCCTCTTCATTGTCTTTTTTCGCTAAAATAATGGAAC
The DNA here is from genome assembly GCF_047246645.1 of Ferdinandcohnia jepli. Lineage (NCBI taxonomy): Bacteria > Bacillati > Bacillota > Bacilli > Caryophanales > Bacillaceae > Ferdinandcohnia > Ferdinandcohnia jepli. Next base: position 9,884 of record NZ_JBFOKR010000008.1, read on the forward strand.
CAACTAGCGCAACGAGTAACACAACAGATGTTAATTCAAATGGAATCACATATTTAGAATAAAGCTCGATTCCGATTTGTTCAGTATTGTTTACATGTAATTCTGTTGCCTGCTGACCAAAATCTAAATTATAAATTCCAAAGTATACTGCAACACCGAATGTAAGAATTCCACCGATTACTAAAATCTGACGACCAACACTAACCACAGGTTCGCTTGTATCATTGTGGCGTGTAAGCATGATTCCAAATAACATTAGAATGGTAATTGCACCTGAGTAGATAAGCACCTGTACAGCTGCGACAAATTCTGCATGAAGCAATACGTACAAACCCGCGATACTAATAAAGGTGAAAACCAGTGCGATAACCATGTGTACGACTTTTTGGAGGTTAAGCATTAAAATACCGCCGCCAAGCGCACTAATTGCCAGGACTATAAATGCTAAAAATTCTCCAGTCAAACTCACGCTTTATTCTCCTTTCGCAAGTTTGTATCGTTTTCGTCTAACCATTGCAAGTTCTTAAACAAATCATCACGGCTGTACTCAGCTAGTTCGAAATTATTTGTCATGATAATTGCTTCAGTTGGACAAACCTCTGTACATAGGTCACAAAGGATACAAATTTCAAAGTTAATGTCATACGTATCAATGACCTTCCCTTTTTTCGATGGGTCAGGGTGCTTTTTACCAGTTAACTGAATACAGTCAGTTGGACAAATATTGGCACATTGATTACATACGATACACTTTTCCGGATAGAACTTCTGAATACCACGGAAGCGATCCGGTAGTGGTAGCGGCTCATTCGGATAATCATATGTTACTTTCTTTAACGTCAATTGATTAAGGGTATATTTCATACCTTTCAGTAAGCCAATCATGTATTGTCACCCCTTTTTTAAAAGTTGAGCATCTACGAATGGTAAAACAAATTAATTTCTTTTTTAAAAGTGTGCTATTTCTTGCTTTTTCAGTAAGGTGCGGATTAGAAGGTTTGGTGATTTCCGCTCCTGGCACTCGCTTTCCGCGGGCGGACCGTGAGCCTCCTCGTCGCAGGCTCCTGCGGGGTCTCACCTGACTTGCACAGGATGTGCTGACGTCTACGTTCGCCACAGGACGTGGCGGTTTTTAGTAGACGATCCTATGACTTTCCCGCAGGAGTCTCGTGCCATACGCTCCAATCACCCTTCGGAAAACATAGAATTCAGTTATTTATTTCCCTACTAAAGCAGCCCTTAATAAAACAATTCCTTAATTAACGCTGATAGGAATATATTCGCTAAAGCGATTGGTAAAAGTACCTTCCAGCCGAATTCCATTAGTCTGTCCGCACGTAAACGCGGGAAGGTTGAACGGAACCAGATTAGGATAAATACGATTAAACCAAATTTTAATGAGAACCAAACTGCACCAGGTATAAAGTCTAAGAATAAAACCGGCTTCCAGCCACCTAAGAACAGTACAGTTGTTAAAGCTGCCATTGCAAACATATATACATATTCAGCTAGCATAAAGAAGGCCCATCTAAAACCAGAGTATTCAACATGGAAACCTGCAACAATTTCAGATTCTGCTTCAGGTAAGTCAAATGGAACACGATTCAACTCTGCCACTGATGCGATAAAGAAGACGACAAATGCAATTGGCTGCGCAAAGATGAACCAAACCTTGTCCTGTGCTTCTACGATATCTGATAGATTTAAGCTTCCAGATAATAAAATAACTCCGATTACAGACATAACAAGTGGAATCTCATAAGATATCATTTGTGCCGCAGCACGCATTCCACCCATGAGCGCATATTTGTTATTGGATGCCCAACCACCTGCTACAATTCCAATTGTAGTGATTCCAGATATGGCAATATAGTAGAGTAATCCAACTCCAATATCAGCAAATTTATAGTTATCTGTAAAAGGAAGTGTTGCCACAACCATGAAAGCAGGAGCAAATGCGATTACCGGTGCTAAAATGAATAGCGGTTTATCCGCAACCTTTGGAATCACATCTTCTTTTAGTAGAAGCTTCAAAACGTCGGCTACTGTCTGTAAAAGTCCCCAACGTCCACCAACTTGGTTCGGACCTTGACGCGCCTGCATGAAACCCATTACTTTACGTTCAGCAAGTATCGCGTAAGTAACAAAGCCAAGGATAACTAAAAGTAATACGGTCGCTAATAAAAAGTAAATACCAAAATTCGCCCAGCTTGGAGGTGAATTTAATAAACTATCGATCATTAGCCGTCTACCTCCCCAAGAACAATATCAATTGCACCTAAGATTGCAATTAGATTTGCCATATTCTCACCTTTTAAAAGTTTCGGGAGGATTTGGAGATTGTAAAATGACGGACGTCGGAATTTCAAACGATATGGCTCTTTTTTACCATCACTTGCAATATAGCAACCAATTTCTCCACGAGGTGACTCGATTCTTACAAACGCTTCACCTTTTGGTGCTTTAATGATTTTCGGTACTTTTGCCATGATTTCTCCCTCTTCAGGGAATTGTTCAACAGCTTGCTCAATAATTTTTAGTGACTCTTCAATCTCAGCCATACGACAATGGTAGCGTGCCCACGCATCTCCACCATCTCTAGTTGGCACATCAAAGTCGAATCGATCGTAAATGGAGTATGGCTCATCTTTACGTAAGTCCCATTTAACTCCTGTACAACGAAGGTTCGTTCCACTTAATGAGTAGTTTAATGCATCTTCTTTCGTGTATTTTCCTACACCGATTACACGGTCACGGAAAATCTCATTCCCTGTTACAAGCTGATGATACCCAGGAAGTTGACTTCTCATATAAGGAACAAATTCTTTTACTTTTTCAATCCAGCCTTCTGGTGCATCCCACTTAACTCCTCCTACACGCATGTAGTTGAACGTTAAACGAGCTCCTGAAAGTTCATTTAATAGGTTGATAATCATTTCCCGTTCTCTAAACGCATATAAAAACGGTGTCGTTGCTCCGATATCAAGCAAATACGTTCCCCACCATACCAGATGGCTTGCAACTCTTCCTAACTCCATTGCAAGAACACGCAGATACTCCGCTCTCTCTGGTACTTGAATATCCATCATTGTCTCTACAGCATGACAAAGTACATAGTTATTTGTCATTGCTGATAGGTAATCCATGCGGTCTGTATAAGGAATAATTTGAGTATATTGCAGATCTTCTGCTAATTTTTCGGTACCACGGTGTAGATACCCAATTACCGGTGTAGCTTCCTTAATTATTTCCCCGTCAATTTTTACAACAAGGCGGAATACTCCGTGAGTACTTGGATGCTGTGGTCCTACGTTTAGGAGCATTTCTTCTGTACGAATCAAATGCTACACCTCCACATCATACGGTTCATAATCTTTTCTAAGTGGATAACCCACCCAATCATCTGGTAATAGAATTCTTGTTAAATTCGGATGACCAGTAAAGCTTATACCTAATAAGTCAAACGCTTCTCGCTCTGGCCAATTCGCACCTTCCCAAAGTGGCTGTAACGATTGAATTGTCGGTTCATCCCGGTCAATCTTCACCTTAAGAGCAACTGATTGTCTATTTTTGTATGAGAATAGATGTACATACACTTCCATATGCGTTTGAAAGTCGGTTCCGTGTAATTCGGATAGATAATCAAAACCCAATTGCTCATTATACTTTAAAAATTCTGCTATTTTAAAATATGTATCTGGCTTTGCCACTAGAGTAGGTACGTCTTTTGATAAAGTATTAATATATGAGTCTTCTAAAACTTCACCTAAATGTTCTTTTATTACTTTTACATACTTTTCTAGATATGGTTGATTTGGAGAAGGCTTTGTTTCTTCAACAACCTCATCTGCTCCAGCGTTTGCTGATTTAGCTCTAGCTGCTGCCGCTGCCTTTGCTTTTGCTGCTGCAATTGCCTTCGCTTTTTCTTTTGCAAGATCATCAGCATCTCCAGCTTCTCCACCTGCGGCTTTCGCTTTTGCCTTTGCCGCCGCTGCTGCTTTTGCCTTTGCTACTGCCGCTGCCTTGGCTTTCGCTTTTGCAGCCTCATCATCACCAGAATCTGCTCCAGCACCTTCCATTGCCTTTTGCTTTGCAAGTGCTGCCGCTTTTGCCTTCGCAGCTGCTACTGCCTTCGCTTTGGCTTTCGCTAAGTCGTCATCGTCGGATGAACTTCCCTTTGCAGCCTCTGCCGCTTTTTGCTTAGCTAATGCAGCCGCCTTCGCCTTTGCTGCTGCTACAGCTTTTGCTTTTGCCGTTGCAAGGTCGTCACCATCTGATGACTCTTCTTTTGAAGCTTCTGCTGCTTTTTGTTTCGCTAATGCCGCTGCTTTCGCTTTCGCTGCCGCTGCCGCCTTTTGCTTAGCAAGGTCTTTATCATCAGAAGAAGTTTCTTCATTTTTCGGCTCAGCCGCTTTCTGTTTTGCGAGTGCCGCTGCTTTCGCTTTCGCCGCTGCTGCCGCCTTCGCTTTTGCTAGATCAATATTTTCTTCTTGTGAAGTGTTTTCTTCACTTACAGGTTCAGCTGCTTGTTCTGCTGCTTTCTGCTTCGCAAGTGCCGCCGCTTTGGCTTTTGCTGCAGCTGCTGCCTTCGCTTTCGCTATATCTATGTTTTCTTCCTTAGGCTTTTCTTCACTCTTTGCCTCAGCTGCTTGTTTCTCAGCTAGACGTTGCTTCGCAAGCTCCTTCGCTCGCTCCGCAGCCTCACGTTTTTGTTGTTCCAGATCTTTTTCATCGCTCACGCTAGATCACCTTCTTCCCTGTCTTAGCCTCATAGCGAATCTTCTCTTTTAATTTATTAATCCCGTAAATAAGTGCCGCTGGATTTGGAGGACAACCCGGAATGTACACATCAACTGGTACGATTTGGTCTACCCCTTTAACCACCGCGTATGATTTTACATAAGGACCCCCTGCAGTCGCACAAGACCCCATCGCAATAACCCACTTAGGTTCAGGCATTTGATCATATAATCTCTTTAAAACAGGAGCCATTTTCTTCGTAACAGTACCCGACACAATCATACAGTCTGACTGACGTGGGGAAGTACGGAAAAACGATCCAAAACGGTCTAAATCATAGTGAGAAGAGCCTGTACCCATCATCTCAATCGCACAACAAGCCAGACCAAATGTAAGTGGCCATAGTGAATTACTACGTGCCCATCCCTTCACTTGCTCCAGCGTCGTTATGAATACACTTCTCTTCAATTCTTCCATCTCTAAATCTGAAATACCATCAATTTTTAAATCCATTTCAACACGCCCTTCTTCCATGCATAAACTAAGCCGATAACGAGCATTACAACGAAAATGAACATCTCAATTAACGCAAAAATACCAAGTTTATCGTAAGCAACAGCCCATGGATATAAAAAGACTGTCTCTACATCAAAAATAACGAATAATAAAGCGAAAATATAATACCTTACATTAAACTGTACACGTGAATCATGAAATGGTTCAATCCCACTCTCATATGTAGTAGCCTTCGCTTCACTCGGCGCATGAGGTCTCAAAAAACGACCAAGAGTCAATGCCACAATAGGTAAAATAATCCCCAACAACAAGAAGACAACCACAATTAAGTAATTGTTCAAGTACTGATTCAAAAAATCTTCCATGCAGCCCCCTCCGATATTCTCGAAAAATTTGTAGTGATAAAAATATTTAAACATGTAACCGATAACATTATAGCACTTTTACCAACAAAGTGTCGACCAAACCTGGCACATATTCACGGAAAATACCTTTTCAATAAAATGAATGAGAATGCCGCGGGAAAAGCTAGCTTTTCCAAGCAAATTCTCATTCATTTTATTGTTTCAGCCGATAGGCTGAAATGATGAAGCGTAGCTTCATCAAAAAGGTAATTTCCACCCCATATAGAAAGCCGTACCCAACTTGTCGACACCTTGTCCCCTCCCCCTAGCCAAAAAGCCGCCAGGCTTTTTGGCGTACTACCAGACTCAGAATTACTAGAATCTAAAAGGTTTTTTTCTTTTCTGGAATCTAGGGTTTTAAAGGAATTCATCATCTGGAACGAAGTTCCAGCTAATCTAATAATTCCACCTGTCCCCAATCCCCCAAACTATCGCACTAAAACATTATCCACCCCTAACCCTATTAAACTATTCAAAAATCGTCAATGACATGCATCACATCTTTCATATGAAATTTAACAATCACCTCCGTCTACTACCCAGCGCTTTTTAAATTTACCCATAATCACAAAAAATCCCTTTAATTTAAAGACCCGCAAGGGTCCATCCACCATTCTCACATTAACTCCAACCCCACAAAGTAACCAAAACCAAAAACCCCAAAAGCACTCCCGCTTCTGGGGTTAAATATAATATTCAATTCAATGCTAGCAGTTTTAATTAGCACTAACTCCTTTAGAACCAACTATCTTCCTAAATTTAATTACCTCTCTCAAGATGATAGATATAACGATCTGCTGATTTTATAACGGAACTTTTCCCATCCTTTTCAATTCTACTTTCGAAAGCACCATAAATAGAAGTGAATTCATATTTTTCTAGTATCTGTTTTATCTTTTTCACTTCATGAACAGGCAAAGGAATACGGTTTGGGTGACTATACATAAAACTAACCCAACCGGGGTCTGGTACAATAAAAATGGTATCTCCAACCAATAATGTCCCATCTGATTTCGAACCCTTTTTCCAATGTAACACGGAGCTCCCCTTAAAATGTCCACCAGTGTTAATAAGCGTTATATCTGGCATTAACACAGATTCCTCTCCATCCCACAAATGATAGCGAGGACTTTGTCTTGTAATCCATTGTTGATCTGATTGATGAATATAAACCGGGCAACCAAATACATCCGCCCATTCTACAACCGTGCTGTAATAGTGAGGGTGTGATAGAGCAATTGCCTGTATTCCTCCTAAATCATTGATTGCTTCAATCGTTCTACTATCTAGGTAAGTAATACAATCCCAAAGGACATTACCCTCAGGCGTTCGAACTAAATAAGCTCTTTGTCCTATGGCTATTTGTGGCTTTGTTTGAATACTATAGAGATTTTCTTCCAATTTGGTAATTTCATTCATATATGGTTCCTTCAAATAATCTTCCAACCTGGTCCATTCTTGACCACTGCTAGGAACATATTGTCTATCATCAGAACAAATGATACAGAGTTTTGGTTCCTCTTTCGTTGCGTCATACTGTACACCACATGTATTGCATATAAAATTGGTCATACAATCCCTCCTTTTTAAGGTAACCTTACTTAATCGTTTACCAATCTTTTAATTAGCCATTTACTACATAATCCACATTCTCTACTTGCCCCTCAAATCCGATTGGCAAAACCTTATTAATCAATAAATCAATAAACTTCTCTTTTTCCTCAAAGCACGCATAATGACCAGATTCTTCAAAAATTACGAGTTGTTTGTATTCCGCTTTTAAAAATAAATAATATTCCTCTATTAATTCTGGAAAGACAATGCGGTCGTGCTGTCCAGCAATCAAAAATACCGGAACTTTTACTTCAGGAACCAACTCAAAAAAGTTTAGGGCTGTTATTTCATCCCACAGATTTTTGGAGGAGAACCCAAATCCCTTCATAAAGGATACCTTTTCCTTTAACGTAAGATGAGTACTCATAATGTAACTCAGATTAACCAATGCAGCATTCATTTTATAAGTAACACCATTAAACTTTGTTAGCCATTTCCGTTGCAAAACCATATCCTCAATTTTTTGATAAACACCATTGGAAGGAGGCCCAATTTTTTTCAGTTCTCTTTGTGCCTTTCTATTTCCCTTTCTCTTTGCCATCTCATACGCATACTCATATGATCTTTTTTCTTCCTCCTCACGATGAATAGGTTGATTAATTCCTATATAGGCGTTAACTATTTCGGGGTACCTATGTACAAACAAAAGTCCATACGCAGCACCAACTGATTGACCCATTATGTATAATTTTCGCTTATAAAATTGGGCAAGTAAGTATTGGGAGAGCTCGTAGGCATCTGCTACTATTTGATTTACATTCATACTCTCTGGTGATACTCGAGAGGAATATGACTTTCCAGAACCACGTTGGTCCCAATTAACTACTACAAATTTTTCTTCCAGCTCAGCCAGGTACTTCCGCTGTGCACCTGTTTGGGGACTCCCGGGTCCGCCATGAAGAAATAATAATAGCGGTAAGTCTTTGTGTTTTCCTCTAACGGTAATCCATTGGTCCACACCTCCGAGATTTATTTTTTCTATTTTTGAAATGCTATTTTCAATTATATGACCCTCTTTGTCTAAAAATCGCGGTAGGTAGCCACCTATTACTTGCTTTATCACTATCATCACTCCTGTTTTTTACTAACGTTAGTTAGTATTATAAAATGAATAAACAACTGCTTTTTACGAGTTTTACGTATTATCTTTTTGATAAAAGGAATCTGAAATAAGCCCTTGATTCTCTATTACTTTGCTGTCTTCGCCACATTTTCTAAAAACATCCCAACAATTAATATGCTCAGAATAGATACCACCGAACTTAAAATAAATAAGTAGGAAAAACCAGATGGAAAGGCAACAATGAGTGCTCCTCCAATTACAGGTCCTAATGTTGATCCAATCGATCTTGTCAGGCTTAAATATCCCATCGCCAGACCGGTTTCTAAAGGATTAATTTCATTCATAATTAGAATGTTCAAAGGTGCACCAATAATAATACCTACTCCAAATCCCATAATCGTGATGACAACCATAAATAACTCAAGCGACGAAACAATAGTAGCCAACGATATTGAACCTATTAGTGAAATGAGGAATCCTAGGATTAGTACTTTCTTTGCACCTACTTTATCACTTAAAATTCCTGCAACTAGAGAAGCAATGGTTGATGAAACCGCAAATGGTGTAGCAAAAATTCCCGAACTACCTTTTTCTAAATGAAGGATTGCTTCAGAAAAATACGGTAAGAAGTTAATCGAAGTTGCCATTACAACACCTGAAAATAAAGACGTAACTAAAATGACAAGTGTTGACTTTCTTGTAAAATACGCACTGTTTAACACTGGGTCCGTTTGTTTCTTCTCAATTCCTAGCAGGATAGGAATTAATAGAATTCCTATTCCAATGAAAACTAGATTGCCGCTTGTTATCCCATACATGGTTGCTAATATTGTAATACTTACTAAAAAGATTCCTTTATAATCAATTGGTTTAACGATAACCTGCTGAGTTTGCTTGTACCTTGCAACCATCATTAACACAATAAATGAGATTGGAAGATTAATTAGAAAAATCCATTGCCATTCGAAGTAGGAAATAATGAGTCCTCCTACTGATGGTCCTAAAATCGTACCGATTCCAAACGCAACTCCTACATATCCTAATGCTCTTCCCCGTTTCTCTGGTGGATAGGTAGCCACAATCTGAGCCGATGTTATTGGGAATATTCCACCACTCCCCATAGCTTGTATAGCTCTCCCTATTAAAAACATTGGAAAATTGGCTGCAATTGCTGCAATTGTGGAGCCAATTGCAAATAATGATATCCCCAACATAAATGTTTGCTTTCTACCAATCCGATCAGAAAGTTTACTTAAGATAGGTATACTTATTGCAAACGTAAGAGTATATATCGTAAAACTCCAAGTTCCCCATGAAGCAGAAACATTGAAAGCCTCTAGAATAGAGCTCAGTGCAGGGCCAACAATCCCATGGTCAATCGCCCCCATAAAAACACCCATTAAAAATATAAATACAATGCTTTGATCTGATAGCCGATTTGCATTTTGTTTAATTCCTACTGTCTGTGTGTGCACGATTTTTACTACCTCCATTTATTACATATAATTTATGAAATTTTGATTCAGTGACCGACTCATTAATACTTCTCTTGCTAAGATTTGTACCTAAGACACCCATAATAATCATGAAGGAACCTATTATATGATATAAGTAAATTTCCTCATTAAGGATTAGTGCCCCAGCTGATATTGAAATGATTGTTGATAAATTCGAAAAGATACTCATATTGGTAGCCGAAAGCTTCGATAAAATGTAATTAGATAAATATGAGGTCAAGAATGTTGCAAGAACTCCTAAAAATAACACTGAAACTGTAAAGTCTACCCTCGTAATTAATAGGAAATACTCGATAAGAGTACCTTGAATTAACCGAGTAACAATGTTAAAACCGTTAAAGAAAACTAACCCGAGGGTTACCATCACATATGTTAACTGAATTGGAGTGTACGATACCGAGAGATACCTTGAAATTACAGCATAGCCAGAAAGGGAAATACATGAAATAATTAAAAATCCAATTCCCATTAACTTCAGATTTGAAACCTCAAGTGAGATACCATTGTTATAAAAAATATAGACAACTCCAGAAATTGATAGCGAGATAAACAGCAACTGAATCATGTTTATTTTTTCTTTCAGAAAGAAGAAGGCTAATATACTTGTTAACGCAGGAGAAAATGCTAAAATAATTCCTCCTTCTGCTGAAGAGGCAAAATTGACTCCAAATGCTTGAAAACTAAAAAACAGTACCGGGTAAAATAATGCCAATAAAGAGAGGGAAAGTATTGATTTATTGTTTGTAAGACTCAATTTTTTCCGGTCCTTGACCAAATATTTTCTATATAAAGTCAAGGCGATCCATGCAATTAAAAAGCGGTAGCCTAATGTATCCATAGGTGACGAAACTTCAATAGCGACCTTTGTAAACATAAAAGATAATCCCACTATCGTTGCATTCACGATAGCAGCAATATACACTCCAGTTAACTTATTCATATCGTTAACCCTCCAACTTTTTCTTGTTACTTTTATTATAAAATCCCTGTTTTAAACAAAAAGGGAACAAGTTAAGAAAATCTGACCTCTTTTAAGTAATCCAAAACCAAAAGATGTTTTATCGTTTCTATTAGAAAAAGCACCACAATTGGGGTGCCTTTTTTGATACATATCCATATTTAAACTCTTACTAAAAACAGGTAACGGAAAAACGTAAACGGTTATTTTCTAATACACTTTGTACGTTTTTCCAGTTTGCCCACCTTCCACACTTTTTCTGTATGCTTGTGCCACTCGTTCAACTGGTACCGGTACAAACCCAGGAAAGTATGTCCCATACTTCTCAATAGATTCCTCTAACACATTGGGACTAACTTCGTTAATACGGATACCACGAGGCATTTCTAACGACGATGCATGAACAAATGCTCTTACACCCCCATTTGCCATTGCAGCTGAGCTCCCAGCAATAATTGGATCATCTAAAATAACCCCAGTCGTTAACGTAAAACTGCCGTTATCATTTACATAGGATAAGCCATAAAGAACAAGGTTTATTTGGCCTTTTAATTTACTATCAATTGAGACTTCATTTTTCTCTGTTGTTAGTTCTTCAAGTGGTCCAAAATGAGTTGCACCCGCAGTACTAATTACAGAATCAACTTTCCCAACACGTTCATACAGTGCTTTTATGCTATTATGTGAAGTTATGTCGACATAGAAATCCGCCCCATTCCTGCCCGCTGTGATAATTTCATGGCCCACTTCTTCTAAATTCTTACGCACAGCACTTCCTAACGTTCCCGTTGCGCCAATAATTAAGATTTTCATTACTATCTCTACCTCCATCCAATAATGTGATTTTATTAAACTTTAGTCAGGCTAAAATTAACTTTTTTCATTAACTGTTGGACCAGTTCTTCCATAATAGAGAGTGCCCTTTCATCTGTTAGATGGCCATGTTCATTAAACTTCTGTAATGCTTGACCGATGAGTAATTCAGGTCGTCTTACAAGGTCCATATTTAAAGCAAAAAGAATCTCTCTTAAATGCATCTGTGCTCGAATCGTTGCTAGTACCCCTGGTGTTGCCCCCATAATTGCAACTGGTTTGTTCACTAGTGGCGTTCCAGTTACTGGCCTTGATAGCCAATCGAGTGCGTTTTTTAACGCGCCAGTAATCGAGGAATTATATTCTGGACAACTTATTAAGTAACCATCTGCATCACTAACGATAGCAACAAGCTCTTTTACAGAAACGGGTAAATCTCCCTCCAAATCTGAATCGAATAACGGTAAATTTGATATATCTGCAATTACCAGTTCAGAATCATTAGGAAGAAACTTGCTCGCTTCAACTAACAATGCCTTATTTATGGAATTACTTCGTAAACTTCCACAAATACCTACAATCTTCATATCCCTTCCACTCCATTTCCAAAAATGTATTTCTACATTAACTATACTTTTTGAAAAATTCCATAAAAAGGGTATAATAAACTTGAAATTGTCCTCTTTTCCTACCATTTAATAAAAAAATCTGAATGACACGGGTGTATCTATGAAACAATTAATGTACTATGAAATGCGTGCATATTTTTATCCCCGAGAGATTACTAATTCCGTAGAGTTTAAATTATCTGAGCTCGAAACTCTCTGGTTTTGTTCGCTTAAGAACGTAAAAAGGAAATTAAAGCAGCTTGCTGAAGAAGAAAAAATTGTTTATTCTCCAGGGTTAGGTCGTGGAAACTCCTCAACGATTACGTTCAAGCAACCGTTTCAAACAGAAATCGAGGAGGAAGCAAAAAAACTCATTCGTAAGGATCAAATCGAGGACATTATTCAGTTATTGCAGCTACCTATACCGAAAACATGGATTGCCAATATCTCAAGGGAAGTTCAGGAGTTGTTTGGATTACAAACGTCTACGGATTCAGGCGATATATTACGAACCATCATCTCACGAAAAATCACAACGCTAGACCCTTTACATACTTCAATGAACTTCGAGTCCTACTTACTTCAACAACTTGGTGATACTCTTGTAACGTACGATGACAATGAGGATTCTATTCACCCTCACTTAGCTCATCATTGGGAAAGCAGTGATGACCATAAAAATTGGATTTTTCACCTGCGTAAAGGGGTACGATTTCATAATCAGAGCTATCTTACAAGTGAGGATGTAAAACATACCTTTCAGAGATTTCAACAGAATTCGTCTTCGTTTCAATGGTTAATCGAGGATATTATCGAGATTACTTGTCTATCACTTTATAAAATTGAATTTACATTAAAAAGATCAAACCCCTTCTTCCTTAGATACATTAGCTCTCCTAATTTAGCAATTTTGCCAAAGGATGAACCGTTTGATGAGAGAATCTGGATCGGGTCGGGTCCCTTTCAAATGAAGCAAAATACAGATACTAAAATTGTTTTACGCGCTTTTGACCATTATTTTCTTACCCGCCCACTTCTTGATGAAGTTGAGATTTATAGTGTTAAGCATGAAACTTCTAAATACCTTACTTCCTTTGAAATCGGTAAAGACGGAGAGTCAAAGAATCCTATTAATAAAGAATCATTTGAAGTAGGTTTTCGTTTTTTAGCATTTAATTTTAAAAAAGAAACGATCGTACATAATCCTTTTATTCGGGAAGCAATCTTTCACCTTTTTGATGTTAATCGAATGGCAGTCGATGTCGGTAGAACAAACCTTAAAGAGTCTTCCAGTTATTTTTATTGGAAAGCCTCTCCCCAGCACAAGGATAGAAAACTTGTACCATATCTTTTAAACAAAGCCCATTATCAAGGAGAAGTTCTAACTATTTTTACAGTGGGTTATCCTAGCTATATTGAAGAAGCTGAATGGCTAAAGAGAGAAGCTGAGGAGTTCGGATTACAATTTGAAATAAAAACATATCAACTAAGTGAGTTATATGGCAAACGAATAGAAGAAGCCGATTTACTATTTATGGGGGATGTTGCTTCTACTGACTATCATCTTTCTTTTATAGGTGCATTTTTAAATAAATCTCTTATCTTTAATCGATTTTTTAGCGATGGCCAGTTGGAGTATATAAACAGTATTTTCGAGGAAATTAAGAATGAAGACGATAAGAATATAAGAGACCGTCTGATTGATAAAGTGGAGAGCTATATTAAAAGAGAAAATCTTTATTTATATCTCTATCACCCTATCAAGAAAAGAAGCTTTCACCCTTTAATCAAGGATGTCAAATTCACATCATTCGGATTTGTTGACCTGCAGAAAATCTGGATAAAGCATTAGAAGATTTGCTGGTACCTGTCCAGCTTCATCATACCGGGCAGGTACCCGATTAGCCACGAAGTTGCCCGATTACCACTATGCTTTGTAACCAGCTTTTACATTTTATATTTCCTAAACAAACACAAAAACCCCAGAGACTATTGATGCCTCTGGGGTTTTTACATAAATGTTAGTATTTATTCTGTGTTACGTTTAATCGATTGATGGCGCGTTTTAAAGCGAGCTCTGCTCGTTTAAAATCGACATTGTCTAGTTTCGCCTGCAAGCGTTCTTCAGCACGACGTCTTGCTTCACTCGCACGTTGAACATCAATGCTTTCAGCTGTTTCGGCAGCTTGAGCAAGGATTGTTACTTGATCAGGACGAACCTCAAGAAAGCCTCCACTTACAGCCACAAGTTCAGTGTTGCTTCCATTTTTAAGTCTGACTGCTCCTACTTGAAGGGGAGCAACCATTGGAATGTGTCCAGGCATAATACCAAGCTCACCACTTTGAGCCTTTGCACTTACCATTTCCACATCAGCTTCATAAACTGGGCCATCAGGAGTAACGACATTAACTTTTACTGTCTTCATTTTAAACCCTCCTAGGTCCCGTTAATTATGCTTCAACACCCATGCGCTTTCCAGCTTCAACTGCTTCTTCAATTCGACCAACTAGACGGAACGCATCTTCAGGAAGATAGTCGTATTTTCCTTCTAGGATTTCTTTGAAGCCACGTACAGTTTCTTTTACTGGTACGTATGAACCTGGTTGACCAGTAAACTGTTCCGCAACGTGGAAGTTTTGAGATAGGAAGTTTTGGATACGACGTGCGCGAAGCACGACTAACTTATCTTCGTCAGAAAGCTCATCCATACCAAGAATAGCAATGATATCTTGTAGCTCTCTGTATTTTTGTAATGTTGATTGTACTTGACGAGCAACATTATAGTGTTCTTCACCAACAACTTCTGGAGATAGAGCACGTGAAGTAGATGCTAATGGATCCACCGCTGGGTAGATACCCATCTCAGAAAGTTTACGCTCAAGGTTAGTTGTTGCATCTAAGTGAGCGAATGTAGTTGCCGGAGCCGGGTCAGTATAGTCATCGGCAGGAACGTAAATAGCTTGGATAGATGTAACAGAACCAATGTTAGTAGATGTGATACGTTCTTGTAAACGACCCATCTCTGTTGCTAGTGTTGGTTGGTAACCAACGGCAGATGGCATACGACCGAGTAGGGCTGATACTTCAGAACCTGCTTGTGTGAATCGGAAAATGTTATCAATAAAGAATAACACGTCCTGTCCTTGCTCATCACGGAAATACTCAGCCATTGTAAGACCAGTTAAAGCTACACGCATACGAGCACCTGGTGGTTCGTTCATTTGTCCGAATACCATCGCTGTTTTGCTAATAACTCCTGAATCTTTCATTTCGTAGTATAAGTCATTTCCTTCACGAGTACGTTCACCTACACCCGCGAATACGGAAATACCACCATGTTCTTGTGCGATGTTGTTGATAAGTTCTTGGATAAGAACTGTTTTACCTACACCCGCACCACCGAATAGACCGATTTTTCCACCTTTGATATATGGAGCAAGAAGGTCTACTACTTTAATACCAGTTTCAAGAATTTCAACCTCAGTTGAAAGTTGTTCGAAGCTAGGTGCTTCTCTATGAATTGAATCACGACGAGCATCAGCAGGAACTGGTGCATCAAGGTCGATATTTTCACCTAATACGTTAAATACACGTCCTAGAGTTACGTCACCAACTGGTACCGAAATTGGTTTACCAGTATCAGTTACCTCTAATCCACGTACAATACCGTCAGTAGATGACATCGCAACTGTACGTACAGTATCATCACCAAGGTGAAGAGCCACTTCTAATGTTAAGTTGATATCAACTTCATTTTCATCACGCGCAGCATGTTTAATTGTAAGAGCGTTATATATCTCAGGAAGATGCCCGCTGTCAAACTGTACGTCTACAACAGGACCCAATACTTGGGTAACGCGTCCTTTAGTCATCGCTTTCCCTCCTAACTTGCGTTTAGCAGTAGTTCAAAAAGACCGAAAAAAGTTCCGTCGAATCAATTCGTCAGCTCGATTCTCCACACATTTTGAACACCAATTTATAAAATGTTTTCAATTAATTTTTAATACTATTCAAGTGCTGCTGCTCCACCAACAATTTCCGTAATCTCTTGCGTAATTGCAGCTTGACGAGCACGGTTATATTGAAGGCTAAGGGAATTAATTAATTCCTTCGCATTATCAGTAGCATTTTTCATTGCTGTCATACGAGCAGCGTGTTCACTTGCTTTACCATCTAGGAGTGCACCATAGATGAGACTTTCAGCATACTGAGGTAGCAGAACTTCAAGAATTTCCTCTTGTGAAGGTTCAAATTCATAGGAAGTTCTCTTATCATTAGCAGAGATATCTGTTAATGGTAATAATTTTTTCTCGGTTACATCATGTTGAATTGCACTTACAAAGTGGTTATACCACATGTAAAGCTCATCATATGTCTCGTCCTGGAACATATTTACTGCGTTATTTGCAATTTCTTTAATCTCGGCAAAAG
Organism: Ferdinandcohnia jepli; assembly: GCF_047246645.1. Classification (NCBI taxonomy): domain Bacteria; kingdom Bacillati; phylum Bacillota; class Bacilli; order Caryophanales; family Bacillaceae; genus Ferdinandcohnia; species Ferdinandcohnia jepli. Next base: position 26,549 of record NZ_JBFOKR010000008.1, read on the forward strand.
ATGGTTGATCTGATAAACCAACGATTTCTAGAGAAACAGAAATTCCACGTTTTACGAAAAAGTCTCGTGCTACACGTCCAAGCGCAATAACTGTATACTCATCTGCGCTTTTATGACGCTTCTGCATCATTTGATAAGCACCACGAAGTACGTTACTGTTATAGGCACCTGCTAAACCACGGTCTGACGTAATAACGATATAAGCAGTCTTTTTAACAGGTCTACTTATTAGCATTGGATGATTCGCATCAGTGCTACCAGCTGCAATATTTGCAACGACCTCTTGTATTTTTTCCATATAAGGAACAAACGATTTCGCATTCGATTCAGCACGACTAAATTTAGAGGCTGATACCATCTCCATCGCTTTTGTAATTTGACTCGTCTTTTTTGTTGACGTAATTCTCGTTTTAATATCACGTAAGGATGCCAAAGGTTCTCACCACCTTTTTTGATCAAATGCGCCTTGGCGTATTTTTTCAGATAAGCGACGAGCTTAAGCACGTCGCTTCATTTATATTAATTGTGTCCAGCTTCAGCTCCCAACGACTAGCGAGACTTCCCTCACCCTCCGTACGACGACGCACAGGATGTGCTAGTAAGGCTAGCGCACAGGACGTGCGCTCACCTAGCCTTGAAAGTCAACATCGACTCACTTCGTTCATCGTGTTTCCTTTATCTCTGCGGATGAACACAGACTAAGTTCGCCACGTCCTGTGGCAACGTCTGTGTGACCCACATCGTGTGGGCCTCAGTCCGTACGTCGTTAAACGGTCGCTTCAGCATTTCGTTTTACTCAGAAACTGCAAATGTCTTTTTGAAGTCATTGATCGCAGAAGCGAATGCTTCGTCTTCTGGAAGTTTTCCAGTAGATTTGATATGATCAAAGATTTCTTTACGGTTATGATCTAACCATACATAGTACTCTTGCTCGAAGCGAGAGATATCTTCTACTGGGATATCATCTAAGAAACCACGAGTTAATGCATATAGAATTGCAACTTGCTTTTCTACTGCTAATGGCTTGTTTAGACCTTGTTTTAGTACTTCAACTGTACGAGCACCACGGTTAAGTTTAGCTTGAGTAGCTTTATCTAGATCTGAACCGAACTGTGCGAATGCTTCTAACTCACGGTAAGAAGCTAGGTCAAGACGCAGCGTTCCTGATACCTTTTTCATCGCACCGATTTGTGCAGATCCACCAACACGTGATACAGATAAACCTGCGTTAACGGCAGGACGTACACCTGAGAAGAACAAGTCTGATTGTAAGAAGATTTGTCCGTCAGTAATCGAAATTACGTTTGTTGGAATATATGCAGATACGTCACCAGCTTGCGTTTCAATGAACGGTAAAGCTGTTAATGAACCTCCGCCTTTTGCGTCAGAAAGCTTAGCTGCACGCTCAAGTAAACGGCTGTGTAGGTAGAATACATCCCCTGGATAAGCTTCACGACCTGGAGGACGACGTAGTAATAGTGAAAGTTCACGGTATGCAGATGCTTGTTTTGTTAAGTCATCATACACTACTAAAACGTGCTTGCCATTGTACATGAATTCTTCACCCATTGTTACACCAGCATAAGGAGCCAGGAATAATAATGGAGCAGGTTGTGATGCAGAAGCAGTCACAACGATTGTGTAATCTAATGCACCGTTTTTACGTAAAGTTTCAACAACACCACGTACTGTTGATTCTTTTTGTCCGATCGCAACATAGATACAAACCATATTTTCGTTCTTTTGGTTAAGGATTGTATCGATTGCAACAGACGTTTTACCTGTTTGACGGTCACCGATGATTAATTCACGTTGACCACGACCAATTGGAATTAAAGCGTCAATCGCTTTGATACCAGTTTGTAGTGGTTCATGAACAGATTTACGGTCCATGATACCAGGTGCTGGACTTTCGATTGGACGAGTTTTTGTAGTTTCGATTGGACCAAGACCATCAACTGGTTGTCCTAGAGAGTTTACAACACGGCCGATCAATGCTTCACCAACTGGAACCTCCATGATACGTCCTGTACGACGTACTTCGTCACCTTCACGGATATCAGTGAAAGGACCAAGGATGATAATACCAACGTTGTTTTCTTCAAGGTTTTGTGCCATACCCATGACACCATTTGAAAATTCAACAAGTTCTCCAGCCATGACATTGTCGAGGCCATGAGCACGTGCGATACCGTCACCAACACTGATAACCGTACCTACCTCGCTCACTTTAACTTCAGACTGATAGTTTTCAATTTGCTTTTTTATCAGCGCACTAATTTCTTCAGCTTTGATGCTCATGAATTTCACCCCTATCTTTTAGCGGATAAGTTCACGCTCTAAGCGTTCTAACTTACCTTTTACGCTTCCATCATATATACGATTTCCAATTCGCAGCTTAACGCCACCAATTAGACTAGAATCTACTACGTTTTGAATACGTAATGAACGTTTACCAATTTTGCTAGCAAACACTGTTGAAAGACCTGTTTCTTCATCTTTTGTTAATGGACGAACTGAGTAAACAGTCGCTTCCGCAATGCCTTTCTCATCGTTTACTAATGCAACAAACTCATCAGCAACATCAGCAATGATGTCTTCACGATGACGATCAATTAAGATATACAAAGTATTTAGCGTCATCTGAGAAAAACCAGCAAAGGCTTCTGTTACAATTGATTTTTTACTTTCAACTGTGAGTTTAGGATTTTTCAAGACATTTTGAAAGTCTTCATTATTTGAAAACACTTGTTTAACAGTGCGAATTTCTTCCTCGAACTGATCAAGTGCATTTTGTTCTTTTGCTACTTGAAAAAGAGCTACTGCATATCGTTTTGCTACGATTCCTTTGCTCATCGCCCTTCTCCTACCTCTTGAATATATTCGTTAATTAACTTCTCTTGATCTGCAAGGCTAAGTTCCTTTTCAATCACTTTAGAAGCAACTAACACTGATAGTGAAGCAACTTGTTCGCGTAAAGCTGTAACTGCTTGTTCTTTTTCTTGAACAATCTCAAGTTTTGCAGCTTCCTTAAGACGGTTTGCTTCTTCACGAGCAGCTTGGATAATGCCTTCTTTCTGCTCTTCACCTAATTTACGTGCATTTTCGATTAACTCAGCAGCTTCTGAACGTGACTTCTTTAAGAATTCGCGTTGCTCTTCTGCAAGTTTTTTCGCTTCTTGATGGTTTTTTTCAGCCGCACCGATTTCATTTGCAATGTGTTCTTCACGTTGCTTCATGATACCCATTAATGGACCGAATGCAAATTTACGAAGTAATGCAAGAAGGACGATAAATACTAGTAATTGGAAAATAATGTCTCCAAGGTTTACAAGCGGCTCATCATGTCCTGCTGCAGCACCTAAAACTAAAAGATCTATCAACACCCATATTCACTCCTTTCAGAGTTCCAATCATTGATGGAAGTCCCTAAATTCAGCTTCTATTCGAGGTAACGCAATTAGTAGATTTCTCTGCAAATCACTTACCTCTACTCTATAAAAAACACGTATTGTTTAATAACTACAAAGGAATGGCGAAGGTTCTCTTGGAATGATCTTCGCCATTTTGTTACTACAGATTTACCAATCTTCTAGAAACTAGGTTCAAAGAATGATGACTCTGCCAGAGAAATTCTATCTTATGAGTTAGCGCCGAATACCATGAACGCGATAACTACTGCGATGATAGGAATCGCCTCAACTAACGCAACCCCGATGAACATAGTAGTTTGAAGCATACCTTTTGCTTCTGGTTGACGAGCCATGCCCTCAACTGTACGTGATACGATAAGACCGTTACCAATACCAGCACCTAGTGCTGCTAAACCAATTGCAATTGCTGCTGCTAATAAACCCATTGAAAAAGTCCTCCTTTAATTGTATAAAAAATTATTTAGTAATTATTTTTGTGTCCAAAAAGTGTCTTTCTGGACAAGGTGTTTATTTTAATGGTCATGGCTCACTTTATGAGACATATAAACCATTGTTAACATAACGAAAATATACGCTTGGATGGCACCAACAAAGATACTAAATCCTTGCCATGCTAGCATCGGAATAAATGCACCGATTGAACCAAGGATACCACTTAGGATACTATCACCATAACCACTCACTGCCATTCCAGCTATTAAACCTAGCAAAATTTCACCTGCATAGATGTTACCAAATAGACGGAGACCGAGAGTAAGAGTGTTAGCAAACTCTTCAATAATCTTTAATGGGAACATAAATGACATTGGCTTAAAGAAATCTTTACCGTATTCCTTTGCGCCTTTCATCTTAATTCCATAATAATGTGACAATCCAACAACCATAACAGCTAGTGTTAATGTAAGGGTTGGATCTGCAGTTGGAGATTTCCACCATAATTCGTGGCCAACTATAACTGCGAACGGTAATCCTAACATGTTTGAAACAAAGATATACATTAATAATGTAATCCCTAATGTTAAGAAGCGTCCTCCTGTTTTCCAGTCCATCGTACTACCTACGATTCCCTTTACGAAATCCATAACCCATTCCATAAAGTTTTGAACGCCAGTTGGCTTCATCGCTAGAGTACGAGTTCCCAGTACAGCGATAATGAATACAATTACACTTGCAATTGTGATCATTAACATGTTTGATAGGTTAAAATAAAGTCCTAAAAATTCTCTAGTAGGAGCTTCGTGACCCAACAGTATTCACCTCTCTTCCCATTTGTTCAGCTCGGCGCTGACATGAAATGGTCATTGCGCTTTTGCTTAAGTCTATTTACGAAATTGTTGAAAAAAGAAATCTATCATAATGACGAAATAACACGTCATTAATCCCATAATTGTACTGCCAAGGTGAAACTGCTCTGGATATTCCATTACGATTAACACCGCTAGACCTGCAACTGCCATTCTAGATACTGACCCGAGTGAACGAACCTTGCGTCCCTCATCTACAGCCTGACTAAATTGCTTGTTTTTTCGAACCAAGGAAAATAGTATGTAGAGGCTTCCTACTGTTCCGAGGAACAAACCTAAGAAGATAGATTGGTATGCCGTAAATCCCCTGCCTAATGCGTAAATCGCCAGCAAAAAGAATATATATTTACGATACCTCGTAAACGCTTCGGATAAATCATGCATATCAAGTTAATCTCCCGAGAAATAGTGGTTGACTAGGCGTAGTGTTGCATACACTCCTGTAGCTAGTCCTAATAGAAGGCCGATAATTAAAAACAGCGGTTCGGTGTCTAGTGTCCGATCAATCCATCTACCGAGGAAAATGCCTACTAGAATTGATCCAACGAGTTGAGATAGAATACCAGACATGAGCGCATAGGCTCGTATAGGATATTTATCGTTTTTACGCATCCGCATTCCTCACTTCAGCGTGAAAAATAGGTTATCAAATACGCCTTGGCGTATTTGCGCCCGGATTTTATCGAGCTTGCTCGATAAATATCATTTGAAAATCCGTGGCATCCGCCGGTGGCTTTAACTGAATTCAGCTAAAATTCAACCTATATTGATATCGGATATCGTTAATTTTACCTCATCAAATATAGATGTGAGAGATTAATGTGCTGAATGAAGTTAAACAATCAGAAAATACTTAATATTACAAGTAATTTCTTATATGAAAACCTTCTCATTTATATCCTTTGTAAGCATACAATAGGCACATTTTAATGTCAATTGTTTGCAGTGAAAAAGTTCACACTCTCAGAATTGATTTTCCCTATATTTCATATGGTTTTATTTTACCAAAATGTCAGTGTTTTCAATAAGTACTATCAACGTAGTATTTATCATAGGTTTTTAGATGTTCACAAAACTTTCACATTTGTAAAATTTTATTTTTATTAACTAAAGCCTGTACTAGTAACAAAAAGAAAAACCACTATCTCTAGTGGCTTCCTATCATCGTGTCATCAAAGATGATTTCCGTTTCAAGTATATCCTCTTTACCTGCCTTTTTCACAAATATCACCGCTTTATAAATTCCGTTGAGATTTCGTTCTTTTCGATTTACTTCCTTTTCTACCAATCCCCTCGAAACATTTCGTTCCCAGTCAAGAAATTCAACGAAGCGTAATGTATCCGGATCATATAATGCAATCCCATATTCATCCGCACCTCCAGGTAAATACATTTCATACCGGAAAGTGTCTTTTTTATCGCCTTTACCAAACTGGAATCCCATGATTCTCGGGTAATCTGGCTCTTCTATTACATACATATATGGGATGTGAATTCTATTTTCTCCTTCGGTAATGTATAAATATCCATAATGTAATCCCGCACCGATAACACCAGGCGTTATTTCTACCTTAAACGTAATTTTCTTTTTCTTATTTGGTTCGATTAGAAATGAGGTTGGAAATTCCCATTGCAGGCCATTTATCTTTTTAGGGATTTCAAAGGAATAATGCTTTGTCTCTTTAGATTGATTATCAATGGTGATACTGATTTTTTTCTCTATTCTCTGATTTTCATGATGATACATTCCCATCGTGAAGGAACTTGGGTACACAAGCGTGGTTGCATGGATGGCTTCATGCAGTTGTATTCTCCCTGCACCTTGTTCATAAGGTTTATATAAACTCCCGTCTTCTTTTTCTAATAAACGGGCTGTATTCATTAGTGCAGCTTTGATTTGTTCCGGTGTCCACTCTGGATGTGCTTGCTTTAATAAGGCACTGGCTCCTGCAACATGTGGAGCAGCCATACTTGTCCCTTGCATCTCCATATACCCTTTTGGAATCGTACTTTCAATCGCAACACCTGGTGCGACAACGTCAGGCTTAATTTCCCATGTATGTGTAACAGGACCTCTTGAACTAAATTGTGCTAATGAATCCGCTTGTTGTTGATATGATGTTTTTAAAAGTGGTTTCTTCTTTTTTAGTAATTTCTTTATCCATTCGCCGTCTTCTTTAGAAATTGAAGCTACAGGTATTGGAAGCTGAGTTTCCATTGTACCTTCGAAGTTGCCCTCGGTGTTGTTGTAAATTAAAACAGCTACCGCTCCCGCCTTAAACGCCTTAATAGCCTTATCGGTAAAAGTAATCTCTCCGCGCTCCATGAGTGCAATTTTGTTTTTGGCGTTTGGAAAGGTCTTTTCGGTGCCAAGGCCCGCTTCAACTAAGTGGTACTGCTTAGTAAGCTTCCACGGCTTTGAACCTTGGAGTGTTTGAAGTTGAATCTTTTTATCTTCAAGACCAGCAGTTAGATACGGAATCTTTAAAGGTGGTGTCGATGCGCCAACAGATATTGCTTTTGAAGAAGTACCAGGTGATCCCACCGTCCACACATTTGGGCCTGAATTTCCACTGGAAGTGACTGAAACAATTCCCTTCTCTGTCGCCTTATCCAATGCAAGACTAGTTGGCCAATCGGGACCGTTTATCGTATTTCCAAGCGAAAGGTTAATCACATCTACTTTATCCTCAATGGCTTTGTCAATCGCAGCAATGACTTGCTCTGACGTACCCATTCCCCCCGGACCTAACGCCCGGTATCCGATAATTTCCGCTTCAGGAGCAACACCCCTCACTTTACCATTTGCCGCAATAATACCGGCAACATGTGTACCATGCATTGTAGATCGTCCAACGACCCCTTTCGTTTCCATCGGGTCTGAATCCCCATCTACAAGGTCATAGCCACCTCCAAAATTACGGCGCAAGTCAGGATGCGTATAATCTACACCTGTATCAATAACCCCAACCTTAACTCCTTTTCCGGTTAAACGGTGATCTTTTTTATCAAAATGCCCCCTTATATCATCACCACCGATAAATGGAACACTCTCCTCAATTGAGACCTTATAGGTTGAAACAGGAGAGCTGTGCTGAACGCCTTTTTCTTTCTTTAGAGCTTGAAGTTCACGTCTCTTCCCTGTTGCAGAAAAACCAGTAAACACATGTTTATAAACATGATTAATTTCAATCGATGGATACTTTTGCTTTGTTACCTCAACTATGGATTCGAATTGGTCTGGTTCGGTGATCACAATCTCATGAACAACTTCTTCTAAATCCTCTTTCGGTAAAGGAGGCCGGTTTGGAAATTCGGCAGCATGAGCAAAAGCACTTGATGTCATAAAAAGTAGTAAACACACACACACTGCTAAAATTCGTTGAAACAAAAAAACCACCTCTTTGAGATATCATCCCTCAAAAGGTGGCTTCCTATGAACAAAAATTGTATCCGAAAGTGTCCGCCTGGGGTGGATAAATCGGATCATTTGTATTTCTGTGGTGCCTGACACCTTAGAAATACATGCAGCTTATTTCGTGCCAAATAGGCGGTCTCCTGCGTCTCCAAGGCCAGGTACGATGTAGCCGTGGTCGTTTAGGTTTTCGTCTAGTGCTGCGATGTAGATGTCGATGTCTGGGTGTGCTTCTTTAATTGCTTCTACTCCTTCAGGTGCGGCGATTAGACACATAAACTTAATGTTTGTTGCGCCACGTTTTTTTAACGAGTTGATTGCTTCAACTGCAGAACCACCAGTTGCTAGCATAGGGTCAACTACGATAAATTCACGCTCTTCTACATCAGAAGGTAATTTTACATAGTATTCAACAGGCTGTAATGTTTCAGGGTCACGGTAAAGCCCGATATGACCTACTTTTGCAGCTGGGATTAAACGTAGAATGCCATCTACCATTCCTAGACCAGCGCGAAGAATTGGAACGATTCCTAACTTTTTACCTGATAATACTTTAGATTTTGCTTTTCTCACAGGAGTCTCAATTTCAACTTCTTCTAATGGCATATCACGAGTGATTTCAAATGCCATAAGGCTTGCTACTTCATCTACTAATTCACGAAATTCCTTCGTTCCAGTTTTTTTATCACGTATGTATGTAAGCTTATGTTGAATCAGTGGGTGATCAAAGACGTATACCTTGCCCATTAGTGATTCTCTCCTTTTTAATTGGATTCGCTTTTTGGATACTCGTTTTGTGTAGGACTGCTCTATTTATTCTTCCTTACTGAATGCTCCCTACTCAAATACTTTACAAAAAGTCTTAAGACTGACGCTATAACACTTCAATTGATTTTACAGAAAAACGTAGGCATGTTCAAGGCATATACGAAAAATATGAAAAACGTTTAGAAAGTTTTTCACATGAAGTTTATTAACTTATTCAACAGGAATATATTTTACAATTTTATACAAAAGTGATATCATAATAATATGAAAAAGATATAGAATGGAGATGATGGAATGAAGGAGAAACAAGTTTGGCGTATTAATGGTTTTTTAGGTATTTTGATTATTGCTGTTTTTACAGGGCTAGGTGTGTTGATGTTAATCAATACGAAGATTGTTGCGGCGATTCCCCTCTTACTTGCTGCAGTAATCCTTGCTACTGGAATCACTATTGTTCAACCTAACCAAGCAGGAGTAGTCATCTTCTTTGGAAGCTATTTAGGTACCATTCGAGATAGCGGACTATTTTTAACGGTGCCATTTTCCCTTCGCAGAACGGTTTCATTACGTGTAAACAACTTTAATAGTAAGCGTCTAAAGGTAAACGATGTCGAAGGAAATCCAATCGAGATTGCTGCGGTTATTGTTTACAAGGTAGTTGATTCTGCAAAAGCAGTGTTTGATGTGGACCATTATGAGGAATTTGTTGAAATTCAAAGTGAAACTGCAATTCGTCACGTTGCCACAAAGTATCCGTATGATACATTTGAAAATGTGGAGTTAACTTTACGTGGGAACTCTGAAGAAATCTCAAACGAACTTGCAACAGAGCTTCAAGCTCGTCTAAATGTGGCTGGAGTAGAAGTAATCGAAGCACGCTTGACTCACCTGGCATATTCAACAGAAATAGCGCAGGCAATGTTACAACGCCAGCAGGCAACTGCCATTATAGCTGCACGACAAAAAATTGTAGAGGGTGCAGTTGGTATGGCACAGATGGCCATTAAACAACTTGAACAGGATCGCATTGTTGACCTTGATGATGAGCGTAAGGTTCAAATGGTTAACAATTTACTTGTCGCAATCGTATCTGAAAAATCTACCCAGCCCGTAATAAATACAGGAAGTCTTTATTAATGAGGGCTCATCATGCCTAAGAAGAAAAGCTTTCCGTTACGATTAGACCCTGACCTCTACGAAGTTTTACAAAAATGGGCTGCTGATGATTTTCGAAGTGTAAATAGCCATATTGAATATTTACTGAGGGAAGCTGCAAAAAAGGCAGGACGAATCCCGAAGAATAAACAATAAAAGGTCGAGAACTCGCTGATTGGCGAGTTTTTTTGATATACAAAAAGTGTTTATGCATTATATTTGAGATTTCTGCACGATAACCTGAGATTTCTGCACGATAATAAAAATTTATGCATTTTAAAAACGATCTCCGCATTTTAATCGGAATTTATGGATTTTAGCAAAAATCAAAAAAGACAGCCCAACCCGGACTGTCCTCATCAATCTTAATATTCTTTATACAACGTAAACTTCCCTGTTAAAGCTTCCACACGTTGTTTAGCTTCGTTCAGCTTTTCTTCATTCTCTGCATTTTTCAATGTAAATGCGATAAGAGATGCAATCTCATCCATTTCTTCAAGACTAAAACCTCTACTTGTAACCGCAGCGGTTCCAATTCTGATACCACTCGTTACAAATGGACTTTCAGGGTCAAATGGAATTGTATTTTTATTAACTGTGATTCCTACTTCGTCTAATACTTTCTCAGCAACTTTACCAGTAAGACCAAGAGAACGTACATCAACTAATAATAAGTGATTGTCTGTACCATCAGATACAAGCTGTAAGCCTTCCTTTTTCAACGCTTCAGCCAGGCGCGCCGCGTTATCAATGATGCTTTTCACATATACTTTGAAATCATCTTGAAGTGCTTCACCGAAAGCCACTGCTTTTGCTGCAATCACATGCATTAATGGGCCACCTTGGATACCAGGGAAAATCGATTTATCAATTTTCTTTGCAAATTCTTCTTTACAAAGAATCATTCCTCCACGTGGTCCACGTAATGTTTTATGGGTAGTAGTTGTTACGAAATCTGCATAAGGTACTGGATTTTGGTGAAGACCTGCTGCTACTAACCCGGCAATATGAGCCATATCAACCATTAAGTATGCGCCAACTTCATCAGCAATTTCGCGGAACTTTTTAAAATCAATCGCACGTGGGTACGCACTCGCACCTGCCACGATTAATTTTGGATTATGTAATTTAGCTTTTTCACGTACATCTTCATAGTTAATAACATGTGTATCTGGATTAACTCCGTATTCAACGAAATTGTATTGAATTCCACTGAAGTTTACCGGGCTACCGTGCGTTAAGTGCCCACCGTGAGATAAGTTCATTCCAAGTACAGTGTCACCTTGCTCTAAAATCGTGAAATACACAGCCATGTTTGCTTGTGCACCTGAATGCGGTTGCACATTTACATGCTCCGCACCGAAAATTTCCTTTGCACGATCTCTTGCAATATTTTCAGCAACATCGACATGCTCACAACCACCGTAATAACGACGACCAGGATACCCCTCTGCATATTTGTTAGTTAAAACTGAACCCTGTGCTTCCATCACTGCTTCGCTAACAAAGTTTTCTGAGGCAATCAATTCAATCTTGGTACGCTGTCTTTGTAGCTCATCTTGAATAGCACTAAATACTAGCTGATCTTGCTCCGATAAATGTTTCATTGGAATCCTCCTTTTAATCTATTTATTGGTATATAATCTACTTTTTGCAAATTCTTCTCCATTGTAACACTTTTGCCACAAGGGAGGAAGATAGGGATTAATCTATCTAAAAGAGGGATTGCCTACAAAAAAATTGAATAGGGACATAGTAAATACATACACCAAGGAGTGGTACAAATGATTTATCAGACAAATCTAGAAAACATCAAACCTACGATGTTAGAAGGCTTTTTTGACGGCTGGCCAAGTCCACCAAATCCAGAAACTCACTTCAAAATACTTGAAAATAGTTATAGGATTATCGTTGCTATCGATGACCAAACCAACAAAGTGGTCGGGTTTATTACTGCGATTAGTGACGGAGTGCTATCAGCTTATATACCTTTACTAGAGGTATTGCCCAGTTATAAAAGTCTAGGGATTGGGTCAGAATTGGTAAAACGAATGCTAGAAGAGTTAAAGGATATTTATATGATTGATTTAATGTGTGATGAAAATCTACAAACCTACTATGAAAAATTTGGGATGATAAAAGCGAATGGGATGATTGTGCGTAACTTCGGGAGGCAATCAGGAAAATAAATAGACAAGGGGATTCCCCCTTGCCTCTCATTATTCCGTCCAGTTCCAATACTCAAACTCTCCCAGTTGAACGCTGCGGAACTCTGGTTCCTCGATTAGTTTAAGCAACTCTTTCACTGGTCCAGTTACAACAGCACCATACACTTGAAACCCATTTTCCTTCAAATACTCGTGCCGTTCTTCAAGATACCAGATTCCAAGTTCATGTTGAATATAATAATTGGTCTCATCCTCGAGGAGGTTTTTCATATTTTCCAGCATGGTTTTCTGATTTTCCTCGATGGTTTGACTATCTAGCATGTACATGGCATAGCCTCGAAAGTCATCATCCATTTTTACTGCTCTTGTTAAACCAATCGTATCCACCGACATATTTTGCCCGTCTCCGGTACTAGACCATCCTGCTTCAAATTCTGTAATTTCTCCCGCATAAACCGGCATCCAAAGAATGTCCACATCATATTTTTCAAGTTTTTCTAGCAACTCTTTAGGCTCATAATACTTACTTGTTGAAAAAGCCAAGTCTGCAACGGTACCTTCATGAACCTTTTCAAGTGTTTCTCTGGCAATTTCATCTCCATATGAACTTGCACCAATTTTCTTTCCTGTCCGAGGGTCCTCAGGCAAAACGAACCCAAACCGTTTGTTATCTGATGGCCTTAGATAGGATATATCTCTAGTGGAGGTAAATGGTAATAACCGCTTAGTTGCATTCCACTCACCGATAACCTGCTCTTCTTTCCCAACCGTTCGATACAACGGGATATTGAATTTTTGACTAAGAAAAGGGGTTATATCATTTGTTGTATGGGACGCATAATCACCATGAAGTCCTGATTGTGTCCAATCAATTCCTAGATTTATATGGAACGCATGCTTATCATCAATTTTTGAGGCGTTATAGCCAATCGTCAAAACGACCATGTATATTCCATAAATCAATAAGAGAAGCAGAACAACTCTTACGACTCGAACCGTTAGCAGAAAACGATATTTCCACATAACCTTTTTTTCTTTTTCCTTTGTCCATTCTGTCATCTTTACTCACCTTCCTTATTTTCCTTTTCCTCTGGGCTTGCTAGATATTCAATTCCCAAGGCTTGCAATTTCTTTCGCGCTCTATGAAGAGTCACTTTTACTTGAGAATCGGTTAACTCCATTGCCTGCTCAATTTCTTCATATGTGAATTCTGCCATTTCTCGTAAATATAAAATCGTTCGATAGTTTTCAGGAAGTAAATCAAGGATATCTGCCAGTTCAGTACTGGTTTCCTTCTCCACCATTACATCCTCTGGTACACCATATGGGCTTACCATCTCTCCTTTTTCATAAAAAGGGACCCATTTCCAACGTTGACGTTTTCTCCATTCATCAAGGTAGGTATTTCTAGCTACCCGAAAAAGCCACGGTTTTACATCTTCATACTTATAAAAGGCCAGAGAAACAGTAGCGCGGTAGAAGGTTTCCTGGACGAGTTCTTCTGCTAGATTGGGAGAACCAGACATACGCAGTAAATAATAATAGAGGGATTCCGCATACCGACGATAAATATCGTCGAGTTTTTCATTACGTTCTTTACTCACCTGCGTCCCCCTCTCTCCGAATTGCCATTTCTTCCATCATACATCACTTAGAAAACGAATGAAGGGGAGAAATGTTACACTGGTTTTTTTAAAAATTTTTTATTTTTTTAAGGGCTTTTTTTATACGATTGTTATTTGCCTTGTTACTTCGGTGTGAAAGGTTTATAAATTCGTGATTTGCGCTATACTCGCTTTCCACGAGCGGACTGATGCCTCCTACGAAATGCGGAGGCTTCTGCTCAGTAACGAGGAGTTTGAGATTTTTCGGGTATATAGTCGCTAAAGCAAGTCAAGTCGCAAGTTCTTTCGGGGTTTCACATAGACAAGGAAGGCTCCGGCACATCTGCATCCCACGAAGAAAATACATAGCATTTTGCAACATGTTAGAACATCTGCTACTGTTTTGTTTTGTGTACGAAGAATCAAATGAATTTGTGAAACAAACTCATTGTATATTGGAAATTTGTGTTAAACTAAGTAAAAATTGTACTAAACTACGGAGAAGTTGTTTATTGTTAAAAAAGGATGTGTCTAAAATGCTATACAAAAGATTACTAGGTGAGATTTTTAGTTGGAGTAAGGCGCTTTTATTTGCATTATTAATCTCAATAATTGTTAGTGCTTTTGTTCTCCAACCTTTTACAGTTAGCGGAAGCTCTATGGAGCCTACTTTTGATGGTAAAGATCCTACAAATAAAGATAAAATTGGAGACCGTGTTCTTTTATATAAAAGTGGATACCTTTTAGGTGAAAAACCAAAATACAATGATATCGTAATCATAGACAGTCGTGTTAATAAAAACAGAGGCATAAAAGATAAACTCTCTGAAAGCCCTATCGTTAGTTTTATTTTTGGAACTAATGATACCAACTATAGACTTTGGATAAAAAGAATAATTGGGAAAGAAGGAGATACTTTAGAATTTAAGGATGGCAAAGTTTATCGGAACGGTGAGGAATTAATCGAAGAGTACATAAAGGAAGACATGGCATTTCCATTTGAAACAATAGTTGTTCCTGAAAAACATGTTTTTGTTATGGGTGATAATAGGAATGGAAGTCGTGATAGTAGGTAAATAGGCCCTGTTCCAATTGATAACATTGTGGGTAAAGTATTGTTTAGATTTTATCCGTTCGATAAAATAAAAGAATTTTAATTGATAAGTATTTGTTCAACAAATCCCCTACTTTTCAGTATGTAGGGGATTTTCACTAGCACTTTTTATTTTCTTTTTTATCCGGGTAAACGGCTCTCTCGCCGCCGATTAGTTTTGGTCTTGTTTTAGCCATTGTGACATGAGCCCCGCCTAGCTCTTTAACCGAGCTGCGGATTGGAACTGCCACATGCTTAAGGTGCATTCCGATAAAAGTATCACCAATATCTATGCCCGCTTCTGCTTTAATAAATTCGATTACCACAGGGTCTGCTAGATGTTCGTATGCATACGTAGCCATTGCCCCTCCGGCTGAGCGTACCGGAACAACGGTTACAGGTTCATAATTTCGCTCTTTTGCTGTTTTTCGTTCAATAACCAGAGCCCGATTTAAATGCTCACAGCATTGAAAAGCAAGCTCCACTCCAACATCAGACTGTAGAGACTGTAGTTCAGAAAAAATCAATTCCGCCACTTCCGTTGATCCAGCTGTACCAATCCGCTCACCAATCACTTCACTCGTCGAGCAACCAATTACCAGAAGCTGCCCAGCCTCCAACGAAGCCTGCTCCACAAAATCCGATAAAATGGTTCTCAACTGCCCCCTCAACTCATCCAACTCCGTCATCCAACACACTCCTTCCTCAGTGGTCTTCTACCCACAATATCCACATTATACACAATGGTGTCAGGCACCACAGAAATACAAATGTACGCCTGAGGTGGACACACCAAAAGTTCCACCTGCAGGCGTTAAGATGTTATTCGCCAAATGGGCTGTTCTCGAAAGCTGAGATTTTGTTGATTCTGTTTTCGTGTCTGCCACCTAAGAATTCGGTTGTTAGCCATGCTTGTGCGATTTCTCTTGCTAGTCCTGGACCGATTACACGTTCGCCCATTGCAAGAATATTGCTATCGTTATGCTCACGAGTTGCTTTTGCGCTAAATACATCATGAACAAGTGCACAACGAATTCCATTCACTTTGTTGGCAGCAATGCTCATTCCAATACCTGTCCCACAAATTAGGATTCCACGGTCAAATTCTCCCGCTGCCACCTTTTTAGCCACTGGTAGCGCATAATCAGGATAATCTACTGATGTTGAACATTCACAGCCAAAGTCCTCATATTCAATACCTAGTTCATCCATTAAACCTTTAATTTCTTCTCGTAATACCAATCCGCCATGATCAGATGCAATTGCAATTTTCACGATAATCCCCCTATTCAACTTCTTTTAGTATTAGTATATTCAAAAATAACTACACGAACCAAACTGGAAGTTTTGCAATTCCGGAAGTAAAGGGTGCCTGTCACCTCCGCAAATCCTGCTCAACTATTATTAATCCTTATGTATAATCTAATGCCACTCTACCCACAACTATCAAACCGTAAACCGATCAATCATTTTCTTTAATTGACCAGCTTGCTTAGCAAGCTCTTGCGCCAATTGGTCAACCTCTTGAATCACACTTGTCTGTTGCTGAGTAGAAGCGTTTACTTCTTGTGCACCTGCAGATGTTTCTTCTGCGATAGCCGCAACTTCTTGAGATTGCCTTGAAGTTTCCTGGATACTTTCCATTTGTTTTTCAACTAATACAGCAATTTGCTTAACCGCATCCGCAACCTCATGAACTGACGTAGTCATTTCTGCAATCGCTTCATTCGTTTTTGTTCCTTTTTTCGCTTCCTCATTCGCTACAGCAACTTGTTCAGAAATTTGAACCACTACATTACTCACTTCTTGCTGAATGTTTTTTATCAATTCCGAGATTCCTTGTACTGCCTTCGAACTCGCATCCGCAAGCTTCCGAACTTCTTCTGCCACAACCGCAAACCCTTTACCGTGTTCCCCTGCTCTCGCAGCTTCTATTGAAGCATTCAAGGCTAGTAAATTTGTTTGTCCCGCGATATCTCCAACTAAAGAAATTATTTTTTCAACCTCTTTTGCATTTTCCTCGAGACGATTTACCGCTTCTAATGATGTCTTATTATTATCAACCAGCTTATTAATGCCTGTAATTAATGAATGAACAACTTCTTTGCTTTCATTCAAGGACGCTACCATCTCAACTGAAAGATTTTCAGAGATTTTTGCATTGCTTTGAACATCTTCCGCTATTTTTATAACATCCTCCACTGATTCTGCTGTCTCTTGAATGGAAACCGCTGATGAATCAGCTCCCTTAGAGATTTCAGTAATCGTTCGATAAATATTATTCGATTGCTCAGATGCCAAGCTCGAAGCTTTTGTTATTTCAATTACTTTTTGATTTGTATTATCAAAGTTCGCCTCAATATTCTGTACCATATCACGAAGGTTGTGTAGCATTTGATTAAAAGCTAAACTTAATGACCGGATTTCATCATCTGACTTGGAAACCGGGACGTCTTCTCGAATATTTCCATTGGCTGCTTTCATTGCCACTTGCTCTAACTTTTGAAGTGGCTTCGTGATAAAAAGCGCAGCAAAATAAGCTAGAATACCCGACCAGATAATCCCCATAAGTAATGTAGCCACCATAAAGATTTGTTCACTTACCAAATGCTCTAAATATGGATAAATAAAATAAATACATACCGCAGAAGCTGTATACGTTACGATAGCTAACACAGTTGTCAACAGCACCAACTTCAGCCGTAAACTAAACTTATACCGTTTCTTTTCCCCCATTTGTTCATCCCCCAGTTAGGCCTTTTTTAATTTTGTAATCAATGTCTCAATTATTGGTTCCATTTCATTGTACGTTTCTCGATAAATCTCTACTGGTCCACCGAAAGGATCAGAGATATCTCCAGTGCTGCCTACAAATTCCTTCAACGTAAACAACTTGCTAGAGGCTTCAGGATAACGGAATAAAATCTCCTGTTTATGACTATTCGTCATCGTCAAAATATAGGACGCCCAGTCAGTCAGCTCTTTTGATAGTAAAGAGGAAGAGTGAATGGAATCGATCCCTTTTTCTTTTAAAACGGCAGCAGTATTCACAGAAGCTGGAGTTCCGTTACTGGCAAAGATCCCGGCTGATTTCACTTCTATTCCATCTGTAGCCTTGGCTTTTAAAATTGCTTCCGCCATCGGGCTTCTACATGTATTTCCTGTACAAACAAATAAAACACGAACCATCAAATCACCCTTTACATTTTCTACACTCGTTCAGACATTTTTCGACTAATATCATTATTATAAGACAGTTCGATTTTTAGACATAGTCGAAAATGAAAAAAGAGCAAGGATTTCCACCCTTGCTCACAAAATTGTTAAAATTTCACCTAATCTCACAATGGAAATAGTAGTTTCACTCCAAATGCTAGTAAAATACTGCCCCCTAGAGCTTCGCTATATTTACCTAACCATGTTTGGACCTTTCGTCCAAGTAACAGTCCCACCCAAGTTAAAACCATACTGACAACTCCAAACATGAAAATGACGACAATTGTTTTTGCTCCGTAAATTCCTAACGATAAACCTACCGAAAAACTATCTAAGCTAACACTTAATGCAAATATGAGCAAACCAAATCCAACAGGAGTAATCAACCGTTGGTCATCATCCTTAAAGGAAGAAACAATCATTTGCAAACCTAAAAGAAGTAGTAACCCTCCACCTGCATATGTAGCAAAAACTCCAAATTGCTCTGATAAAAAGTCACCGATTATCAAGCCAACTAGAGGCATCCACATGTGAAAGATACCAATTGTTACCCCTATGAAAAAAATTTGTTTTAGCCTTAGCTGAATCATTCCCATTCCAAGTCCTACGGAAAAAGCATCCATTCCTAAGGCAAATGCCATGATAAATAATGTTAAAAACTCTCCAGCCATTGCAGCGATATCCATCTTCTACCTCCTCGGACTTGCCTATTTCAACATATGCATGTACCAAAAAAAATAGAAGAAGATTTATTTTTATTCCTTAATGATTTGATGCCCCGCTGCTTTGGTAAGTCTATTCATAATTGCCTGCCCAATTCCTTCATTAGGAAAGCTTTCACTAAAAATAATTTCAATGTTACTTTCATCAAAAGAACGAAGCACATCGTATAATTGATTTGCCACCGTAACTAAGTCCTGACGAGAGCCACAAGCAATCACTTTATCTGCCTGATACTCATTCTTACTTTCACTCGTAGTGAGAACGCCAACCCTTTTACCTTGTTCCTGTTTTTCCTGTACAAGTGTTTGGATATATTCTTTTGAGCCGTTAACGATAATAAGTGGAGCCTTTGGTGCATAATGAGTATATTTCATCCCAGGTGACTTAGGTGCTTGTCCCTCTTTAATAAGAGCTTGGTCAATCTCTACCCTTCCACACACTTCTTCCAACTGTTCCTTTGTAACCCCGCCTGGACGTAAAATCACCGGCACATCACCTGAACAATCAAGAACAGTGGATTCAAGTCCTACGCCAGTCGCACCACCATCAATAATCCCCGCTATTTTACCTGTAAGATCATGAGTAACATGTCTCGCATGCGTTGGACTTGGTTTCCCTGATAGATTTGCACTTGGAGCAGCTAACGGAAGACCAGAAGTTGTAATCAAGGCAAGCGCGATCGGATGGTCAGGCATTCTAACCGCAACCGTATCAAGCCCCGCAGTTACCCTTTCAGAAACGGCATTCTCTTTTTTCTTTAAAACAAGTGTTAAAGGTCCTGGCCAAAATGTATCTATTAACTTGTTCGCGAGCTGAGAAATATCTTGTGCAATTTCGTTTAACTGCTCTTTTTGGGATATGTGGACAATCAGTGGATTATCACTCGGACGTCCTTTTGCTTTATATATTTTATTCACAGCATCATCAGAAGTAGCGTTTGCACCTAACCCATACACTGTTTCTGTTGGAAAAGCGACGACTTCATTCTGTTTAAGAAGCTCTGAAGCTTCCTTGATTTGTGGATAATGTTCTAAATCTTTCATACCTTTATCCACAACCCATTGTTTTGTATCCATTTACTGCAACTCCTATAATAAATTTCTAAGAAACCCTGTATTACCAAGACTCTTTTTATTATCACAATATAGAAAAGTATAGAATTTCAATTCATAGAAAACAAGTATTATCCACATTTTGTGGATAAAAACTATCAAAAAGTGGATAACTTTGTGGATATACCCAATTTTGCCACGAACTATCTCCATATAAACAATATTACCAAAATAAAAGGATCTGCCCAGCCTTACATAGTTTCACTGTACTTCCTTATCTCAGGCACCAAACCTATCCACATTTTCCACAAACCCCACAATGGTGCCTGACACCCTAAAAATACAAATACCCCAAATTGTCCACCTCTGGCGGACATTTCGGGGCGTCTAAATATAGAATATGCTCATTGTATGTTTTTTACCCTAACTCACATTTGAAATCATAAACTTTGGTTCTGTTGTTTCAAAGAGTTGGGTAATATGGTTTGAAGTTTTAATATGCTCTGGTAATTCCTCGGTCACAACTTCACTAAATCCCAGCATTGCAAAGAACTGAATGGATGCCTGTTTGTTTGTTGCTAGGTATAAGTGCTCAAGCTCCTTATGTTTTGCTAGTGAAATAGCACTTTTAAACAATGTAAGTAGATTGGTTTGTTCTACCTTTGATGTTATGACAAGTGAACGTAACAGACCATCTCTTTCAATACGCTCAATACCCAAAGTAGCTACAAGATTCTTTTCTTCATCTTCCATTAAAATAAAGTGGTCGATCATTGAATCGATTCCGATCGTGCTGACATCTGCTTTTTGCAAAAAATCTTTCACAGTCTCAATATCTTGTTCATTCGCAGTTCGTATTTGTTTCATATCCTCTTCACCCCATCAAGTAGTTTTCTACTACCTACTCTATGAGCCGTATGAAAAAATAGAACCAAATACTAGATTTTAGCTAAATAAGTTAGTAAAAAATTCTACTAAGAAGAACTTTACTTCCACCTCTTCTTTATCTTCTTTTTTCTCTTTTTTCTCTACTTCCGCTACCTCTTCAACTTTTACGTCTTTTCCTTCTTCATCAGATGCCTTAACCGCATCTCCTGTTGAGAAATCTAGAAAGCAAAGTGGAGGGAATAACACACACCACCAGTTTGCACCTTTTGCTTCACCCAATGAAATGAGAATAGCTTCATACTCACCCGCAGGATATAAAAAGTTCCCATATAGCTTCGTTGGAAACTGAACATCACTACCATAGTTAACAGTAAACGATTGATTACTATTTTCTTTCTCTAAAACTTCCTCAACGATTTTCTCGATTTCTGGTAATCTCTCTTTTATTAGATCTCTTGCTGCTTGGATAGAAGTAAGCTCCTCTACCCAAACGGTAATTTCTTTATTTACTTCATCTCGAATTTTTCGTTTTAAGGTCTGGTCTTCTTCTGAATCACTATTTGCTAAAATGCGAAGGCGAATTGCTTCATCCGGTATCATCACTGGACCTTCTGCACTTGTTTGATCTATAAAAAAATGGCTATTTGCCCCTATTAATAATAAAAAGATAAATGAAATGATTGCGTATTGTTTTTTCATTTTCTAGCACCGTCCCTTCACTACACCATTGTGGACAGGAATTCTAATTCTTAAACTAGTAAAGTGAAAAAAATCTAGTAAACTATAATTTTTCAATAAAATGTAAAGTTCACTTTACAAAATGTATAGTTGACCTTACAATGAGTGTATAACTAATTGGAGGAAATTGTAAATGGAGATTAGAAACCGGGTGAAGGAGCTACGCGCAAAACATAATTTTACACAGGGCGCACTAGCTGAGATGGTCAATGTAACACGCCAAACAATTGTTGCCTTGGAAAAAGGAAGCTACATTCCTTCACTTTTACTCGCTATGAATATTGCCCGAACCTTTCAGTTGCCAGTTGAAGAAATCTTTTATTTGGAGGATGAAAAATGAGTGTATTTCGTAATGTTTTGTATTCAGTAATTTCGTTACTATTATTTGGCTGGGGTTTATCCACAATGTATTATGCACAAATGGACTTTGCAACGATTGTAAAAAGCAATCAAGAACCACCTTGGTTCATTGAGATTAATACAACACCTATTTTTGCAACAATACTAATCGGAACTATTTTTGCATTAGTAACGTATCCAAAATTAAAAAGAAAACGTAAGACCTGGAAAAGAGTCCTACTACTTCCTACTGAATTTGTAGAGGGTGACGAACGGGAAAAGGAACTAACAGCGAAGGCTTGTAGAGCATCTTATATAAGCATGTGGTACGCGTTTCCGATTCTAGCTAGCCTACTTCTTCTGTACCCGTTTATCTCTGACATCGTACCTTATTACCCAATCATTCTTTTTCTGCTTTTTCCATTCGTACAAATTGTTGTGTATTTTATTTCTTGGAAACGAAACTATTAGCTCTACCTATTAAGAAAAGCGCGAGCGCCTTGGTCAGCCCCGACAAGCGCTGGAACCCTGACGAGGAGGCTCGAAAAAAAGCAAAGCTTTTTTCCTGCGGGGATTATCCTCACGAAGCATTCCTTAGTGTTGCCGCCGCAGGAGGGGTGAAGCGACCACGAGGGGCTAGGCGCTGGCGCTAGACAGCAAAACTAAGTTAAATACTTTATACTTTCTTATCTCATAAAAATAGCCTGGACTCACATCCAGGCTCACTCTTAAAAACCAATTTCCGCATAAACCATTCTATCTTTTCCATTAATATCATCCACAACTTCTACGGTTGCTTGTGGATATGTTTCTCTCAATAATTTAGCAACTGCTTCACCCTGTCCAATTCCCACTTCAAATGCTACAAGTCCTTGCGCTTTTAATACCTGTGGAATTTCCATCATAAAGCGTCGGTAAAAATCTAGACCATCCACACCACCAACTAGCGCTCTAATCGGCTCATGATCCTTAACCACTGTGGATAATGTTTCAATATCCTTCTCTGGAATATAGGGAGGATTTGAAACCACCACATCTACTTTTTTTCCTTTTTCAATCAACGGTTGAAGTAAATCACCTTCAAAAAATGTAACAGATGCACCTAATTTTTTAGCATTTTCCTTTGCTACCTCTATTGATGCCGGCGCTATATCAACGGTCATAACATCAAGATTTTTATTTTCAAGTGCTAGTGAGATGGAAATCGCTCCACTCCCAGTCCCCACATCAACAACCTGCAAACTCTGTTCCGTTCCACATAAACGAGAAATACGTGATAAAACCCCGAGTACTAATTCTTCTGTTTCAGGTCTTGGAATAAGGACTTCCTCATTTACCAAGAACCTGCGACCATAAAATTCTTCATATCCAATAATATATTGAACAGGTACTCCCTCACCAACCAGCTCAAGTGCCTTTAAGAACTCCATTTTAACAGACTCATCCAAGGCCTCTCGCATCTCAGCTAACAGCTGGGCTCTACTTAACCCAAGATAATGACATAAAAGCAACTCACCGATATTTGTGTCCCGACCTTTTTCCCGTAAAAAAGAAGAAGCCCAATTGAGGGCTTCGTATATCTTTTGAAAGCTTTTCATTACTCTGCTTGCTCCATTTTTAACGCTTGGTCTTCCATGATAAGAGCGTCAATCACTTCATCTAGCTTACCAGTTAGAATTTGATCAAGCTTTTGGATCGTTAACCCAATTCGGTGGTCGGTCACACGGTTTTGTGGGAAATTGTACGTACGAATACGCTCTGAGCGATCCCCAGTTCCAACCGCCTGCTTACGGTTTTGGTCGTATTCCGCTTGTGCTTCTCGTTGGAATTTATCATATACACGTGCACGTAATACCTTCATTGCTTTTTCTTTATTTTTAATTTGTGATTTTTCATCCTGACAGGAAACCACTGTTCCAGTCGGTAAGTGTGTTAAACGAACTGCTGACATTGTGGTGTTAACACTCTGTCCTCCAGGTCCACTTGAAGCAAAGGTATCAACACGAATATCCTTTTCATGAATTTCTACCTCAACCTCTTCTGCTTCTGGTAAAACAGCAACTGTTGCAGTCGATGTATGGATACGTCCACCTGACTCTGTTTCAGGAACACGTTGAACTCGGTGCGCACCATTTTCAAACTTCAGACGAGAATAGGCACCTTTACCATTAATCATAAAGATAATCTCTTTATAACCACCAACGCCTGTAGAACTAGCTTCCATAACCTCTGTTTTCCAACCATGAGTTTCTGCATAACGGCTGTACATACGGTATAAGTCACCAGCAAACAAGGCTGCCTCGTCTCCACCAGCCGCACCACGGATTTCCATAATAACGTTCTTATCGTCATTAGGGTCCTTTGGTAGTAATAAAATGTGTAAACGTTCCTCAAGAGCTTCAATTCGCTCTTCAAGTTCGCCAATTTCCTCTTTTACCATTTCACGCATTTCGGCATCAAGCTTTTCTTCAAGCATCGCCTTTGCATCGTCAAACTGTTCCTTGACTTCTTTGTATTCTCTATATGCTTCAACAGTTTCTTGTATATCGGATTGTTCCTTTGAATAATCACGCAGCTTAGTCGTATCATTCACAATATCTGGATCACTTAATAATTCATTCAGCTTCTCATAACGAGCCTCTACAGCTTCTAAACGATCAAACACGTTCTTCACCTCAAAATTTAGTCCATAACATTCTAATTATAGTATAGGGTACCCAACCCGTCAAAGCAAATCACCAAAAATCATTCCATCCCCTATCCACATTATTCACAGTATCCCCAATGGTGTCAGGCACCACAAAAAGACATTTGTCCTCTCCAGAAAGACACCACTAGAAATTTGTTGTCGAAGTGAAGGAATTTTGTTGGATTGGTTCTTTCTTTGACGAATGTGTGCTAGTTTTGTCTTGCTTGAAGGATTTTTCAAAAATTAGGAGAAAAGATATATATCAACTAAATTTTATTGGGTAGCCATGGTATGCTTCCCTTATATATATTTGATTGTTGACGTTGGTGATTATAAGTACACTTGGAAAGGGAGTGGAGGAGTTGAATACAGCTGAGTTTGCCAGAAAGTTAGGAGTTTCACCTAAAATGGTACGGAAATGGATTAAGCATTTACATATACCTTGTACAAAAAATGAATATGGCCACTATGTATTTGAAGAAAATGATCTCCCGTTTTATAAAGAAATAAAAAATCAAGTGAAATCTGGTATCCCAACGGATAAAATAGATATAAAGGCGCTACAACCACGAAAGGGGACCGTACGGAAGATGCTCCATGTTTCAGACAAAACAATTGAGGACAAGCTTGCCGAACTCTTGGAACGCGTTAAGCAAAATGAGAAATGTATTGAAAAAAAGGCGAGCGATGTTGTTTCCTATCAACTACTACAACACCGTAAAGAAATTGATGAACTACAGCAAAAGGTTCGTTATTTAGAGGAATATATTCAGCAGCTTGAAACTGAAAGAAGAGAGGTAAAGAAAGAATTGCCTGTCGTTCTTGAAAAGGTGGACAAGCCAAGGAAACGAAAAAGGATGATTAGTTTTCTTACTTAAAAGATCAGATGGGATTCCATCTGGTCTTTATTTGTGAGGATTCGAGAAGTTCCAAAACAAAAAGCACCCCACCGGGAGTGCTTATAATTTCATCGTACTATTTTGAACAAATGATTGTACAATTGGTTTACCTGGTACTTCATGATGATGGCGACAGCGTGGTTCGTAAGATTCTGATGCACCTACAAGGATAACTGGATCATCAAAAGAAGCAGGGCTTCCATTAATTAAGCGTTGTGTTCTGCTTGATGGAGAACCGCAAACAGAGCATACCGCTTGTAGCTTTGTAACTGTTTCTGCTAGAGATAACAACTCCGGAACTTTTCCGAAAGGTTCGCCACGGAAGTCTTGGTCTAAGCCAGCCACAATTACACGGTGACCTCGGTTTGCTAATGCTTGTACAACTTCCACAATTCCATCGTCAAAAAATTGTACTTCATCAATTGCAACCACATCTGTGTTAGCTGAAACATCTTCTAGGATATCAGTTGATTTTGCAACTGGTTTCGCATCAAATGATGTACCATTGTGAGAAACTACTGCTTCTGCAGCATATCGGTTGTCGATCCTTGGTTTAAAAACCTGAACGGTTTGTCTTGCAAATTGAGTTCGACGTACACGTCTAATAAGTTCTTCTGATTTACCTGAAAACATGCTTCCGCATATTACTTCGAGCCAGCCAGTTTGCTTCATTACGTACATGAAACGGCCTCCCTTTCCTCGGTTGTTTCCCACCTGAGTCAATTGATTGACCGCAAATTAGAGGATTTTGTTTTAGAGTTTATTAAAAATGGGGTAATAATGTATATGATTGCAAAAACACGCCTTGGAATTAATCTAGTCCGAGGCTTCACTTCGGGGTGTAACACCGAATAAATAAGTAAAAAGTAAGTATATAAGTACAAAAAACAGGCAAGGAGTAAAAACTTGCCTGTTTTGGCTGTTAAAAACGGAATTATTTAATACCGTATTTTTTATTGAATTTATCTACACGTCCACCTGCATCAGCGAACTTCTGACGGCCTGTATAGAATGGGTGACACTCTGAGCAAACCTCAACGCGTAACGCTTCTTTTACAGAACCAGATTCAAATTCGTTTCCACAAGCACAAGTCACCATAACTTTTTTATAGTTTGGATGAATTCCTGATTTCATTTTCGTCTCATCTCCTTCCGCCCTGAATCATTTATCGAAAAAGAGTTACGTCCAAGAATTTAGTAAGATTGCATGTACAATCTCAAATATCTCAAACGCACATGATGAAATTATAACAAGTGAAGCTTATATTTGCAACTCAATCTGAACGTATTTACACAATAATCCGCAACAAATTTCTTCCATCCGTAACAAAACGAAGGGAGAGTTCGGATTGTCTATTGATTTCTTCTCGCCTGAGCCGCTTTTCTCTCAGCTTCAAGTACTTCAAAAAACTCCGCATTTGTTTTTGATTGTTTCAGCTTACGTAAAAATTTCTCAGCAAAGTCAGGTGAATCTGACATCGCTTTACGGATTGCCCAAATTTTATCAAGTTTATCTTTTTGAATGAGAAGCTCTTCTTTTCTTGTTCCTGAACGACGGATATCAATTGCAGGGAAGATACGACGTTCTGCTAGAGAACGATCTAAGTGAAGCTCCATATTACCTGTACCTTTAAATTCTTCATAAATGACATCATCCATACGTGATCCTGTATCAACTAAGGCTGTAGCTAAAATGGTTAAGCTTCCGCCTTCTTCAATATTTCTCGCCGCACCGAAGAAACGCTTTGGACGGTGGAAAGCAGCAGGGTCTATACCACCTGATAATGTACGTCCACTTGGAGGAATAACAAGGTTATACGCTCTAGCAAGACGTGTAATACTATCCATTAATATGATAACATCTTTTTTATGCTCAACCAGGCGCATTGCTCTCTCAAGCACTAGTTCAGCAACCTTAATATGATTTTCTGGAACTTCGTCAAATGTTGAACTTACTACATCACCAGCAACTGAACGTTCAATGTCAGTAACCTCTTCCGGACGCTCGTCAATTAACAACACAATAAGCTCGGCTTCCGGATTATTAGTTGTAATGCTATTTGCAATTTCTTTAATAAGCATAGTTTTACCAGCCTTAGGAGGTGCAACAATTAGTCCACGCTGCCCAAAACCAACTGGAGCTAAGATATCCATGATTCTTGTTGAGATATAGTTTGGTGTAGTTTCTAGAATGACTTGACGATCTGGATAAAGTGGAGTTAGTCCAGGGAAGTGAACACGCTCTTTTGCAGATTCAGGGTCATCTCCGTTTACTGCTTCAACATGCAGTAAGCCGTAGTATCGCTCATTTTCTTTTGGAGGACGTACTTTACCTGATACCTTATCACCATTTCTTAAATCAAAACGACGAATTTGGGATGCTGAAATATAAATGTCCTCTGAGCTCGGAGAATAGTTGATCGGACGTAAAAATCCAAAGCCTTCCGATTGGATAATTTCCAGGACACCTTCCATAAATAAAAGTCCATCTTGTTCAGCTCTTGCTTTTAAAATAGCAAAAATAAGTTCCTTTTTCGATAGCTTGCTGTAATATGAAACCTTGTATTCGCGAGCAAGTTCATATAGTTCTTTTAATTTCATGTTTTCTAAACTAGATATTGTAATACTCATTCGTACACCACTCTTTAATTTTTTAAAAAATAGATTTAACCTGTTCCTAAAATGCTCTTTTCATTGATTAAATAATGAATTCTTCCACCAAGGTTCGTTTCTATGTAGGCACTATTTTATGTAAGGCAGACAACAACGAAGACGAAACATTTTACTATAAAAATAAAGATGGAATGAATGTAGATAAAGAAGCATTATGAGGGTTACTTTGAAGTTTTCATATAAGTCGTTTTTTCGCGGTACTTTTTCTCTTTGTTTTTGGTAGATGGTTACCCTAAATGAAATGGAAAATAGAAGACCATAGAGATGTCCTTTTTATTTTACCCTATAATCTCTTTTTTAATCAATACTATTCTTTAGATAGTGTTATTAAGAATTCTTTTTCTTATTGAAAAACCCTTATTTGTAATAGTGTGTATTACAGAGTTTGGTGATTTCCGCTCCTGGCACTCGCTTTCCGCGGGCGGACCGTGAGCCTCCTCACTGAAATGCTGAAGCGGCTTGGTCAGAAACGAGGAAATTGGAGACTCCGACAAAAGAGGCGTCTTTTGCCTCTGGCGGAGGAGTTGAAATTTCTCGAGTTTCTAGCCGCTGAAGCTAGACAAGTCGCATGCTCCTGCGGGGTCTCACTTGGTCACGCTATTCCCGCAGGACTTTGAGAGGCTCCTTTGAATTCTCCCACGCACGAAGAAAATGCAAAGCATTTTCGAGGAGTCTCGTGCCATGCGCTACAATCACCTTGTTGTTGATAACATTAATAGCTACAGTTTTTTTGTAAAATCAAGCTTCACCTTAGGGAACTATTATTTATGCAAACAAAGAAAAGCGAGTTCTCCCACTCGCCTCTTATTCTATTTAATTACTAGATTTGGCTTTTTCTTCAGGCTATGTCTTCCATCGATAAAACGAACTGTGCCTGATTTTGCACGCATAACAACTGAGTGCGTCGTGCCAATTAAACCTTTAAATTGAACGCCACGTAAAAGCTCACCATCAGTTACACCTGTCGCTGCAAAGATTGCGTCATCTCCGCTTACTAAGTCCTCCATGCGAAGAACCCGGGTTACGTCTAGCCCCATTTTTACACAACGAGCAAGCTCTTCATCATTCTGAGGCACTAGCTTCCCCTGGATTTCTCCTCCAAGACATTTTAAGGCAACAGCGGATAAAACGCCTTCTGGAGCTCCTCCGGAACCAAATAAGATATCAACACCAGTATGATCGAACGCGGTGTTAATTGCACCCGCCACATCACCGTCATTAATAAGCTTAATTCTTGCACCCGCTTCACGTAATTGCGAAATAATATGTGCATGTCGCGGTCTGTTCAAAACAGTTGCCACAACATCTTCTATATCTTTGTTTTTTGCTCGAGCGACCGCTCGTAGATTATCTATAATTGGCGCATCAATATCAATTAACCCAACAGCTTCTGGACCAACTGCAATTTTATCCATATACATATCAGGTGCATGAAGCAAGTTTCCATTATCTGCAACCGCTAAAACAGACAATGCATTCCAGCCACCAGAAGCTAAAATATTAGTACCTTCTAATGGATCGACTGCAACATCCAATCGAGGTCCATAACCAGTTCCTAACTTTTCTCCTATATATAGCATTGGAGCCTCGTCCATTTCTCCCTCTCCAATTACAACCTGCCCCTTCATAGGGATTGTATCGAACACATCTCTCATTGCAGATGTTGCAGCACCATCAGCCTCATCCTTTTTTCCGCGCCCCATCCAGCGTGCTGATGCCAACGCCGCTGCCTCGGTAACACGGACTAGCTCCATCGATAAACTTCTCTCCATGATAAACCTTCCCCCTCTAGAAAACCAATGTATTAATAAAATATGTAACATCCTAATCAAATGCGCCATAGCGTATTTGCGCCCGATTTTTTTCGAACTTGCTCGATAGAGTGAAACTTAATCAGTGGTGTTTTTCCACTGATTATTAGTTGAACTAATCAGGCTTTTATTGGCAGTTTGCCCCAAGGGCTTACTGCCAGTTAACGCGTGAAAAACTTCCTCTGAAAAATCGTGGCATCCGCCGGAGGCTTTAACTTTATTCAGTGGGGATTGAACATATATTATATAAAATTCTGATTTCGTTTCACCCAGCATCTATAAATACAGCGAATTCCATGAATAAAATTAAATGTGTTATACTATTTAGTGTACACGAAAAACCCCACTATTGTAAGTGGGGTTCTGTAATTTTGTTATCATATTTTACAAAAAGGTTATACTATTTCGTTTCAGGTTAACACATTAAGAATTTTGCACTTGTTCAATTTCTTCCTCAGTTAAGCTTTCACGCCAAATTGTAGCTCCAAGGCCAGTTAACTTTTCTTCAAGATGACTATAACCGCGATCAATATGTTCTAAGCCGGTAATTTCAGTAACACCTTCAGCCATTAAACCAGCCACAACAAGTGCCGCACCTGCGCGTAAATCACTTGCTTTTACCTTAGCCCCTTGTAATTGAACAGGACCGGTAACAATAGCTGATCTGCCTTCCACCTTGATTTGAGCACTCATTCTTCGAAGTTCATCGATATGCTTAAATCGTGCTCCGTAGATCGTATCCGTAACAACACCTGTACCACTTGCTTTTGTTAAAAGAGAAGTGAACGGTTGTTGAAGGTCGGTTGGAAAGCCCGGGTAAACAAGGGTTTTAATATCAACCGCTTTAAGGTCCTTACGTCCAGCAACCCAAATTTGATCGTTGCTTGTTTCAACTGTAACTCCCATTTCTCTAAACTTCGCGATAAGTGATTCAAGGTGAAGAGGAATAACATTGTCAATCAATACTTCGTCACCCATTGCAGCACCTACAATCATGTACGTGCCAGCTTCGATACGGTCAGGAATAATCGTATGACGACAACCTTGCAGGGAATCAACACCGTCAATTCGAATGACATCTGTACCTGCACCCTTAATTTTCGCACCCATACTTGTTAATAATGTCGCAACATCAATAATTTCTGGCTCTTTTGCTGCATTTTCAATAACAGTCCGACCCTTTGCACGCACAGCTGCTAACATGATATTAATTGTTGCCCCAACACTAACTACGTCCAAATAAATTCTAGCACCGCGTAATTCATCTGCACGAAGATAAATCGCACCTTGTTCATTTGTAACAGTTGCACCTAGTGCTTCAAATCCTTTAATATGCTGGTCGATTGGTCGTGGACCTAAATGACAGCCACCAGGCAAACCAATTACCGCCTTTTTAAAGCGGCCAAGCATTGCACCCATTAAATAATAAGAGGCACGCAGCTTTTTAACTCTTCCATTTGGTAATGGCATTGAAACGATATTAGAAGGATCAACGTAGATTTCTTCTTTATTTATACTTACATGGCCACCTATTTCTTCTAATAGGTCCCCTAAGATTTGAACATCTGAAATATCAGGTAAGCCTTCAATTGTAACTGGCGACTCTGCTAATATGGTTGCTGGGATAAGAGCAACAGCACTATTTTTAGCACCACTGATTTTTACAGAGCCTTTCAATGGATAACCGCCTGCTATTTTAAGTTTTTCCATATGTGTCTCCCTTCTGCGAAGATGACGGTTTTGTAAGGGAAACTTGAATTACCTCGATCTGTTCCCTTTTCACGTACATATTACACTTCACTCTGGTGGTATATTTTAACATTTATTTTATTCAAAGCTGTACGAGTATTAATTTCTAGTTTACACGAAAATCATAAAATCATGAAACATTTTAAAGCTTTTTTCAAAAACAATTCATCCCACCTATGTAAACATACTCCATTAGGTAGATAAAATAGTTCAAAAGTATAGTTTCTGCTTGGTATAGGAAATTTGATGTTGTGAATGAAGTATTTCTTGTTGAAGATCTATGAAATGTATATTAGGCTTCGAAGAACATGTTGTATCGTTGAAATACTAGGATTCACCACCATCTCCTTTCATATCAGTATTATCGGCACTAAGTGGCCGTTTCCCCTATACTACCTGTTTTGCCAAAGTGTTTCATGGACATACCATTTATTTTAAGAGGTATCTTTGGCACCTATATTATAACGTAAGAAAACCGCTCTTCCAAATTACATAACTGTAAAGTAGAGTGAGAGCGGCTTACGTATATATTCGAAGGCATGCTTCGAAGTATTCAATTTATTTGACGTACAAATTCATAAAAAGTTTCAGGTGTTTTTTACGCTTTACCTGAAGAACCAAATTCACGCATTTTACCTTTAACTGTTTCTTTAATTGCGTCACGAGCTGGACCTAAGTATTTACGTGGGTCATATTCATTTGGTTTTGCTGCAAGCACTTCACGAACTGTTTTTGCAGAAGCGATTTGATTTTCTGTGTTAACATTGATTTTTGCTGTTCCTAAAGAAACCGCTCTTTGGATATCTTTTGTTGGAATTCCAGTTCCACCGTGAAGTACAAGTGGTAATCCAGTAAGATTTCCGATTTCCTCCATCTCTTTGAAACCAAGGTTTGGTTCACCTTTGTAAGGTCCGTGTACAGAACCAAGAGCTGGAGCTAAGCAATCAATACCAGTACGTTTTACTAGCTCTACGCATTCTTGAGCGTCCGCATAGATTACGCCCTCAGCAACAACATCATCCTCTTGTCCACCAACAGTACCAAGTTCTGCTTCAACAGAAACTCCGTGGAAATGTGCTAACTCAACAACTTTCGAAGTAATTTCAACATTTTCTTCAAACGGATGGTGAGAAGCATCGATCATTACAGATGTAAAACCAGCATGAATTGCTTTTGCACATGATTCATAGCTTGAACCATGGTCAAGGTGAATAGCAACTGGAACTGTAACGTTATAGTCTTCAATAAGAGCTGTAACCATTGCTACAACTGTTTTGAATCCACCCATATAACGAGCAGCACCTTCAGAAACACCTAAAATAACTGGTGAATTTTCTTCTTGTGCAGCTTGTAAAATTGCTTGTGTAAACTCTAAATTATTTAAATTAAATTGACCTACTGCATAACCTTCTGCTTTCCCTTTTTCAAGCATTTCTTTCATTGAAACTAAAGGCATGTGAAGTCCTCCTTTTGTACCGTTTTTTATAACCATTCCATCATTTCGTATCACAATTAGAATGACCTTTTTAAAATAATAATATGTAAAATGATAATAGAAATTGATAGACAACCGGCCTATTAAAGCTTCACGTTCAAAAAGGAGTTAAACCGAACGCAGTAATTCTGCTCTAGTTCTTACGTGACTTCTTGAACAATCTAGTAAAAAGCCTTATATCCTATGGAATAGCTATATTACAGTACATAGCATATCAACAACATCTTGATTCCGCAATAGTCTTGACTTCAGTGAAATACCACGTAACCGTTTCCAATCTAAGCACAATGCCCTTTAACATATTTTTGTCTTTTTTAGGACATTTTTCACAATCTTATTTTACGATTTTAAAGGAATATGCTTTCTCACCGCTTCACGAATTTCATCAATGTCAAACGGCTTTGCAAAGTGAGTAATTGCTCCTAAATCCTTTGCCTCTTGAATCATATCCAATTCCCCATAGGCTGTCATAATAATAACTCGGATTTCCGGATCAATTTTTTTCAAGCGTTTTAGGATTTCTATCCCATCCATACCCGGGATTTTCATATCTAATAAAACTAAGTCTGGAGAGTGTTTTTGGACGATATCGATAGCCTGTACTCCGTTTGCTGCTTGGAATGTCTTATAACCTTCTTTATGAAAAACTTCATTTAACAGTATTCGTATTCCGTATTGGTCATCAACAATTAAGATCTTATCTGACACTCTAAAACCCCCCTTATTCTGCTAAAAAATTATGTATGCTCCATTAGATGTAAAAATGCTATTACTCAATGGTTTCACTCATTAAACAATTTTATTCTACCTTAAATGGTAAATCTCCTTCTTTTTTGGAAAGAAATCTTATTATTTGTCAAGTGCTGTAAGATGGTGAATAAGTGCTGGATACAAGGTTTGGTGATTTCCGCTCCTGGCACTCGCTCCAAACACCCTTTTGAAAACCTAGCTTGTAGATTAAAAACCTTCCCGTTTAGATTTAAAAATGAACAGAACTACTAAATCAATCTATTTAAAAAACTATATCAGCATACAATTTCCTCTTTTTTTGTAAAACCGTTATACTATTGGTACGATTTTAAGTAAGGAGTTGAGCAATATGCTAAAAATATTTACGACCCAATTACAAGGGCATTTTAATAGGATTATGGATAAAGAAGAAATGAATATCGAGGATAGTGCAAGAATCTTATCACAAGCTGTCATTAGTGATGGTACCATCTTCGTTCATGGATTTAATGAAATGAACGCTATTACAATCGAGGCGATTCAGGGACCTGAACCCTTACAGTCTGCTAAACCATTATTTAAAAACGGTGAACAAGCACAAATTGAGGATGTAGATCGTGTATTGATTTTCACTAGATTCTCAACAGATGAGGAAGCAATCACACTGGCCGAGCAATTACAGCAGCAAGGTGTTCAAACTGTTGGAATATCAGCTATCGCAAAAACAGAAAGTGACCGAACCCTGGATCAAATTGTTGATGTACATATAGACAGCAAGCTCACAAGACCACTTTTGCCAGACGAAGATGGAACTCGCTTTGGCTTTCCAAGTATTATGACGGCGCTATATGCTTACCACGGCTTGTCTTTTACAATAAAAGAAATGGTTGCAGAATTTGAATAAAGAAAAAACTCGGCGATTGCCGAGTTTTTTTGTGTCTTAAAAGTTAGAGTCTAGATATTTAAACTTAGTTTTCTATGTCTAGCTCCAGCGCCTAGCCAGTTTTCCTACCAGAATATGCTTCTTCGAGTATCTTGCGCAAAAAGCTTTGCTTTTTAAGCAGCTCGAGGTCGCTTCACCCTTCCTGCGGCGGCAACACTAAGGAATGCTTCGTGAGGATAATCCCCGCAGGAAAAAAGCTTTGCTTTTTTTCGAGCCTCCTCGTCAGGGTTCCAGCGCTTGTCGGGGCTGACCAAGGCGCTTACGCATTTCACATTTTTTCGCCATTCACAAGTGAAGCACGGATAAATTCTCTAAATAACGGTTGTGGACGGTTTGGTCTTGATTTGAATTCTGGGTGGAATTGAGAAGCCACAAACCAAGGGTGATCTTTCAACTCAATAATTTCAACAAGACGTCCATCTGGGCTTGTCCCAGAGAAGATGAAGCCTGCTTCTTCCATTGCTTGACGATAATGATTGTTAAATTCATAACGATGGCGGTGACGCTCATACACCACTTCGTCATTGTATGCTTCAAATGCCTTTGTACCTTC
Source organism: Ferdinandcohnia jepli (assembly GCF_047246645.1). Taxonomy (NCBI): domain Bacteria; kingdom Bacillati; phylum Bacillota; class Bacilli; order Caryophanales; family Bacillaceae; genus Ferdinandcohnia; species Ferdinandcohnia jepli. Next base: position 61,987 of record NZ_JBFOKR010000008.1, read on the forward strand.
AATAATTTTACATGGATATAATCCAAGGCGAAGTGTTCCACCCAAATCCTCAACATCCTTTTGTTCAGGTAGAAGGTCAATGATTGGATGTGGAGTTTCTGGCATAATTTCTGCTGAATGCGCTCCATCAAGTCCTAACACGTTTCTAGCAAATTCAACTGATGCTAACTGCATTCCAAGACAAATTCCTAGTAACGGAGTTTTAGTCTCTCTTGCATATTTCATTGTAGCGATTTTACCTTCAATTCCACGGTCACCAAATCCTCCAGGAACTAGGATACCATCTGAACCACCAAGTAATTCCGCTACATTTTCCTCTGTAACATCCTCTGAATTTACCCAGTTAATATTAATATCTGAATCAAACGCATAGCCAGCATGTTTTAATGCTTCTGCAACAGAAAGATAAGCATCCTGCAGCTCTACATATTTACCTACTAATGCGATATTCGTTGTCTTTGTAAGATTCGTTACCTTTTCAACGAGCTTAATCCAGTCAGTCATATCCGCTTCTTTGCAATCAAGTTGAAGATGTTCGCAAGTAATTTGATCGATATGCTGTTCTTGAAGCGCTAATGGGATTGAATATAATGTTTCTGCATCACGACATTCAATAACGGCTTTCTCCTCAATGTCACAGAACAGAGCAATTTTATCCTTCATATCTTGTGAAATTTCCATTTCAGTACGAAGAACAATTACATTTGGTTGAATACCAAGGCTACGAAGCTCTTTCACACTATGTTGAGTTGGCTTAGTCTTCATTTCCCCTGCAGCTTTAATATAAGGAACTAGTGTACAGTGAACATACATTACATTACGTGCACCAACATCACTTTTAATTTGGCGAATTGCTTCTAAGAATGGAAGTGATTCAATGTCTCCAACCGTACCACCGATCTCAGTAATAACAACATCGGCATTCGTTTCACGACCTGAACGAAAAACACGCTCTTTAATTTCGTTTGTGATGTGAGGAATAACCTGTACTGTTGCTCCTAGGTAATCACCACGTCGTTCTTTCTTTAAAATTGTTTGATAAATTTTACCTGTTGTAACATTGCTGTACTTGTTTAGGTTAATATCAATAAAACGCTCATAGTGACCTAAGTCTAAATCCGTTTCAGAGCCATCATCGGTTACGAACACTTCACCGTGCTGATAGGGACTCATTGTTCCCGGGTCCACGTTAATGTATGGATCGAACTTCTGGATTGTTACATTCAACCCTCTGTTTTTTAATAAGCGCCCTAGTGAAGCAGCAACAATCCCCTTCCCTAAGGAAGAAACAACTCCACCAGTTACAAAAATATACTTTGTCATCTTGCTTAAATCCCCCAATCTATGTATTAGTTAAAGTTTGCTCCAAAAATAAAAAAGATATAAAGAGAATGTGAAACGGTATGTGTCACTTCAATCAGTGCAGGTACGAATAACGGTTCCTGTCACCCACTGCTAGCATTCTCAAACAAGTCTGTAAACACTACCTAAGTATTCACCTATACACCTTTTCTACATCTTGCAATGGTGACAGGCACCCAAAGCACTGTTCAAATTCTAGCTGATGTACTACTCTCTATACTCCATATTTTTACAAACCCCAGAAAAAATAAAAAACGCTCCTCTTACGAATGTAAGGGAGCGAAACATTTATATGTTTTCGTTAGATACTCATTTTTTAAAGAGCCCAAAAATGATTCTACCTACTTGTGTTGTAAAAGTCAAGATGAACTTACGTACTTAATTAGAGGTCTTCGTCCTCGTCCTCTTCTAGTAATTCATCCTCTTCTTCATCTTCGTCTAGATCATAATCGTCATCTTCTAATAACTCTTCTTCGTCTTCGAAGTCTTCATCATCATCTTCATCGATATCATCGAAGTCATCCTCTTCGTCTTCATCTTCATCGAGGTCATCAACATCGTCAATATCATCCTCTTCGAAATCATCTTCTTCATAATCTAAATCATCTTCATCAAGATCGTCGAAGTCAATTAAATCATCTTCTTCAACAGCTTTCTTCTTCGCCTTTTTCTTCTTAGGCTTAACAGTATGAGTAACTTCTTCATCAATTTGCTCATACGGATACCATGTACGTAGTCCCCAGCGGTTATCTCCTAATGTGATAAAACGGCCATCTACGTTTAAGTCTGTATAAAATTGAGCAAGTCTTGCTCTAAGTTCCTCTTCAGGTAATGCTAGGTGCTTTTGTACTTCGTCAACTAGATCTTGGAATGAAATTGCATCTTTTCTGCCAAGAAACACTTCATATGCTACTTCAAGCATGGACATTTCTTTTATTTGCTCTGGTGAGAATTGTTCCAAACTCATCAAGGCACTCCCTTTCTATGTATAACTTATCTACTAATTATGATAGGTACCTGCTGTTATGTAAAAAAAAGAAAAGTACTTTAAAAATAATACTCTGTAAAATACATATCATTCATTATAAACAAAATCAACCTATTTATGCCACTCTTATTATTTTTTAAAGGCTGAGCATGTATATTTTTCTGCTCAGCCTTTCGTGTAAATCTATTTTTTCTTTTTGTTGGCCATTTCTAAAAAAGATTGCTATATGTCTTTTTATTTTGAGAGTAAGAGGTATAAAGATTGTGACTTCCGCTCCTGGCACTCGCTTTCCGCGGGCGGACCGTGAGCCTCCTCGTCGTTACACTCCTGCGGGGTCTCACCTGACTTGCACAGGACAAGGAACGCTCCGGCAGCATAAGCATCGCACGAAGAAAATGCAAAGCATTTTCGAGGAGTCTCGTGCCATGCGCTGCAATCACACTGTAAATCCTATTTTGTAATCTAAAAACAACAACAAAGTTTCCTTAACAGCCTTTTTAAAACCAACTTACATATTACGACGATACTGCCCGCCTACTTCATACAGCGCTTGTGTGATTTGGCCGAGGCTTGCTACTTTTACTGTTTCCATTAGTTCGGCAAAGATATTTCCGTTAGTGACTGCAACGTGTTTTAGACGTTTTAGCGCTTCGTCGATTTGGTCTTTGTTGCGTTCTTGGAACTCTTTTAGATTATGAATTTGAAGCTCTTTTTCTTCTTTTGTCGCACGAGCAAGCTCGATGTTATTTAAATCCTCTTCTGAAGGTGGATTTGGATTCAAGTACGTATTGACTCCAATAATCGGAAGCTCACCTGTGTGCTTTTTCATTTCATAATACATTGACTCATCTTGGATTTTACCGCGTTGGTACTGAGTTTCCATGGCACCTAGTACGCCGCCACGGTCGTCAATTCGGTCAAACTCTTGAAGAACTGCTTCCTCAACTAAGTCTGTAAGCTCCTCTATAATAAATGACCCTTGTAATGGATTTTCATTTTTCGTTAATCCATGTTCCTTCGTAATAATCATTTGAATCGCCATTGCTCGACGCACTGATTCTTCCGTTGGAGTCGTGATTGCTTCATCATACGCATTTGTATGAAGGGAATTACAGTTATCATGTAACGCCATTAGTGCTTGAAGCGTTGTACGAATATCGTTAAAATCAATTTCTTGTGCATGCAATGAACGTCCAGACGTTTGAACATGGTATTTTAACTTTTGGCTACGTTCGTTAGCTCCATACTTTTCTCTCATAACAGTCGCCCAAATACGTCTAGCCACACGGCCAATTACTGTGTACTCAGGGTCTAACCCGTTACTGAAGAAGAAGGAAAGATTAGGCGCAAAATCATCAATATTCATTCCACGACTTAAATAGTATTCCACATATGTGAATCCATTTGACAGTGTAAATGCAAGCTGTGAAATTGGGTTTGCACCCGCTTCTGCAATATGATAGCCAGAAATGGAAACAGAATAATAGTTTCGCACTTTATGGTCAATAAAGTACTCTTGAATATCCCCCATCATCCGAAGAGCGAACTCTGTTGAGAAGATACATGTATTTTGCCCTTGGTCTTCTTTTAAAATATCCGCTTGAACCGTACCACGGACAGTTTGTAGGGTTTTTGTACGGACCTCTTGGAATTCTTCAACTGTTAAAATTCTTCCTAACTCTTGTTCGCGCTTTTCAACTTGTTGATGAATGGCTGTATTCATGAACATCGCTAGAATAATAGGAGCCGGACCATTGATTGTCATTGATACTGATGTTGAAGGTGCACAAAGGTCAAAGCCACTATAAAGTTTTTTCATGTCATCTAACGTACAAACAGAAACCCCACTTTCACCAACTTTCCCGTAAATATCAGGTCGGTAAGCCGGATCCTCACCGTATAGCGTTACAGAATCAAACGCTGTACTTAAACGCTTTGCATCATCATCCTTCGATAAATAATGGAAACGGCGGTTCGTACGCTCTGGTGTACCCTCACCTGCAAATTGACGTTTTGGATCTTCACCTTCACGTTTAAAAGGAAATACTCCCGCTGTATACGGGAAAGACCCCGGAACATTTTCTTTATAAACCCAACGTAGAATTTCGCCGAAATCCTTAAAGCCTGGAAGTGCAACCTTTGGGATATCTAAGCCTGAAAGACTCTTCGTTTTTAAGATTGTTACGATTTCCTTATCGCGAATCTTCGTAATGAATTTATCGCCTTTATATGTTTCTCTTAAAGACTCCCAAGTATCTAATATCTTTTTAGATTCAGCTGAAAGTTTTGCTTCATACTCTTTTTGCAGTGCTTCTAGTGCAGTAAGTACCTCTTGGTTTCCGAGTTCCTTCACACTTTCTATTGTTCCAGAGATCTGGAATAGTTTACGAGCAACCTCAACTTGTTCTGCTGCCTTTTTATGATAGTTTCGAACTGTCTCAGAAATCTCACGTAAATAATAGCGGCGGTCATTTGGTATAATGACGTTTTGCTTGTGTACATCAGCAGATTTTTCAAAAGATGTAACCCAGTCTGTTCCCACCTTTTGGTTAATTCGATCCACAAGATTCGCAAACAACGCATTAGTACCCGGGTCATTAAATTGACTCGCAATCGTACCAAACACAGGCATTTCTTCAAAATCTTTTTCAAATAAAAGATGACTTCTTTGGTACTGTTTTTGAACCTGACGCTTCGCATCCTCTGAACCTTTACGTTCAAATTTGTTGATAACGATTAAGTCAGCGTAATCAATCATGTCTATTTTTTCAAGCTGAGATGGGGCACCAAACTCACTTGTCATCACATACATAGAGATGTCACAAACCTCTGTGATCTCCGCGTCACCTTGACCAATTCCACTTGTTTCAACAATAACCAGGTCAAAACCTGCAGCTTTTACAACGGCAATTGCATCTTTAATTGCAAGAGATAATTCTGATTTCGATCCACGTGTTGCAAGGCTACGCATATAAACTCGTGGTGAGAATATAGCATTCATTCGAATTCGGTCTCCAAGTAACGCCCCACCTGTTTTCTGTTTCGTCGGGTCAACAGATAGAACCGCAACCTTTTTATCATCAAACTCGTTTAAAAAGCGGCGAATTAGTTCGTCTGTCAACGAGCTTTTACCCGCTCCACCTGTACCAGTAATCCCAACAACCGGTACACTTTTTTCTAATCCTTTTACTTGCTTAATAATTGTTTCAGCTGCTGCCGCAGTTTCACCAGTTCCCTCAATTTGGTTCTCTGAAATTGTAATTAACTTCGCTACTGCCTGATAGTCCCCTTGTTGTAAAAGCTCGAGTTCATTCGTAAGCTCCGTATTTGTTGGATAATCGCACTCTTCAAGCATTCTATTAATCATCCCTTGAAGACCGAACTTACGTCCATCCTCAGGTGAAAAAATACCCGCAATCCCATACTCATGAAGCTCTTTTATTTCACGTGGGATAATAACTCCTCCACCACCGCCATAAATGCGGATATGAGATGCTCCACGCTCTTTTAAAAGGTCATACATATATTTAAAATATTCAACATGGCCACCCTGGTAGGATGAAATCGCAATGCCTTGCGCATCCTCTTGGATTGCTGCGTTCACAACTTCCTCCACAGAACGGTTATGACCAAGATGAATCACCTCTGCACCACTCGCTTGCAGAATACGACGCATTATATTAATTGAGGCATCATGCCCATCAAATAAGCTTGAGGCCGTTACAAATCGAACATGATTTTTGGGACGATAGACTTCAACCGTACTCATTGTTCTCCCCCGATCTTCTTTAAATTAGTATTTAAGGCTACTTATGATTTCCTGTTAGGCAAACTATGCGCTTTTTCATTAGATTTGAAGTAGTTCTACAATGAAAATAAGCTAATCCGACAATATCCCTCATAATTCGGTCATTCCAGATATTAATTCGAAACAATTACAAATTAATTCGGCAATAATTATGTTAATCCGGCAATAATTTAATTAATTCGCCAAAAAGCAATATTGACCACATCAGCATTAAGAAACCTACTCAATTCCCTTTAACAAAAGCTCTGTTTGTAATTCAATATATTCTTCCAGTGTATAAAGCTTACCCATTGCCCATCTTCGGAAGCCCCACATTTGGCCTTGAACAAAGATGTTGTGAGCAACCAGTTCTATCTGTTGTTTCGATAATTGGAGCTCGCCTTTTTTGACACAGCTTTCAATTACCTTTTCAAACATGCCAACCATTTCGAATTCTTTTTTCAATACATATGGCAGTGCTTCTTTCGAAAGCGATTTGGCTTCTTGGTACATAACAAGTACTTCATCCTGCATTTCATCCATAACACGGAAATAATAGTCAATCGCAAGCTTTAGGCTTTCGATGCTACCTTCTTTTGTGTTAATGGCTTGCTGGAGGCGGTCTTGAACCTGGTCATAGATGCTATCACAAACGAGGTAAAGCACATCCTCTTTTTTTCGAATATATTCATAGAGCGTCCCGATACTAAAGCCGGCCGCCTTGGCAATTTCTCTTGTTGTTGTTCGATGGAAGCCTTTTTCCTTAAAAAGAGTAACGGCTCCCTTGATCATCTGATCGCGGCGTTTTTTTATGAGACGTTCATCTTTTACAGAAGCAGGTACTTCATTTCTGCTCATCTCATCACCTCTTTTTTTGAAGAATGCAGTGAAAGTAGAATAGCTCTCTCACTGCATATAAACCATTTATTTTGTCAGCATTCTTGAAATAACTAGGCGTTGAATTTCTTGTGTTCCTTCATAAATTTGTGTGATTTTCGCATCACGCATATAACGTTCTACTGGATAGTCCTTTGTATACCCATACCCTCCAAACACTTGAACAGCTTCTGTTGTTACCTTCATTGCTGTGTCTCCAGCAAAAAGCTTCGACATTGCAGATTCTTTTCCGTATGGAAGTCCCTCTGATTCTAACCATGCAGCTTGATAGGTTAATAGACGAGCAGCTTCAACACTAGTAGCCATGTCAGCTAACTTAAAACCTACTCCTTGCTGTGCAGCAATGGGTTTACCGAATTGAACACGTTCTTTTGCATAATCAGTTGCTGCATCTAATGCACCTTGTGCAATTCCAACTGCTTGAGCAGCAATTCCGTTACGTCCGCCATCAAGAGTCATCATTGCAATTTTAAAGCCTTCTCCCTCTTCACCAAGTAAGTTTTCCTTTGGTACTCGGCAATCTTCAAAGATTATCTCAGTTGTAGGTGATGAACGGATACCCATCTTTTTCTCTTTCTTACCTACCGAGAAGCCTGGGAAGTCACTTTCTACAATGAAAGCACTTGTGCCTTTATGCTTTGAAGTTGGATCAGTTAACGCAAATACAACATAAATATCTGCTACTCCACCATTTGTGATAAAAATTTTCGAACCATTTAACACATAGTGATCACCATCAAGCTTTGCAGTTGTTCTCATTCCACCTGCATCTGAACCTGAACCTGGTTCTGTAAGACCGTACGCTCCAATTTTTTCACCTTGTGCCATTGGTCTAAGATACTTCTGTTTTTGCTCTTCGTTACCAAACTTGTAGATTGGCCAGCCTGCTAATGAAGTATGCGCAGAAAGAGTTACCCCAGTGGAAGCACATACTCTTGAAAGCTCTTCAACAGCGATACAATATGCTAAATAATCACTACCGATACCGCCGTACTCTTCTGGCCATGGAATTCCTGTTAACCCTAGCTCAGCCATTTTATCGAAAATTTCACGATCAAAACGCTCTTCCTCATCACGCTCAGCTGCAGTTGGCGCTACCTCGTTTTTCGCAAAGTCGCGAACCATCTTACGAATCATTTCATGCTCTTCTGATAACTTAAAATACATTAGTGTTCCCTCGCTTTTTAGTAGTTTGATAGTTAGTATGTCGTGGGACAGGTCACTTGTCCCATACCTCTTATAAATGCTTGCTAATCACAATTCGCTGTATTTCACTTGTTCCCTCGTAAATTTCAGTTATTTTAGCGTCTCTGAAAAATCGTTCGACTGGATAGTCCTCTGTATAACCATAGCCACCGTAGACTTGGATTGCTTCAGTTGCAACTTCCATTGCGGTCCTAGATGCAAACAACTTTGCCATTGAGGCTTCCTTACCACAAGGCAATTTTTGTTGTTGTAAAAAAGCTGCTTGATACACTAGAAGTTTTGCTGCTTCAACATTTGTTGCCATATCAGCAAGCTTGAAGCCGACTCCTTGCTGTGCTGCTATTGGCTTCCCGAATTGAAAACGACCTTTTGCATATTCAACCGCATGCTCAAGGGCTGCTTCTGCAATTCCAAGCGCTTGAGAGGCAATACCAATTCGGCCAATATTTAAGTTTGCCATTGCTACTTTAAAGCCCTCACCCTCGGTTCCGAGTAAATTCTCTGCAGGTACCTTTGCATCTTCAAAGGTAATCTGTACAGTACGTGAACCGTGTAATCCCATTTTGTGCTCATCTTTTCCGATAATGAATCCTGGTGTGTTTTTCTCTACGATAAAAGCTGATATACCTTTGCTTCCCTTTTCAGTCGGGTTTGTACGGGCGAAAACAATGTATACATCTGCTTCTCCACCATTCGTGATGAAAACCTTTGACCCATTTAGGATGTAGTGATCACCTTGTTTGACTGCTTTTGTTTTTAAACCAGCAGCGTCCGACCCTGCACTAGGCTCCGTTAAGCAAAAGGCTCCTAGATATTCACCGCTCGCTAGCTTTGGTATATATTTTTGTTTTTGCTCTTCCGTTCCGAAATACAGAATTGGATTTGTCCCAACTGATGTATGCACAGATAATATAACCCCAATTGTTGCACTGACCTTCGAGAGCTCGTTGATTGCAATAATATAGGATGTAAAATCCATCCCAGACCCTCCGTATCCTTCAGGAACGGTAATTCCCATAAGGCCAAGTGACGCCATCTTCGTTAGAATATCTCGAGGGAATTCTCCGTTCTCCATTCGCTCGATAAATGGTGAAATTTCTTTCTGCGCAAAATCGCGTACCATCTTTCGCATCATTTCTTGTTCTTCTGTCCACTTAAAGTTCATGCTGTTTCCCTCCAGTATGGATGGATCTTGGTGTGGTGGGTTTTTAAATAGAGTTGTCACCCTGTTTTCCCCCTACCCTTCATATGTGTAGAAACCACGTCCCGATTTTTTACCTAACCAGCCCGCTTTTACATATTTACGAAGCAATGGACATGGTCTGTATTTGTCATCTCCAAATCCTTCATGCAAGGTTTCCATAATATATAGACAAGTATCAAGACCAATGAAATCTGCTAAAGTGAGAGGCCCCATCGGATGGTTCATTCCAAGCTTCATTACTTCATCAATTGCTTCCTTAGTTGCTACACCTTCATACAGTGTATAAATCGCTTCATTGATCATCGGCATTAGAATACGGTTTGATACAAAGCCCGGGAAGTCATTTACTTCTACAGGAACCTTGTTAAGAGTTTTCGTCATGTCTTCAATGACCTGGTATACTTCGTCGGCAGTTGCTAAGCCACGGATAATTTCTACTAGTTTCATAACTGGCACTGGATTCATAAAATGCATACCAATTACTTTCTCTGGACGTTTTGTTGCAGCTGCAATTTCTGTAATTGGTAGTGAGGATGTATTTGTAGCTAAAATTGCGTTCTGAGGTGTAATTTCATCTAGTTGTGAGAAAAGCTTTGTTTTAATGTCCATGTTTTCAATTGCTGCTTCGATGACAAGATCAACATCACTTGCGTTGTTTAAATCGATTGATGGAGTAACTCTTCCTAGTGTGGCAGACATGTCATCTTCGCTCATACGACCCTTTTGTACCTGGCGTGATAAGTTCTTCGATATCGTTCCAAGACCGCGGTCAACAAACTCTTGTTTCAGGTCATGTAAAATGACATTATATCCAGCCATCGCGCATACCTGGGCAATACCTGAGCCCATTTGACCTGCACCAATGACCATTACTTTGTTTATATTCATATCCTTTACCTCCCGGGAATTCCGGTGCCTGTCATCCGACGCTAGTATTCCAAAAAAAGTTATTATGAGAAACTTTATTTTCGATACTGTACTTATTTGACATCTTGCGTCGGTGGCAGGCACCCCAAACTCTGTATTCTTTCTTGCTTTTATACTTTATCTACACCTCAACCATAATCGCGTCGCCCTGGCCACCTCCACTACAAATTGCAGCGATTCCAATACCGCCTCCACGACGTTTTAACTCATGGATAAGTGTTATGATAATGCGAGCTCCACTTGCACCAATTGGATGACCTAACGCTACCGCACCACCGTTGACATTTACTTTCTCTGGGTCAAGGTTGGCAATTTTTCCACTTGTTAGGGCAACTGCTGCAAAAGCTTCGTTAATTTCAAATAGATCAATCTCATCTACCGTCTTACCTGTTTTTGTAAGAAGCTCATTAATGACTAGACCTGGTGTTTTAGGAAAATCCTTTGCTTCAACAGAAATTGCCGCATGAGCTAAAATCGTTGCCAACGGCTGCTTGCCTTCACGTTTCGCTCGTTCTTCACTCATCACGACAAGTGCCGCTGCTCCGTCATTTACACCCGGTGCATTGCCCGCCGTAATAGTGCCATCTGCGTTAAATACAGAAGGCAGCTTTGCTAGTTTTTCAAAGGTAGTGTCTGATCGAGGTGCTTCATCACGGTCGACAATGGTGACTGCACCTTTTCGTCCTTTTACTTCAACAGCTACAATCTCTTCTGAAAACTTTCCAGCTTCAATCGCTGCTATCGCTCGCTCATGACTTCGATATGCCCACTGATCCTGTTCTTCGCGAGAGATTGATAGTTCTTCTGCAACTTCATTACCGTACGTTCCCATATGAACACCCTGGAAGCTGCACGTTAAACCATCATGGACCATTAAGTCCTTTACCGGTGAATCGCCCATTCGAAGACCGAAACGTGCCTTCGGTAAAAAGTATGGTGCATTGCTCATTGATTCCATTCCGCCTGCAACAATTACTTCCTCGTCACCTGAACGGATAATCTGGTCGGCAAGAGTTACACTACGTAATCCTGAAGCGCATACCTTATTAATGGTTTCCGTTTTCACTTCCCACGGCAGACCAGCTTGTCGTGCCGCTTGCCTTGAAGGAATTTGTCCTTGACCGCCTTGTAAAACTGTTCCAAAAATGACTTCATCCACTTCACTTCCATCGATTCCAGCTCGTTGTATTGCTTCTTTAATTGCAATGCCGCCAAGCTCTGATGCTGTTAATGCACTAAGACTACCACCAAGTTTTCCAAACGGAGTACGAACACCACTTACAATTACTGACTTCACCATGCTCCAGCCTCCTTTTTTATTTCATGCCCATCCGAAACCGCTTACATATTTTCGACTGAACGCTCGCTCGATATTGTTTGAAAGAAGGAGGCGTACAAAATGTACACCTCTCTCATTCTTATATTCTATAAATCTATTATGCATTTGGTAAATAAATACTTATTAAATATATTTTACCACATTTGGTGCCTGTCACCCACGGCTAATTTTAAAAATCGATTATGTTGTGAAATCCAAGTACTAATCAAAATACTTTTATACACCTTGCCGTGGTGACAGGCACCACCAATTCTGTACACTTCTTACCTTCTTACCCATTCACCATCTACGAAGCAAGTTCCTTCTTTTCACCAACAACGGATTTTTCAAGAATTTCAGCGATATCATATGTGCCTACTTGTTCTTCGACTTCTTTTGCCTTCGTACCGTCACTCAACATCGTTAAGCAGTAAGGACAGCCTGAGCTGATCGCAGTTGGATTCACAGCAAGGGCTTGCTCTGTTCTTGCTACGTTAATACGGCTTCCTGTGTCTTCTTCCATCCACATGAGCCCTCCACCAGCTCCACAGCACATACCTGTTTCACGGTTACGTTCCATTTCAACCAATTTCACACCAGGAATTTGTTTTAAAATTTCACGTGGCGGATCGTACACATCATTGTATCTTCCTAGATAGCATGAATCATGCCATGTAATTGTTTCATTAACCGCATGTTTCGGAACAAGTCGCCCTTGCTTTACAAGGTCGTATAGAAGTTCTGTATGGTGATATACTTCTACATTTTCAAGACCCATATCTGGATATTCATTTTTGAATATATTATAAGCATGTGGGTCAATGGTTACGATTTTCTTCACTTCTGCTTTTTCAAACTCAGCAATATTGTTTGCTGCAAGCTCTTGGAATAAGAACTCGTTTCCTAGACGACGCGGTGTATCTCCAGAGTTTTTCTCTTTGTTACCGAGGATTGCAAACTTCACGCCCGCTTCATTCATAAGCTTTGCAAATGAAAGTGCGATTTTTTGGCTACGGTTATCAAATGCTCCCATTGAGCCAACCCAGAATAGGTACTCAAACTCTTCTCCAGCTTTTTTCACTTCTTTTACAGTTGGAACATGTACGTCATCACGTACTTCACGCCAGTTTTCTTTTTCCTTACGGTTAAGACCCCAAGGGTTTCCTTGACGTTCAATGTTTGTCATTGCACGTTGTGCATCTGCATCCATCTTACCTTCAGTAAGTACAAGATAACGACGTAAATCAATAATCTTATCAACATGCTCGTTCATAACCGGACATTGGTCTTCACAGTTACGACATGTCGTACAAGCCCAGATTTCTTCTTCTGTAATAACATCGCCAATTAGGCTTGGGTCATAAGCAAATTCAGTTGTTGCAGCTGACTCGCTTACACCTTTTCCAGCAGAAGCTAGTGCTAATTGATTTCCTTTTGTATGAGAAAATGCAACAGCAGGAACCCACGGAACACGTGATGTTACAACTGCTCCTTTTTCTGTTAAATGATCACGAAGCTTTAAAATAAGGTCCATTGGTGACAGCATTTTTCCTGTACCAGTTGCTGGACACATATTTGTACAACGTCCACACTCAACACATGCATATAAATCAACTAATTGGGTTTGTTTAAAGTCCTCTATTTTTCCAACACCAAAGGTCTCTTGAGTTTCATCTTCAAAATCAATTTTTTCAAGCTTACCAGGGTTGGAAAGACGACCGAAATATACATTTGCTGGACCTGCAATTAAGTGCGCATGCTTTGATTGCGGTACATACACTAAGAATGTTAATAAGAATAATAAATGAATCCACCAAGCGATGTAGAAAATAACAATCGCAACTGTTTCACTTACTCCGCTAAGCAGCATTGCAAAAAGTGATGCAATTGGCTCTGTCCATGCTGTTTCATGGCCATGCCAAACCATCCCTGCACCATTTCCTAGTAATACTGATAGCATTAAACCGCCGATGAATAATAATACAAGTCCTGATTTAAATCCTCTTTTGAGTCGTACTAGCTTTTCAACATAACGACGATGGAATGCCCAAACAACCGCAACTAAAATCATTAATGTTACAATCTCCTGGAAGAATGTAAATCCAGGATATAGCGGTCCTAAAGGAAGATGAGAGCCTGGATTTAAGCCCTTCCATATAAAATCGATTGCACCAAATTGTACAAGAATAAATCCATAGAAAAACATGACGTGGATGATTCCACTTTTCTTATCTTTTAATAGCTTTTTTTGTCCAAAGACATTTACCCAAATTCTTTCTAAGCGTTCTTTTACTTTTCCGTCAAATTCAACTTTTTTACCGAGCTTAATATACTCAATACGCGTTTTTATTAAGTACGCAAAAAGATATAAAGCGTAAGCGGTTACAGCCAAAAATGCAAGAAGATTAATGATTAAGAGGGTACTCATGTGTTCGAACTCCTTTCTTCTGATGTGTTGGTAAACGCTTGCTTTTTCGCAAACATTTGTAATGAAATTAATTTTCTGACTACAAAGTTCATACCTCCATTATATAATGAATGAGCATTCAGTCAATATTTTTATGTAACAAACTTACACATTATGAAATATTACCTGCATTTTTCGTTAAAACTAAGTAGACGACTTCTGAGGAGGGGTATTTTTTGATATTTGTCGTTGGGTTTGTCCTAGTAATACTTATTCTATTACTGCTACTCCGCCTTGATTACAATCTTGGGAGAAAAAGTCACATAAACAAAGCAACACCTCGTGAATTTCCTTTACGAAAAAGTGATTTAACCTTTTTTAAAATGGGCGAAAATTTATTTTCTGACCTTTTCACCGAGATTCGACAAGCAAAAAGTCATATTCATATCGAATTTTATATTATGCAGGATGATGATTTTAGTAAGGAATTTGTTTCCCTCTTAATGGACAAAGCCAAACAGGGAATTGAAGTTCGTCTACTTTTGGATTGGGTTGGAAGTAAAAAAGTAACAAGGAAGCTGGGTACTATGCTAAAAAGTGCTGGTGTTTCATTAGCTTATAGTAACAAACCTTCCTTACCTTATTTCTTTTATAAATTAAATAGCAGGAATCATAGAAAGGTTACAGTTTTAGATGGTAAGATTGGCTACATTGGTGGATTCAATATTGGAAAGGAATATTTGGGCAAGGATGAGCAGTTCGGACTGTGGCGAGATTATCACTTAAAACTGACCGGTGAAGGTGTAGCCGACCTTCAAAAACAATTTCTGAATGACTGGTTTGAGGCAACTGATCAAGTTGTCACAAGCCAAGAAGCGTATTATCCAACACTTCATACGGGTAAGAGTGAGATGAAACTTATTGCTACTGATGGAGTCTATCTTGAGGAATCCCTGGTGAAATTGTTGAATAGTGCCAACGAGCAAATCACGATTGGAACACCATATTTCGTTCCGGGAGATGGCTTGAAAAAGGCACTTATAGATGCTGTAAATAGGAATGTCAGCATACGAGTATTAATTCCAAAAAAAGCAGACCATCCACTTGTAAAAGAAGCTGCGATTCCGTTTATCGATGAATTATCAAAATTGGGCATCCGCTTTTATGCATTCACTAAAGGGTTTTACCATGCGAAAGCAATATTAATTGATAATGACATTTGTGATATAGGAACAACAAACTTTGATCAACGAAGTCTTTATTCTAACTTTGAAATTAACTGCCTGGTTTACGACAAGGAATTTATTGAAATAGTAAAAAAACAAATTGACGAGGATTTCTCGTCTGCAGATGAAATCACAAGCGAAAGACTTGAAGAACTTAAAGAACAATATAAATATAAAATTAAACTCGCATCACTATTTCAGCACTTTTTGTAAAGATGATTCAACAGTATATTTCTGAGGAGGACATTTGTGTTTTTATGGTGCCTGACACCATTGGGGATATTGTGGAGTTTGTGGACAAGTATATGCTCATGGATTTAGGGGGGAATTGTATGAGGGTTAGGTTTGGGTATGTTTCGACTGCGTTGTCGTTGTGGGAGTGTTCGCCTTCGAAGACATTGACTTTCACGAGGTGGAAGGCGATGCCTAAGGATGAACGGATGGAAAAGCTGATTGATGTAACGGGGCAGAACCTTAAGAACACGTTGCGAATGTTGCATTACAATGTAGCCCATGAAATTGAATTATATCGAATGTCTTCCTCTATCGTTCCCCTTGCGACACATCCTGAAGCAACCTGGGATTACAGAACTATTTTCAAAAAAGAATTGCTCGAAATTGGAGAATTTATTAAAAAACAAAAGCTTCGTGTAAGCTTGCATCCTAATCAATACACATTATTTACTAGCGAGAAAAAGCAAATAACAAAGAATGCTGTTCTAGACATGCAATATCATTATGATTTATTTGAAGGTATGGATATAGTTAATGAGGACCGTGTGAATATTAATATTCATGTCGGTGGTGCCTACGGTGATAAAACAAAAGCTCT
Source organism: Ferdinandcohnia jepli (assembly GCF_047246645.1). Taxonomy (NCBI): domain Bacteria; kingdom Bacillati; phylum Bacillota; class Bacilli; order Caryophanales; family Bacillaceae; genus Ferdinandcohnia; species Ferdinandcohnia jepli. The sequence goes on from NZ_JBFOKR010000008.1 coordinate 78,141, forward strand.
CGAGCGTTTCCATAAAAACATTAAGCAGCTGCCAGAGATTGTAAAGCAGAAAATGACCCTTGAAAATGATGACAAAACCTATACATCTCTAGAGACTCTTTCGGTTTGCCGTAAAGAAAAGGTACCAATGGTCTTTGACTATCATCATCACATGGCCAATCTTGGTGAAGAAGAACCTGACCTAAACCAGGTAATTTCTGATACATTCGCAACGTGGAGCAATTGGAGTATCCCACCCAAAGTCCATATCTCATCACCAAAATCAGAAAAAGAGTTCAGAAGCCATGCTGACTATGTAAGCCTAGATTTTATCATGCCGTTTCTGAAGGCAACTAAGGAATTACAAATCGACTACGACATTATGATAGAAGCAAAGCAAAAAGATAGATCACTTATTAAACTAGTCGATGAAATATCAAAAATCCGAGGAATCAAACGAAAAAGCGGAGCATCGATTGAGTGGTAAGCGCGAAGGGTGACGTTGAAATTTTCGGTAGTGTCCACCCCAGAAAGACAAATGTCTTTCTGGGGTGCCTGACACCAATTATGTAAACTGTAAACTAACCTTATTATTTTGGACCAAAGGTAATGAGTGGAGCAAGCCATTGAAATAGTTTGAAGCCAAGGTAGATTCCGATTATGCCGGTTACTCCTGCTAGTGCTGGGGGTGCCGGGATTGGTAATTTGAGTAGGGCAAATAGGAATCCGACAATGACTCCAGTTATTAGTGCTAATAAAACTTCTTTCATACATATTTCCTCCTATTTCTAATCTAGTTTCATTATTCCCGACAAAAAGACCCTCTACTCTTTAAGTGAGGGTCTTTGTTGGGGTTTCACATATCGTGTCTATCACCCACTACTAGTATTAGTTAGTGGTTTCATCATTTTAGATAGTATATTACTTTTGGTTATCTTGTAGTGGTGACAGGCACTCAAAACTCTGTACATTTTCTTACTTACGTACGTTTAGTCAAATTCACTTTGGACTGCAGTTTTACATTTTCTCAGGTGCAGATACCCCAATAAGCTTCAATGAATTTTGTAGTGTAATTTGAACTGACTTCATCAAGGCTAAGCGTGCTTTTGTTTTATCTAGATTTTCCTGGTCAAGTACTTTTTCTGCATTATAGAAGCTGTGTAATGCAGCTGCTAGCTCGTTTATATAATTTGTAATACGGTGTGGAATGCGTTTTTCAGCCGCTTCAGTAACCGCAGCAGGAAACTCCCCAAGCTTTTTCAAAAGGTCAATTTCCTTCTCGGAATTAATGTACTCAAGTGCATATTGACCATCTAAGGAGATATTCAATTCCTCGCCTGAACGCAGCATGCTGCAAATGCGTGCATGAGCATATTGCGCATAATACACAGGGTTTTCAGTTGATTGGGAAACTGCTAAATCCAAGTCAAAATCAAGGTGAGTATCAGAACTTCTCATTGCAAAGAAATAACGAACCGCATCTAAGCCTACTTCTTCAATAAGGTCTCGCATTGTAACAGCCTTACCAGTACGTTTACTCATTTTCATTTTTTCACCGTTTTTATAAAGGTGAACAAGCTGGATAATTTCTACTTCAAGAGTGTCCTTTTCATATCCAAGCGCCTGGATTGCAGCCTTCATACGCGGAATATATCCGTGGTGATCTGCTCCCCAAATATTAATCAGCTTTTCAAAGCCACGTTCTAGCTTGTCCTGGTGGTATGCAATGTCAGGAGTTAGATACGTATATGAACCATCATTCTTAATTAATACACGATCCTTGTCATCTCCAAATGTAGTAGAACGGAACCATGTAGCCCCTTCTTCTTCATAGATGTGACCTTTATCTTTGAGAGCACCAAGAGCTCGATCAATTTTACCGTTGTGATAAAGAGATGTCTCTGAATACCATACATCAAAACCTACACGGAACTCCTCTAAATCCTTTTGAAGCTTTGCCATCTCATATTTCAAGCCGTATTCACGGAAGAAATCAAAACGTTCTTTTTCGTCTACGTTGATATATTTATCGCCAAATTCTTCAGCAAGACGTTGCCCAATTCCCACGATATCCTGGCCGTGGTATCCGTCCTCAGGCATTTCCATTTCCTTGCCTAATGCCTGCATATAACGGGCTTCTACAGATAAAGCTAGATTATTAATTTGGTTACCGGCGTCATTAATGTAATATTCACGAGACACATCATAGCCCGCTTTTGCCAACACATTACATAATGAGTCACCAACCGCTGCACCACGAGCATGTCCTAAATGCAAATCACCAGTTGGGTTCGCAGAAACAAACTCTACTTGTACCTTTTGGTTGTTTCCAAAAGTGGTTTCTCCATATGCCTCTCCGGCTTCCAAAATAGCAGGAACTAAATCAGTTAGATAAGAATTGTTCATGTAAAAATTAATAAAGCCTGGTCCGGCAATTTCAATTTTTTCAATTGATGCTTTTGATTTATCAAAGTTTGAAACAATTTCTTCAGCAATCATACGTGGTGCCTTTTTAGCAACTCGTGCTAGCTGCATCGCCATATTTGTCGCATAATCACCGTGTGCTTTTTCTTTTGGTAATTCTAAAACAACTTCCGGTATTTGTTCCTCAGTTGCGAGATTTGCTTTTAACACAGCGTCTTTTATCTCTGTTTTTAAACGTTCTTTGACTTGGTCAACAACATTCATTTAGATTCTCTCCTTAAAATTGATGGTTATGGCGTATAATCCCGATTTTTCACCTTGCAGTGAAAGCTCATATGTTAAAAATAATGATCCCTTTTGCGAGTTTTTGTACCATTTATATTCAATATTGTTCGTTTTGGTTGTTACAAGAAATGTGCCCATTTCATTTTCATACGAACCATTTGTTACTTCATTCTTTCGGTACACCTGTCTCATTTTCACACTACCAGATCGCAGGATCAGGACTTCACGATCTGAAATCTTAATTATCGTTTTAACAGGACCTATTTCTTGCTTCTCTTCAAAGGCTAAATATGTATTGTTACCCTTTATGTAGTATAGACCATTTGCATCAAAAGCAACATTCTCTTTTCGCAAACCGTCCTTTATTTCCGTTACAAACTTCAATTGAATGGGTGTTCCATTTTGTGAAACAGCACTCATTTCAACACATCCCTATATCAAATGCCGGATTTGCGCACAATTTTTTCGGGCTTGCTCAAAATTCCCTCTGAAAAATTGTGACATGCGCCGGAGGCTTTTCCTTTTTTCAGTGGTTTAAAGCACAAACTGAAATAATTACCCTTACTCTATTTATCCCACTAGTTAAATAGATCGCTGAATATAGTTAAAAACTAGTCTTTAACTATAACAGTATAAGGATTCTTGAAGAAAATATCAAATTCAAAAATATAACTTTCACCCACTCCACAAAATAAAAAACCACCTCTAAAGGTGGCTAACATACATCCAATATTATAATAGCTTTTACTGTTTCGTTACCTTCACATTCAAAAACACATTAACAACAAATAAAATAACTGCAAGAGTCGTTATCGTTCCACCTACAGCAATTACAGGCTCAAGTGCTGTGTTCCCTTGCATCAGCAATGTTAACCCCACCATCATAACCGGCAAACCAATGTTATGAAGCCAAAAATGAGCCTTCCCTAACTTAGACTCTCCTGCGTGAGGAAATAGGTAATATATAACCCCCGCTAGCGCCATTGATACCCAACCAAGCAGATTAACATGCGCATGGACACCAACTAGCGTATGTGCCCCAGACATCGACATTCCCATGCCCAAAAGCACACCAATCAAAAAATACAGGACGGAAATTTTAATAAATCGAACTCCAACCATCGTTATCCCCCTTCCTTACTATTTAAGTACTTCAAAAGAAGTATATTCATGAAAGGAAGGGTAGTTGACAAAAAATTCAGAAATACAAAGTGGTGCCTGTCACCGATGCTAGCTTCCAAACAAGTTATGGTGTAATACCTAAGTATCCTACACTAAATCTAATTTAGAAATTTCGCCTCGGTGACAGGCACCTAAACTCTGAACTATTTTTTAACTACGTACCTATTTATCTACCCTGAATTAAATTTGGCAGGCTATTTCTGAACCCAACCCAAAATCATTTCACGAATTAGTTTGCTTGCGGTATTAGCCGTTTGTTCAGAATGATCATATATTGGGGCTACTTCTACTAAATCTGCCCCGACTACGTTAATATCTGACTTCGCAATCGCGTGAATTGCTCCAAGCAATTCTTTAGAAGTAATTCCTCCTGCATCAACAGTACCAGTACCTGGTGCATGCGCAGGATCAAGTACATCGATATCAATGGTTACATAAACAGGACGTCCTGCAAGCTTTGGCAGAACTTCTTTTAATGGCTCAAGCACTTCAAACTTAGAAATGTGCATGCCGTTTTCCTTAGCCCATTGGAACTCTTCCTTCATACCTGAGCGGATACCGAATGAGTACACATTTGTTGGCCCAATAAGGTCAGCTACTTTTCTGATTGGTGTTGAATGAGAAAGTGGTTCTCCTTCATAATTCTCACGCAAATCAGTATGAGCGTCCATGTGAATAATCGCTAAATCCGGGTACTTTTTGTAAACAGCTTTAAAGACTGGCCATGATACCAAATGCTCTCCGCCAATTCCTAATGGGAATTTTCCAGCAGCAAGAATTTGGTCTACAAAGTCTTCAATCATGTCTAAGCTTTTCTGCGGGTTTCCGAATGGCAATGGAATATCCCCAGCATCATAATACTTTACTTCATCTAGCTCTTTATCAAGATACGCACTGTACTCTTCTAATCCAATCGATACCTCACGGATACGCGCTGGACCGAAGCGTGAACCTGGACGATAACTAACAGTCCAGTCCATTGGCATACCATATAGAACCGCTTCACTTTCTTCAAAATTAGGATGGCTTTTTATAAACACATTTCCTGAATATGCTTCATCAAATCTCATGTTAAAAATCCTCCGTTATTTAACTAGGTCAGCAACAAATTTAGGTAGCACAAACGCCGCCTTATGAAGCTCTTTTGTATAATACTTTGTTTCGATGTCATGGAAACGGTCTTCACTAACTTCTAGTGGGTCATGTTTCTTTGAACCAATTGTGAAAGTCCACAAACCACTTGGGTATGTAGGGATATTCGCAACATATAAACGTGTGATTGGGAAGATTTCCTTTACATCACGTTGTACATTTGTAATTAACTCTGGTGTAAACCAAGGGTTGTCCGTTTGCGCAACGAATACACCATCTTCTTTTAACGCTCTAGAGATTCCAGCATAAAATCCTTTTGTAAATAAGTTAACAGCAGGACCAACAGGTTCTGTTGAGTCCACCATGATTACATCATATTCATTTTCGCTTTGTGCAATATGCATAAAGCCATCATCTACCTTTACATCTACTCGAGGATCATCAAGTTTTCCTGCAATTTCAGGAAGGTACTTTTTGGAGTACTCGATTACTTTTCCATCAATATCTACTAAAGTAGCCTTTTTAACACTCGGGTGCTTTAGAACTTCACGGATAACGCCACCGTCACCACCACCGACTACAAGTACATTTTCTGGATTTGGGTGAGTAAATAATGGAACATGTGCAACCATTTCATGATAAACAAACTCGTCAACTTGAGTTGTCATTACCATTCCATCAAGGATTAGCATGTTACCAAACTCTTCCGTTTCTACCATATCTAATTTTTGAAACTCAGTTTGCTCTGTATGTAATGTTTGTTTAATTTTCGCTGTAATACCAAAGTTCTTCGTTTGTTTTTCAGTAAACCATAATTCCATTTTCATAACATCCTTTCTTTAATCAAATGCGCATTGGCGTATTTGCGCCCGATTTTTTTCGAGCTTGCTCGAAAAATTTCCTTTTAAAAATCGAGGCATCCGCCGGAGGCTTTAACTTTATTCAGTGGGAGTTAGAACCCCGACTAAATTGTATACTATTTTTGCACTCATCCCACACTTATAGAAGTTGGGGACTTCATTCAGCTGAATAAAGTTAAAAAAATCATAATTCCTCATTACAATTATTCCCTTATCGTTCCCTATTCCACCAAATAAAATTAGTTAAACTTGTTAAGCTTCTGCAACTAAAACTCGAGCAACTCAAACACCTCTGGAAACAGGCATTGCTTTTTCGAATTCGCTTCCGCTTTTCTTTGCATCTAACTTCAAAAAGTATAGAACAATCACGCAAAAATGCAAGAAAATTTTTCATGTTTTAGCAAATTAATGTTTAAAACGTGTCAATTGTTTCAATACTGATTGATATATATAGACGCAGGGTGTCGTATGCCCTAATCACTAGGGTGTCCAAAAAACACTCTGTCATGGATAGAGAGAGTTTAGTAGAGAGAGGTGATCCCCTTGGAAGTCATTAGAAATGAACGCTTTAAAAACACTATTAAAATTATCCGTGCCATTTTAATCATAAGCCTAATTTTCATTGGCCTCGCTACAGTAGGTCTCCTAGGCGTTCTTTCATATGCCAAAACGCAAGGGGCACCTCCTCTTGCAGTTCCTTTATCAACATTAATATACGCAGATGATGGTTCGTTAATTGGGGAAGAACGGCACCAGGGGGAAACTCGTTATTGGGTATCACTTGAAGATATGTCCCAGCCTATTATCGATGCGACTATTTCTATAGAAGACCGTAACTTTTTCAATCATCATGGCTTCGATTATAAACGAATCGGCGGAGCCATTTTAGCAGATATAAAGGCAATGGCAAAGGTTCAGGGAGCCAGCACCATTACACAGCAGTATGCCCGAAATTTATTTCTAGAGCACGAAAAAACATGGAACCGAAAACTCACAGAAGCTTTTTATACGATTCGGTTGGAACTCAATTATTCAAAAGACGAGATTTTAGAGGGCTATTTAAATACCATTTATTACGGCCATGGCGTGTATGGTATTGAAGCGGCTGCTAACCATTACTTTGGAAAAAGAGCAAGTGAACTAACACTCGCAGAGGCATCCATGCTGGCTGGTATCCCAAAAGGACCAAGCCATTATTCTCCTCTGGTAAATGAAGAAAAAGCTAAACAACGACAAAAGGTTGTTCTTGCTTCAATGGTAGAAACCGGGCTTTTATCAAAGAAAAAGGCAACTACCGTAGCTGAAGAAGAACTCTCTTTCACAACAAATGCCAATATAGGTAGAGAAGACATCGCTCCGTATTTCCAGGATATTGTGAAAAAAGAGCTTAATTCAAAATTAAAGTTAGATGAACGCACTATTGAAACTGGCGGTTTACGAGTGTATACAACTCTAGATCCAGAATTGCAAAAGCTGGCGGAGGAAAAGGTAGAAGCTACCGTCAATAAAAACTCTGACATTCAGTTAGGTTTTGTGGCAATGAATCCGAAAAACGGGGAAGTTAAGGCCCTACTCGGTGGACGGAATTATGAAGAAAGTCCTTTTAATCGGGCAACACAGGCAGAAAGACAGCCTGGTTCCACGTTCAAGCCATTTTTGTACTATGCCGCTTTAGAAAAAGGATACACGCCATCTACACAAATTCGAAGTGAGGTTACGACCTTTTCATTTGATGAAGATCGGTCTACCTATACACCAAAGAATTACAAAAACTATTATGCAAATGACACCATTACATTGGCACAAGCGCTTGCATTATCGGACAATGTATATGCGGTAAAAACCCATTTGTTTTTAGGGGAAGATACCTTAATAAAAATGGCTAAGAAGGTAGGAATCTCTAGTGAACTTGACAAGGTCCCTTCGCTTGCCTTAGGAACATCCGGTGTAAAGTTACTTGATATGGTGAATGCATATAGTACCATTGGTAACGGCGGGCAGCTTCGAAAACCCATTTTTATCACAAGAGTAGAGAACTACAAAGGTGAAGTCATCTACGAAAATAATCAGAAGCCAAAGCAGGTTCTCGACCCTGATTTAGCTTTTGTAACGACTCATCTCATGATGGGCATGTTTGATAAAAAACTAGATGATTATACGGCAGTTACCGGTTCCTCCATTACAAATAAACTGACTCGCTTTTATGCTGGAAAATCTGGAACGACTCCGACTGACAGCTGGATGATTGGTTTTTCGCCGGACCTTGTTGCTGGTGTATGGACAGGGTATGATAAAAACCAAACTCTCGATTTAGTGGCAGAAAGACAGTATTCGAAAAATATTTGGGCTCATTTTATGGAAGAAGCACATAAAGATAAACCACCAATCCCATTTAAGCCTCCAGAAGGGGTTGTTGGTGTCTATGTGAATCCTGATAGTGGGCTGCTTGCTACAAAGGATTGTCCTGTTTCAAGATTAACCTTCTATAAGAAAGGAACAGAGCCGACCGAGTTTTGCACAAAGCATAGTGATGGTGAAATCCCTGTAGAAAAGAAGAAGGAAAAAGACGAAGAAGAGGATAAAGGATTCTTCAGAAAAATATTTGATTGGTTTTAGCTTTATCATGTTTAAGAAGTATGAACAAATTAAATATGCACAGAATTTCAAAGTTCGTTTTCGAGTTAAATTGATTTTGGCGTTAACACGACAAGGATGCATTTTAGAAAAAGCGAAACCCCCAGGCTGTGTAGGTCCTGGGGGTTTCTGTGTCCTAGTTCCAATGTGTGCACATTGTAAATTTAGTGTACTTACTTTCCTATAAAAGCTCAAGCTAAACCTTCTTTGTTCACAAAACTGTCACATGTTTAGCTATGGTATTTTACAATACCTCAAGTTGTCTGTAAACCCTGTTTGAGTTCATCACTTGACTGTTCCCACATGCCAGCATCATGGTTTTCCAGAAAATCTGCTAAAAGCTTTTTCGACTTTTCATCCATAAAATCAACCATGATTTTACGTTTCAATGATTTATCCATTTTATTTACATGGTCTGGCAAAGACTTATAACCGCGTCGTATTGAGCGATCAACCGTCATTTCACATGCAGTTACGCCAGCATAATACGGTCCCTCTTCTTTACGGTCAATAGTTACCCAAACAAGCCAAAATGGCTTTCCATTAGGAACATCCTCTTTATTAGGTAGAAACTTAATACCTTTTTCAACAACACTTCGAGCATGCATTGCACCAATATCAACAAACACATCATTATTTTCTATATCAACAAATACGGGTGAGATATTTTCTAAACTAAGGGCACCAATTCCGTATCCTTTATGACCATCTGTTGGATCATTTTTAATAATGTTGAAGGCAACCTTTTTCTTATTCTGATCCACCTTAAAATCCACCTTTCACAATAATTCTTCATTTTACATTATTTTACCACACCACCATAGTGTTTTTAAAATGGGAGGATTGGCTGAAACAGCATAACAAGAACGTCAGTAATAAAATAGACCCCTGCTTGTAGATATGGGTAAAAGTAATTGTCACCCAGCGGTGTAATAACTAAAACAAGAAATAACACTACACCGAACCCCTCAAATTGGGTTAGCTTAGGACGAATCCCTCGTGGAACTAAGTCCTCAATGATTCGATATCCATCTAGAGGTGGGAATGGCAATAGATTAAATAGAAACAGCATAATGTTTAACCTTACGAAAAGGTTAAAGAAGGTCTCCAGACCTGCAGCATAGGTTTCAGGTAATAAACCAAATACGCCAAAACGAATCATTAAAAAGAAGAGTAGGATTCCTAGAGTCGCAACAAATAAGTTACTCAATGGTCCTGCTATCGATACGAGTATCCCGGCTAGGCGCGGATTTTTAAAATGAAATCTGTTAACCGGAACAGGTCTCGCCCACCCGAAACCGGCAAGAAATATCAAGATGGTACCAAATGGGTCTAGATGCTTTAACGGATTTAGTGTTAATCTACCTTGATTTTTCGCTGTATGATCACCAAAGCGATATGCGACATAGGCATGTGCAAATTCATGGACTGTGAAGGCTACTAATAAGGTGATGACTACGTACGGTATGAGAGTCAAATCAAATGCTAAAAAACTAGTTACATTATCCACATGTTTTCCCCTTTTTCTAGTATTGTAAGTACTTTCAGTATACAATACTTATAGTATCTTTAGAATTACGATTTAGTAGATAGGAGAGATTGAGATGCCATATGTAACAGTGAAAATGCTTGAAGGTCGCTCTGAGGAACAAAAGAAAGCATTGGTTGAAAAAGTAACAGCTGCAGTATCTGAAACAACTGGTGCACCGAATGAAAAAATCGTTGTTTTTATAGAAGAAATGACGAAAAACCATTACGCGGTAGCTGGAAAGCGCCTAAGCGACGAATAATGACTACATACAAAGGACTGGTTCTTCATGAATCAGTCCTTTTCTTTTGTGGAAGACTAGTTACATATCAAATGCGCCTCGGCGAATTTGCGCCGGATTTTTCTTCGAGCTTGCTCGAAAAATTTCCTTTTAAAAATCGAGGCATCCGCCGGATGCTTGAACCCCGACTGTATTGTATACTCTTTTCACATTCATCCCCCACTTACAGAAGGGACTTCTGCCGAATGAAGTTAAAGGAATTATTCCCAAACGAATATTACACTTGCATTTTGGTGAATAAACGAATAATATAGATAAGTATTTTAAAAAACGTTCGTCTTTTTGGAGGTATACACTTCTATGTTTAAATTATCAGAGCTTAATACCAACGTAAAAACTGAATTACTAGCAGGTATTACTACATTTTTAACCATGGTTTATATTGTCGTTGTTAACCCGGTTATTTTATCTGACGCTGGAGTACCTTTTCAGCAAGTCTTTTTAGCAACCATTATTGCTACTGTTATCGGGACACTTTGGATGGCACTCTTTGCGAATTATCCAATTGCCATCGCACCTGGAATGGGGTTAAATGCCTATTTCGCGTATTCAGTAGTAGGTGCAAATGAGAACATTACTTACGAAACTGCTTTTGCTGCTGTATTTGTTGCAGGACTCATCTTTGTGATTTTGTCTTTAACACCGTTTCGAAAAAAGCTAATCGAAGCGATTCCGGAAAACCTTAAGCACGGAATTACTGCTGGTATCGGACTATTCATCGCATTTATCGGATTACGGTTAACCGGTATTGTCACTGCACATGAAGCAAATCTGGTAACACTAGGCGATTTACATTCTCCTACCGTTTTACTTGCTTTAGTCGGTTTAGCAGTTACATTGATTCTTATGTCATTAAATATAAATGGTGCGTTATTCTTCGGAATGATCATTACAGGAGTAATCGCATATTTTACAGGTCACCTTGAGTTCAATGAAGGTATTGTAAGTCGCCCATCACTGCCAGAAGGATTAATTATTGCAAATCCATTAGCTGCTATTGGTGATGTAATTCAGTACGGATTATATACAGTCGTATTCTCTTTCTTACTCGTTACGATCTTTGATACAACCGGAACGATGGTTGGGGTTGCCCAGCAAGCTGGTCTTATGAAGGGGAAGGAAATGCCGCGTGCTAGACAAGCACTACTCGCTGATTCTATCGGTACAACAATTGGGGCCATGTTTGGAACAAGTCCAACAAGCGCTTATATCGAATCATCAACTGGTGTTGCAGCTGGTGGACGTAGCGGATTAACAGCTGTTACGGTTGCCGTACTATTCGCAGTCTCTGCCTTTTTCGGTCCGCTCGTTGGAGCTGTATCAGGACTCTCTGCAATTACTGCACCTGCACTCATTATTGTAGGTTCTTTGATGATGGGCAGCATTTCAGAAATTAAATGGAATGAACTAGACGAGGCCTTTCCTGCATTCTTAATCATTTTAAGCATGCCACTAACATCGAGTATCGCAACAGGAATCGCACTTGGCTTCATTTCATATCCATTAATGAAGGTTGTAAAAGGAAAATGGAGAGAAGTTCACCCGCTAGTATATTTCTTTGCAGTACTTTTCTTCTACCAACTGGCGTTTTTACCACACTAAATAAAAAACTCGGCAGTTCATTCTCTAATGGAGAACAGGAACTGCCGAGTTTTTTTATGGGACATGTGCCCCAATTAATTGACTACTAGATTACGAATAGAATTGATATATTCATATGCTTCTTCTACTTCTTCGTCTGTGTAGCGTTGCTTGCTTTTTAGTGTGAAGATTTTTTCTTTTACTTCTTCTTTTTCAAGTCCTTCGAAGTATAGTACGGTTGAAACAAGCTCCAGGAAGCGTGCATTCTGGTTGTTTAAGGTTTGCATACAGTTTTCTAAAGGGGGCATGTCCAATTGGTAGTGGCTTAAAAACTGCTCACCTTTTTCAGTTAAGGAATAGCGGTATTGGTAGTAACCGCCTTTCTTTTCTTTTACTTCGTCTAAAAATCCCAAATTACATAGCTCTTCGACTCGTAGGGTAAGTTCTTCGGAGTAAGGTCCATAAAAATGAAAATTGTATTTTTCATAAAACGGATACTCAATCTTCTTTGCGATATAAATCATTTTTTGCAGTTTTTTACGACCAGTAATTTCTCCTGCTGCAGAGAAAGCTTTCATTATTTTTGCGTGTTCTGTTAACAAAACCCCTTCATCTCCTCACCGAAATCTGAAAAGCGCAAGCGCCTTCGAAAAAAGCTAAGCTTTTTTCTGCGAAGAACACTCCTAGAAGCATTCCTTTATGCTAAGAAATGAGAAAACTGGAGGCTCCGACAAAGAGGCGATTTTTGCCTCTGTAGGAGGAGCTGAAGTTTCTCGAATTTCTAGGCGCTGGAGCTAGACATAAAAAAATTGTTTGGAATTTTATATATATTTATCTAATACGCTAAAAGTTCTATTATCTTTTGTTTCACTGTGCTCTCTTCTGGTAGCTTCTCAATCATATCTTGTGGAAAATAGAGCTTATGATCCGTTCTTCGTTTTCCTGAAATCGCATCAACAATCTCAGATTGTCTCGATAGCTCACGGATTTCTCCATTTGGCATTAATAGATGAATAGGAAGTCGTTCCTCTTCCTCACCTGGACGGTAAAAATCGTATGGTAAATCAGATGATGAATCGACCACTAAATAATACTTAGAATCAATACCGGCTTCATTAAATAAGTTCGTTAGCTCAATAAGCTTCATCATTTGATCACTCGGGTTAAACTCGATATATTTAAACAAGTTTCGATTCATGAATCGATTACATAAATCGCGCAAAATGGCGTCTTCCTCTTGCTGCCAAGCCTGGAAATAGAAGAAAATCGTCGATTCATCTAAACGTAAATAATCTTGAAGTGTAATGTTCTCATTAAAAATAGAGATAAAATGAGTTGGCTCCGTCTTAAAGGAATAATTCTCCGTATAAAGTTGCTTCGCTCGATGGAGAATTTTCGTTAAAATTACCTCTGAACTTCTTGTAACAGGATGGAAATATACCTGCCAGTACATTTGATAGCGGCTCATAATATAATCCTCTACCGCATGCATACCGCTGCTTTTAAAAACAACTTGATCTTCCTGGGGACGCATTACACGAAGAATTCTTTCCATATCAAAGTTCCCGTAACTTACGCCTGTATAATACGCATCACGAAGTAAGTAATCCATACGGTCAGCATCAATCTGACTTGAAATAAGACTTACAACCACTTTGTTTTTATAGGTTTTTCCGATTACTTCCGCTACTTTTTTCGGGAATTGTTTGGATACTTGTTGTAAGACTGAATTTACTTCAGTATCACCTACAATGATCGCTTGTGTATATTCTTCGTGGTCATAATGGAACACTTTTTCAAATGAGTGTGAAAAAGGACCGTGACCTAAATCGTGTAAAAGCGCTGCACATAGGCAAAGCAAACGATCTTCTTCATTTAAAAACGGGCGGTCTTTAAACACATCATCTATAATTCTTCTAACAATTTCATACACACCTAAGGAGTGATTAAAGCGGCTATGCTCCGCCCCGTGGAATGTAAAATTCGTCGTGCCCAGCTGACGAATCCGTCGTAATCTTTGAAACTCAGACGTAGCGACGAGATCCCATATCACCTTGTCCTGAACATGAATATATCTATGTACAGGGTCTTTAAACACTTTCTCTTCACTTAACTTCCCATTGGAATTTGTCATCTATTCAACCTCTTCCATACTGGCATGCTATTATTATATATATTTTCTTTAGACAGAAAAACCCAAAATTCATCAAAAGCATTCGACAAACTCGTTACAACAAGGGGTAGCAAGTACTTGGAAAATTTTTCGACACGAACCTACCGGTAAATAACTCTCCCATTAAGATGTGCCATTTATGCGTAAAAAAATCACCTTTTCCCTTGAATGAGAAAGGCGATTTACTCTTTGTTCAGCTTCTTATTAATTTTTTCAATCAGTTCATCCTCAGTCGGAGCAGAAACCGGACGATTGTTTACAAAAGCGAATGATTTTTTTCGACCAGGACCACAATATGATTGGCAACGGATATCAATTGTTGCATCACAGTCAACCTGTTTTAAGCGTGGTACTAATGTTTTAATATTTGTCGCATCGCAATCATCACATATACGAAATTCATTAGCCATCAGTGTACAATCCCTTCACCAAATGTATATGTTGCGTGTTTGTTATAACACGTTAAAAGTAAATATATAAAATACTAGTGTTACTAGTATTTGCAATTCGTTTGTAAAAAAACACTACACGGTATTTTACCTTGTCCAGTTTGTCTTTGCAAGTGAACTCATCAAATTTCAAAATATCTCCATATGTGAGAGTTTACGATAATTAGGAATTCAAAGTATAAAAGTATAACAGTTTAATCATGGCTTTCTATTTATGTCCAGTTCCAGCAGCGAACTCCGCTTCGTCGGAACTCCGACGCACAGGAAGTCACTGCCGTTATGAACAAAGGGCGTGACGGTTTTAGCAGTCAGTTTTCTCTATTCTGGTCGAGGCGCATACACATTTCCAAATAAATCTACTATCATAGTAAGATTTTTGGTATAAAGATTGAATCTATTGACCAATATAAGTAATAGCCGAAAGCATTCATAAACATACTATATTGGGAGATGAAAGAATATGAAAGTAAGACAAGACGCTTGGACAGAAGAAGATGATCTATTATTAGCAGAAACTGTCCTTAAGCATGTTAGAGAGGGCAGTACACAACTTAATGCATTTGAAGAGGTAGGCGACAAACTTAATAGGACTTCAGCGGCATGTGGATTCCGTTGGAATGCAGTTGTACGACATGACTATGAAAAGGCATTGCAATTAGCGAAAAAACACCGTAAACAACGTCAACGTGCACTTGGAAAAACACAGCCAGTTAAGAAACAATTATTGTATACACCGCCAACACCTAACCTTGAAGAGTTTGCTGATGAATTACCTCTAGTTACAACAGAGTCAATGAGCACTAGAAAGGTAGCACCAGCTGTTTCAAGAAACACTAGACCAGCAATGTCAATGTCAATTGAGGACGTAATCTCATATCTTCATTCAATGAAGAAAAGCACATCTGGAATCGAAGCACTAAAAAGTGAGAATGAAAGATTAAAAAATGAAAAGAATGAAATACTTCGTAAAAATGAAGAGCTAGAAAAGCAAATTGCACAACTAGAACAAAGCTCAGAAAACATTCAAGAAGACTATGAAACACTAATGAAGATTATGAATCGTGCAAGAAAACTAGTCTTATTCGAAGAAGAAGAAAGACCAGCAACAAAATTCAAAATGGACCGCAATGGAAACCTCGAAAAAGTTGCCGAGTAGAATTGCCGAGTAAGGTTTTGAATGTATTTCTATGGTGCCTGACACCACAAAAAGACAAATGCCCCGGAATGTCCGCCTGAGGTGGACGTTCCGGGGTTTTTTATTTACAGCTATCTTTATTTATTCAATTCTTGCTTTTACAATTGTGCCTTCTGGTGAGATTTCGAATCTAAGATGTATTGAGCCTGCTGAATAATCTACTTCTATATAGCTTTCAAATGCTAGTTCACTAAAAAGTTGGTATTCATACTCTGTTTCACTTCTTTGTTTCTCGCCATGTTTTTCTACATCAAGTGGAAGGTGTGCTTTAAGCAATTCATAGGCTTCTTCGACTGTTGCTGGTGGATTTTTAAAACCAATCAGGGGATTTTCACAACGTTCCGCTCCTATTGTTCTACAAGTTAAAACAATAGATTCTGTCTCGAATTCCCGTTCAGAAAGTTTCGTCATGTTTTGTTCAATAAACGATAGTTTGTCATAATAGCCGCCCTGTGTGGTTGTTGACTCTGTTGTAGCAATCAATTTTCCATTAACAAACTGATATTTCCCATCCCCAAATGGGTCATTTGTAGCAGAGTCAGAGCTTTCATCTTCCACATCTTCCCCTTCCGTTACCGTTATTTCCTCCGTATTAACCGTTTCTTCATCAGAGGCTAAATCCGTTGAAGATCTAACAGATACTTCTCTACCTGAAACAATAAGCCCTCCTACAATAACCAATAAAGCGAGAACTACTACCGATCCAGCCTTTCGACTTGAAACAAGAGTCTCTCCCACATTTTCAAACACTCTACTAACAATCGCTCTTTTTGTTCGAGTCGCCTTTTGGTCAAATAACTTTCTACACCCTTCACTTAGTAATTGGAAGGTTAAAAGTAAACCTGTAATAGCCAAGGCAGGAAACAACACAATCCACGGAGCTTTTATGATTTCATAACGTGCTGCAGACAGTAACCCAAACCAATCATAAACCCCAGTTGCAGAAAAATAGCCCGCTTCATCCTGGAATACTCCACCACCTGGAATATATTGAATTATATTTTCAATAAAGTATTCAAATAAGGCCAATTGCCCAACTAATAAGGTCACCCGTGCAAGATCATTAAAAAAGTTAACAACTACATTGCGTGTAATCGTTGGCAGGTAATGAAGAATTGCTAATTGAAAAGGGGAGGTTCCAATTGTCTTACTTGCCTTTACAAACTCTTTTTGGGAAATCTCGTACAACTCATTTGAAAATAGATAACTTATTCTACCTACCTCAATCAGTGCAATGATTACAATATTCCAATAAACCCAATTTCCAGACGTGTTTTTACTAAAAATCTCAAGAAGTAGGATAGCAGCAAAGATGGTTGGAATACTTCCAAATAATGAATACCAGCCATTTGTCACTAAGTAAGCAAGTCCCTTTTTAGTAGAAGCAAAAAATGCCATTGGCAATGCAATGATGTACCTAATAACCGTAATGAGGATAATTATTTTTAACGTATCTTTGGCACCGATGATCAGCATCGAAAGAATATCCCGTGCTTCACGGTCCGTTCCAAGTATATCTTCACTAGATGGCGGAAACGGAGCTCTCCCAATCCCACCGTCCTCGTAAAATCTCATTCTATGTTCTGGTGCTGTATCATCAACGAAATCAAACTGTGGACCAACAAAGCTAATAAATAACATAAATCCTAGCATTAGTAAGCCAATCCATAGAGACCAATTTTTCATCAGTTACCTCCTTTCCCTTTATTACACTTTTATATTGCAGATAATAAAAAGCACAAAAAACCAAATAAATAAATACTGAACAATTACCTTTACTATTTGTGATAAAACATTCCTTTTTTCAACCTGATATTTGTTTTTCCAAATAATACTCACTATTTGAGTCAGTACAAGTATCACAACAAAACAGAATGAAATTTCCACAATCAAACCTATTTCTGGATACCCTTTAAAAGCCGCATACGCAGGTTTACTAACATCCAACCGTTTTATAGATGTCATCATTCGCCAAGCAGCACCCTTATACTCCATTAGCCACTCAACGATTAACAGATTTGAAACGATATACGTCATTACAACTCCAAGGTGTTGCAGGATCGAATGGAAGCACTTTTTTAGAATATGCTTTTTTATTACTACCCTTTGCGTCAATCCCTTTGAACGTGCGAACTGAATGTACATTTCGCCATCTTCGGCAGATAATGTGGCAAACGTTATCCGCGCAAAATACATCATTGGATATAAAGCAACGAGAATCGATGGAAAAATAAAATTAAACCACTGATCATGGCCAAATACATCAATAAAATTAAAGTTAAATAAAATAATCCATTGTAATGCAATAATTAGTAAAAAGTCGGGAAGCGAATTTACAAGAGAGGTTACTCCCGTACCCAAAACGTTTAAATATGTATTCTTATACCGATAATCAAATATACCTTTTGAAATGCCTAAAGTTACCGAAAGGAAAAATGCAGTCAAAATGACATATAAACTTCTCGGAAAGTGATCCATTACAATGTCTTCGTATACCTCACCGCTCTTAGTCGTCCCCAGGCTTCCTTCTGTCCACCCGCTTATTATGAATTGCTTAATTGCCTCAACACTTTCAGATATCGGGAACAGTAGTTTAATAGATGAGAAGAACGACATCACGTCCCCTTCTCCTAAAAAATAAGCTATCACTAACAGGACAAGTCCTAAATAAAGTAAAAACATAAGATCTCTTCCCGATATTGCTATCTTTTTAATCAATCGGATCCCCCCTTTTTCTAATCTCTTTTTATTCTACTGCCCGTCTAACGGCCAGATTTACACCTAACATTAAGACGACATCTTACAGAAAAGGTTTCACTTTTTATAATATTTGGATTTATCACTCTATTATGTAACAGAAACAAGTAAATTGCACATAAAAAAGAGCCTTATCCTGAATCAGATAAGACTTTTCTATCTACTTTTTCAATTTATCGGCAATATCTTGGCTAAAGCCATACCGCGCACTGATTTCTATCTTCAAATAACTAGCTTACGGTTTTTAGTTTTGATTTATGATTTTTAATTCGGATTTACGATTTATAATTTGAATTTACGATTTTTAATCGAGATTTATGGTTTTTACGAGAAAAATACGATTTTTAGCAATTTCCGGCGCATCGCCAGCTTAAAAGCCGCTTCTTACTTCTCAAACAACTCAATCCACTCACCATCTGGTCCAATAAAAAACACATATCTTGCACCACTTGGAAGAGTCGTTATCGCTTCATCCACAAATGTTACCTCGTGTTCCTTAATTCTAGCGATTTCCTGTTCAATGTTCTCCACGGCAAACGCAATATGGTGTACCTTTCCTTCAGTCGGTAAGTTAGGATTATATCCCGAAATCAATTCAATTACCGTTTCATCTGAGTCACTGAACCCTAAAAATGCAAGTTTGATAGCTGGATCGACATGGTCTTGTTTTTCAAGTAACTCTAAGCCTAATACTTTTGTGTAAAACTCTATCGTTGTATCTAGATCCCTAACTTGGATTCCTACATGTTCTAATTTTTTAAGCGGCATGTTTCTGTTCTCTCCTTTTACGAATGATTTTTGGTCGATAGCCTACTCCAATATACGTAACGGCAAGCGCGAGTACTAAGACAGATCCCTTAACAATTTCAAAGGCATAGTACGGTAGATTTAACATGGTTAATCCATTTAACAAAATGCCAATTAAAGCTGCTCCGAAAAACGTACCAAGCGCGTTTGGTTTTCCAGCACCTAATACAGAGAAACCTACAAATACAGCCGCGACAGCCTCCATTAAAAGAGAAGCACCGGCATCAATTTGCCCTGACCCGACACGTGCAGCAAATAGAATACCAGCCATTGAAGCAAATACTCCTGACACTGTGTATGCAATAAGTTTTACCTTATTTGTATTAATCCCGGATAACCTTGCTGCTTCTGCATTTCCACCAGTCATATATAAAATTCGTCCCCATCTTGTGTGAGTAAGAATGACGTACACAAGTAGAACAAAAAACAACATAATCCATACAGGTACAGGTAGGCCAAGCATTTTACCCTGGCCAATCCATAAAAAGGCTGAACTGAATTCACCCGGTGCAGTCCCTCCACTTGTTAGCGGCATGTTGTTATAAATGGAGTACCCTTCCGTATACGTTCGATGAAGTCCAGAAACAATATACATCATTCCCAAAGTTGCAAGTAAATCCGGTATCCCTATTTTTACAATCAACAAAGTATTCACTAACCCTACTAAAATACCAACAACAAGAGGTAACAAAAGCACAATCCATAATGGCAGCTCATACCAGACCATCAAGGATGCAGTAATTACGGTCGAAAGTGACATAGTCGATCCCACAGATAAATCAAAACCATCAACAACAAGTGTAAAAGTAACGCCTAATGCAAGCAAAGTCACAATTGAGATAGACCGCAAGATATCTGATAGATTTCCATATGAAAAAAATGCATCATTTACAAAACTAAAATATATTAAGATGACACCCATTAAAACAATTGCCCCATATTTAAACAAGAAGCTGATGATATTCCCTTTCATGTACGTCTTCCTTTCCACCACTTGCATACAAGAGGATTTTGTCTTGAGTTGCTTCTTCCCTTGTCAGTTCTTTCACAATTTCTCCGTCATACATAACGAGTACTCGGTCTGAGATACCGATGATTTCCTCAATTTCACAGGACAAATACACAATTCCCTTTCCATCGTCTGCAAGTGAAGTGATTAATTGAAAGATATCCTGCTTCGCTCCTACATCGACACCCTTTGTAGGCTCATCAAATAAGTAGATACTCGCATCACGGGATAACCATTTCCCAATTGCCACCTTCTGCTGATTACCACCACTTAAGTGCAGAGCTGGTGTCTCTGTATCGTCCGCTTTTATTCCTAGTAAATTGATAACTTCCTGAGCATGAGACTTCTCTCGTTTTCTATTCATAAAAAGGAACCGCGAAAACTTCTTTAGGTTTGCAAATGAGAGATTTGTTGAAATTGACTCATTGATAAAAAGTCCTTCTTTTCGTCGTTCTTCAGAAATGAGGGCTAAACCCGCCTCTATTGCGTCTCCGGAATGTGTAAAAGCAGCAGGTATCCCTCCTAGCTTCACTTCACCATCAACACGAGGTCGTAAGCCGAATAATGTCTTCGCTAGCTCCGTTTTACCGGCACCCACTAGTCCTACCACTCCAACAATTTCTCCCTCCGAAACGGTAAAAGATAGATTAGTTAGTTTCTCACCGTCATCGAGTCCGTGAACATCTAATAGAACCTCTCCCCGCTTGAATATTCTATTGGAAGCCTGCACAACAAATGAATTCCCAAGCATAGCTTCCACAACTACTTTTTGAGTAACATCCTTCGTCTGATAAGTAGTAATTGTTTTTCCATCTCGCATGATGGTCATACGGTCACAAATCCCAAACACTTCAGGTAAACGATGAGATATAAAAATACATCCAACACCATTCTTCTTCAGTGTCTGTATAACGTCAAACAGATGCTTGGTTTCTTCAATCGATAAGGGTGCTGTTGGCTCGTCAAAAATAATTACCTTTGCTTCATGAACAAGGGCTCTCGCAATAAGAACAAGTTGTTTTTCAGCAAGAGTTAGCTCAAGTGCCTGCTTTTGCATCGGAATGGATGATACATTTAGGAGAGAAAGAGCATCCGCAGCTCTTTTATGCAGCTTCTTCTTGGAGACAAAAAACCCTTTATCTGTTGAAAAAGTATCTAGCAATATATTTTCAGCTACAGTCAATTGCGGAACAACTACGGTGTCCACCTCTTGATATACGCAGTGAATCCCGTGCTCTTTCGCATCCTTTGGTGAATAAATTTGTACCGATTTACCATCCACTAGAATCTCTCCTGTATCAAGCACATATGCACCTGAAAGGATTTTCATCAGTGTACTCTTTCCGGCACCATTTGCACCCAACAAGGCATGAACTTCGCCACTTTTCAGTTCAAACGCTCCATGTTCGAGGGCAACAACATTGCCAAAGCTCTTCGTAATATCTCTCATTTCTAATAAAAGGTTGCTCATTTTCACATCAAGCCTCCTGTCTGTGAAAAATATGGGAGGACCTCACGTTAGTAAGGTCCTATTTTCATATTTTAATAGCTTTGTTTTTTGGGTTTATGCACTTTAATTTTGATTTGTGCATGTTAATTTCGATTTCTGCACGTTACAAGAAAAATATGCACTTTAGCAAAAACCCAACTTATTCTCCCGCTTCAAGCTTCTTCAACTCGTCTGTGTACCCTTGCTCACTCTTGCCCCAGCCTTCAATGTATTGATCAAGTTCAGCTGTTGTAATTTGTTGAGCCGGTAGAGCTTCTTTCGTTACGAAAACTGGCTCAAGCTTTACTCGTTCTGGTGTTTCATCCCCATTAAGCTGTTGGTACACATAACGAACCTGGATACGTCCGATATCCTTTGGATCAACGGCTGCAGATGCAACCCACGGGCTGTTATCTTCTTGAATCATTTGCAGATCTTCGTCACTCATATCAATTCCATACACCTTGATATCTGTACGTCCCGCTTGTTGAATTGCACGAACTGCCCCTTTTGCAAACTCATCCCACGCTGCCCAAACTGCTGTGATTTGGCCTTCTTCAGGATATTGCTTTAACAGTGCTTCCATTTGAGCTTGCGTATCTAATGCTGTATTTGCAGTAGCCGCACCGAATGTGGCGATTTCCTTAATACCTGAGTTGCTTTCTAAGAACTCGGCATAGGCAAGCTGGCGTCTTTCCATTGGTGCAAAACCTGCCACCCAGATTTTCACGATGTTTGCGTCACCTTTAGCATCCTCTGCTAATTTTTCCAGCGTCATTTGCGCCATTTGTTGGTCGCCTTGCTCTAATACTGTAACGCCCGGAACCTCTACTTCTGCATCAAATACAACTACTGGAATCCCCTTATCAACAGCCTTTTGTACTCCGTTTTGTAGAGCTTCCTTTGTTCCGTGGTCGATTAAAATTCCGTCAAATCCTTGGTTGATCGCAGCATCTAAGTTAGACGCCATTTTTGCTAAGTCACCATCGGATGTGAAAACCGTTGTTTTACCTCCGAACTTTTCTACTTGCTCTTCTACCCCTTCGATATACTGGGCGGAAAAGGTTCCTAGGTTCTGCTGCATGACTAACGCTATCTTCTTATTTGCTAATGGATGGTCTGTATTTTTAGCCTCATTATTGCTTGTTTTTGTTGTTTCCTCTGCCACTTTCGGTTGGCAGCCAACCAATACAGCTATAATTAGTAAAAGTATAAAAAATAATTTTGTTAATTTCATTTTGTTCTCCCCTTTTCGGTTTTAATCATTGTTCTCCCATCTGTTTACTCAAGTTGACTATATATCACTCTCCCGTTTTTTAGAGGCTTTTCTATGAAATTATGTATTTGTAAAATAAGAAAAGCCTCTTTCTAAATCAGAAAGAGGCTTGAAGCATACTAACGTCTTCGCACCTCTTATCTTCCAGAAAGAATAATCCTTCTGTTGGAATTAGCACCGTGCCTTGCGGGAAATTTCCCGGCGATTTGTATCGCCCCATTTCACAATGGTATTACGGTCGGTTGCTGGGCATCATCGGGCCAAATCCCTCCGCCTGCTCTCGATAAGAGTTGTATACAGCATATTCACTTTTTTACTACTTGACGAGAATAATATCATCCTCAAAAATAAATTGCAATATTTTTATTATAAAAATTATGAGAATAGTAAAAACTCTTTTTACATCTCAATGGCTTTCCGATTTCGTTCTAAAACACGTGCATAATTTTGTTCAAACAGAATCATTTCCTGCTCTGTCAGCTGTGAAGCAAATATATGCTGACTTTCATTTTTTAATGTCTGTAGAAGCTGAAGCATAACTTTTTGCATGGTTAAATCTTTATCAACTAATTCTGCTAAAGATGCCATTGTCTCCGGCTTAATAGATGGATAGATAAATTTTGTTTCCTCACCTTTTAAAGCTGTCTCATAAAATCGCCTGATAACTTCAGCACGCTCTGAACCACTGCCTGTTACTCCCAGATAGATTTGAACGGCTACCCCGTTTCTTAATCGACGCTGTGAAATCCCCGCAAACTTTTTGCCATTCACACTTAGATCATAGCTTCCCGGACAATATGACCCAACTATCTCTTTTGCCACTATTTCGACTTGATAACCTTTGAACATTCGTTGAATAAGCGCGAGCATCGTATCGTAACCACGATTGATATCGATTCCTTTTTCACTCTCAGGAAAAATTAACGAGATATTTAACACGCCTTCGTCAAGCACGACCGCAAGACCACCTGAGTTTCGGACGATGACTCTGTATCCCAGTGACTCTAGTAATCGGACTCCATCTTGTAAATGAGGTAGCTTCGTATCCTGTATCCCAAGCACAATCGTATCGTGATGTACCCACGTTCTGGCTGTTGCTACAGATTCACCTTTTCCGACAGATGCACAAAGCGTATCGTCCATCGCAAAGGATTGAAGCGCATCAAACTGGTACCCATGACTTGATTGATCAATTATTCGCCAACTCGGCTGTTGTAAAAGGCTCATTTCTCAAAACTCCCGTACGTAAAAAGTAATTTATTATACCATATTGAGCTTGAAGAGGTAAAAAGGGGTACTTTAAATAGAACTTTTAGTAGATTAGATTGATAAGCAAATTAGAATCTATTATGTAATTGCGCATTAACTTTACTAATTGCAGGATAGCTTGATTAATTGCATAATAAATTTAATAATTGCTTACTAATTTCGATAATTCGCAGGATAACAGAAATATTTCTGAAAACAGATAATAAGAAATTGACAGCCAAAGCAAGCCTCAAAAATGATATACAACACCAACATAGTTCAACATTTGCAGGTAGGAAATTGATGCTTTCTATCTATAAAAAAAAGATAGCCACGCCCAACCGTGACTATCTCCCACATTTTTTTACAGCGCTTGTGCCGCAGTAATCAACGCAAGCTTGTATACATCCTCAGCGTTACAACCACGTGATAGGTCATTCACCGGTTGGTTTAGACCTTGTAAAATCGGTCCTACTGCTTCAAAATTTCCAAGACGTTGCGCAATTTTGTAGCCGATGTTTCCAGCTTCAAGGCTCGGGAATACAAATACATTTGCGTCCCCTTTAAGTACTGAGTCTGGTGCTTTTTTCGCAGCAACAGATGGTACGAATGCAGCATCAAACTGGAATTCTCCATCTAAAACTAACTCCGGCTTTAATTCCTTTGCAATTTTAACAGCATCTACTACTTTATCCGTTTCTGGTGATTTTGCTGATCCCTTTGTAGAGAAGCTTAGCATTGCCACGCGCGGATTGATATCAAACATTGCTGCTGTATTCGCACTCTCAATCGCAATTTCAGCCAAGTCCTGGCTATCTGGAGATATATTGATTGCACAGTCTGCAAATACATATTTTTCATCTTCACGAACCATGATGAATACACCTGACGTCTTTTTTACACCTTGCTTTGTTTTAATGATTTGTAAAGCAGGACGTACTGTGTCTGCTGTTGAATGAGCAGCCCCACTCACTAATCCATGTGCTTTACCTGTATAAACAAGCATGGTTCCGAAATAATTTTCATCTTGTAGAATTTTTCGAGCATCTTCTTCAGTAGCTTTTCCTTTACGACGCTCAACGAAAGCTGCTACTAATTGATCAAACTCCGCATATGTAGAGTAATCATAGATTTCAACACCATCTAGAGATAATCCAAGTTCATTTGCTTTATTTTCAACCGCCTGCTTCTCGCCAACAACAACCGGCACAAGCACTTTTTCACTTGCTAATCGGCTTACTGCCGTTAAGATACGCTCATCTAGTCCTTCTGGAAAGACAATTTTCAAGTCCTTACCTGAAACCTTTTGTTTTAACTCTGTAAATAAATCACTCACATTAAATCCTCCTACCTTGTTACCGTACTCTCCTTTGGAAAGTACCTAATTGACACATCAATTTAGTTATCTAGATAATCAATTATCTACCATCCATAAGGATAAAGCTTTTTCAGTAAAAAGCAAATCAAACGGCCTTGCAATTCTGTGACAGTATTATGACGCTATAATCAATTTTCCCAAGTATTGTATTATTTACTCTTATTTTGAAAAATGACTTTACTAATTTTTGCTTTCCTAACTCTCGTTTTGTTCACAAAATTGTCTAAGGTTTATTCACTTGGCTATAGGGGAAACTATGATATAGTAATCTTTAGCATACATAAAAACTTAATCAGCTACAGTTCAAACTGGTTGAACTACTAGACAAAGTATATAATTTAATAGGGTTCAAACCCTAGCTGAATTAAGTTAAAGCCTCTGGTAATACCATCAAGATTCTTTTAAAATGAATTCCGTTGGAATTTACCAAGGTGTATAAAAGAATAGGAGTGATAGTAATGGCTGAAGCAGCACAAACATTAGACGGCTGGTATTGCCTTCATGATTTCCGTACAGTGGATTGGACTTCTTGGAAAACTCTATCAAGTGATGAACGCCAAGCAGCAATTCACGAGTTTCTTGGTTTAGTTGAGAAATGGAACACAACCCAAAACGACAAGCAAGGTAGTCACGCATTATATACAGTTGTTGGGCAAAAAGCGGATTTCATGATGATGATCCTTCGTCCAACTATGGAAGAATTAAATGAAATTGAAACTGAGTTTAACAAAACAACACTAGCAGAATATACAATTCCTGCTCATTCTTATGTTTCTGTCGTTGAATTAAGTAACTATATTGCATCTGGAAGTGACGAGGATCCATATCAAAATCCTCATGTTCAAGCTCGCTTATATCCAATCCTACCGAAAAATAAGTATGTGTGCTTCTATCCAATGGACAAGCGCCGTCAAGGTGAGGATAACTGGTATATGCTACCGATGGCTGACCGCCAAAACTTAATGCGTAGCCATGGTATGATTGGCCGTCAATACGCTGGTAAGGTAAAACAAATTATTACTGGTTCAGTTGGATTTGACGATTACGAATGGGGCGTTACATTATTCTCAGACGATGTCCTTCAATTCAAAAAGCTTGTTTATGAAATGCGTTTTGATGAAGTAAGTGCACGTTACGGAGATTTCGGAGCATTCTTCGTAGGTAACATCTTACCAGAAGAAAAGGTTCCGGTCTTTTTACATGTAAATTAATGATAAACGGGAGGTATCTACCTTCCGTTTTTATTTTATTCTTTTTACTCTTTATTAAAGAATTGTTGCTATTTGCCTGTTTTCTATGAGTGTGATGGAAATAAGGTTTGGTGGTTTCCGCTCCTGGTACTCGCTTTCCGCGGGCGGAACGTGAGCCTCCTCACTGAAATGCTGAAGCGGCTCGACCAGAAACGAGGAGTTGAAATTTCTCGAGTTTCTAGCCGCTGAAGCTGGACAAGTCGCAAGCTCCTGCGGGGTCTTCACTTGACTTGCACAGGACAAGGAATGCTCCGGCAGCAATAAGCATCGCACGAAGAAAATGCAAAGCATTCTCGAGGAGTCTCGTACCATACGCTCCAATCACCGTTTGTATAATCTTTTTTCAGTTCAAATGAACCTTATTGTAGAATGTAAAGCTATAAAGTTTGCTAAAACAGCCATTCTTTATCATATTCCACCCAACCTGCTCATACACTTCTTATTGATGAATCCTCTATTACATACACCACAAGTCATAGTGAAAAAACCCAGAAAATAATCAAAAAGTAGGAACCCATTTTTCTCCCAAACAATAAGTTAGTAAAGAGACTTTTTTCAATTACATGTCTCTTATGGTAAGTGAGGTGAGAAGATGGCAGTTGTTGCACATACCGAAGAGGATGTAAAACTGTTAGCAAGACTTTTACGTGCGGAAGCTGAGGGTGAGGGGAAGCAAGGAATGCTTCTGGTTGGTAATGTTGGGGTAAATCGGGCAAGGTCTCGGTGTCTCGATTTCAAAGACATTACGACAATCCGGAAAATGGTTTTCCAAAGTCCAGGTGGATTTGAAGCAACTCAAAAAGGATATTTTTATCAAGCAGCACGTCCTTCGGAAATTGCATTAGCCCGAAGAGTACTTAAGGGTGAGCGTTTTCGCCCTGCTGAATTTTCACTTTGGTTTTTTGAGCCTTCTGGTACTTGTCCTGCCCAATGGTTTAACCAGTGGAATGTTGGACGGTTTAAAGCTCACTGCTTTTACCAACCTACACAGTCTGATTGTCCAGGAGTTTTCTAACGTTTTCCTTGTTTGAATCACTTCAAACTTTACACATACTGAGGAGGGTTTACATTGAGTAAAGAAAATAATCAGAGAGAAACAGCTCAACAAAATCCATATGCTGCATACGGCTATAGCCCACAAAGCTTTGGCCAATATGGCGGTTATACGGATCCAAGTCAATTTAGTCAATTTGGAGGATATGGGTATCCATATCAGCA
This sequence comes from Ferdinandcohnia jepli, assembly GCF_047246645.1. Taxonomy (NCBI): domain Bacteria; kingdom Bacillati; phylum Bacillota; class Bacilli; order Caryophanales; family Bacillaceae; genus Ferdinandcohnia; species Ferdinandcohnia jepli. Next base: position 106,256 of record NZ_JBFOKR010000008.1, read on the forward strand.
ACAACCTGCAATGCAACAAGTACCTCAACAGGCAGGTGCACAATTTCCTTCAGGATATCCAGCAGGTTTCCCTAGTCAATTCCCAACAGGAGAGGTAGCGAGTCAAGTTCCAGGGATGCTGCCAATCGAAGAGTCCTATATCGAAAACATTCTGCGTCTAAACAAAGGGAAGCTCGCAACTGTTTATATGGGCTTTGAAAGCGGTCAACAACCAAAAGTATTTAGAGGGATCATTGAAGCTGCAGGACGGGATCATATCATCTTAAGTGACCCACAGTCTGGAATGCGCTATTTATTGTTAATGGTATTCCTTCAATACATTACGTTTGACGAGGAAATTGAGTATGAATATCCATATGGAGCAGGTGTACAGCTAGCTAACTATTCACCACGCTAATAAGTAAGAAGGAGTGTCACCCAGACACTCCTTTTTCATTCTATAAAAGCTTTGACGCAGCCACACCAAGCAGTACCCATCCTATTAAGAATGCAACGCCGCCCAGAGGAGTAATCGCTCCAAGAACCTTGATACCGGTTGTACTTAAAACATACAAGCTTCCTGAGAATAAAATAATTCCAATTAACATACTCCAACCTGCAGATGTAATGAGGTTTGTTTGTGGGAACTTGTCAGCTAAAAATCCTACTACAAACAATCCGATTGCATGGAACATTTGGTATTGAACTGCAGTATTCCAAGTCTTTAAATATTTCTCTGATATTTTTCCTTCTAAACCGTGTGCACCAAATGCACCTAGTGCAACTGCTAAAAACGCATTAACCGCTCCTAAAATTACAAATAGCTTCATGTATTTTCTCCTGCCTTTTTGTCTTCCGCCACCTTGACGGCATGTTTTTCTAAAAATTCCTCTTTTATTTTATCATATTCATTATAAGATAGTAGTAGGGAAGGGGGACTGGCTATGGAAATTGAAGTTTTTTCGTCAGGAGATATGGCGGTTCACGTCACATACAAATTACCAGTCACTGAAACGTTACATAGAAGAATTCAGGAAACCTGTAAGGCTATTAGAGAATTAAATCTTCTTGGTGTCGTTGAAATTGTGCCAGGTTTTAATACGATAACCGTGTACTATGACCCACTTGTTACAACCTACTTTGATGTCTATAAATTTGTGCTTTCTTACAGCATATTAGTCAAGGGCGAACGCGATACCCCCACAAAAGAAATCATAACAATTCCCACATGCTATGGCAGCACATTTGGGGAGGATCTTGAACATGTTGCCTTGATTCATAACCTAACAGAAGAGGAAGTAATTAAACTACATTGCAGTGCTAATTACCTCGTTTACATGATTGGATTTTTACCTGGTTTTCCTTATCTTAATGGACTCAAAGATGAAATTAAGACACCTCGATTGGCTACTCCGCGTCTAAAGGTTCCACAGGGAGCGGTTGGCATAGGTGGCAATCAAACAGGTATCTATCCACTTGAGTCTCCAGGTGGCTGGAATCTAATTGGCAGAACTCCTGTCCGTTTATTTGACCCGACAAAATCTTCCCCATTTTTACTTAAAGCAGGGGATACAATCCGTTTTACACCTATTTCACGAGATGAATTTTATGAGATAGAAGCCCAAATTAACGAAAATAAATATGAAGTTCAACGAGAGGTGATAAAAAATGAAACAGATTGACCTAAATAGTGACGTAGGCGAAAGTTTTGGTGCCTACAAAATTGGAAATGAAGAACAAGTTTTTGATTATATAACAAGTGCAAACATAGCATGTGGCTTTCATGCAGGCGACCCTCACATTATGAGCAAAACCGTGAAATTGGCAAAGGAAAAAGGGGTAGCTATTGGAGCACATCCTGGCTTTCAAGACCTAGTTGGGTTTGGGCGTAGACCGATGTCCATGTCACCATCTGATGTTTATGATTTACTACTATACCAATTGGGAGCTCTATCAGCGTTTTGCCAGATACATCATGTGAGGCTCACACACGTCAAACCTCATGGTGCTTTATATAATATGGCAGCAATCGATAGAAACCTTGCTGAAGCAATTGCAAAGGCCGTATATGATTTTGACTCATCGTTACTTTTATATGGACTAGCTGGAAGTAGACTCATTGAGGCTGGTAAAAAATTCGAACTTAAAACAGTATCCGAAGTCTTTGCCGATCGTACATATCAACCTAATGGTACATTGACGCCAAGAAGTGAAAGTAATGCACTTATCCATGATAGCCAAACAGCAATAAATCAGGTCCTCCAGATGGTTAAACAGCAAAGAGTTGAAACAGTGACAGGTGAGATCATTCCAATCGAAGCAGAGTCCATTTGTGTTCACGGTGATAATTTACAGGCGCTTTCCTTCGTAAAAGAACTAAGAGACGCGCTTGCAGCTGAAAAAATTACGGTTAAGGCGCTAGGGTAAGCTATGAATATTCCACTATTTAAAGTGATAAAGAAGGGCCTATATACATCATTTCAAGACCTAGGAAGATTTGGCTATCAGCAGTTTGGTGTTGTAACAAGTGGCGCAATGGATTCGTATTCCAGCCAACTGGCAAATATCCTAGTTGGCAATCCTAGAACAGAAGCCACTCTCGAAATCACTATGATTGGGCCTATTTTACGTGTGGAAGCAACCTCGCTTGTCATTGCTGTATGTGGTGCAGACTTAAGCATGAAAGTGAACGGCCGTAACGCACCATTATGGAAGTCATTTATAGTTAAAAAAGGGGATATTATTGAATTTGGCAAGTCTGTATCAGGAGTGCGAACATATCTTGCCGTTTCAGGGGGATTTCAAGCGAAAGAGGTACTTGGCAGCAAGTCCTATTATGGGAAAGCAAACCTTGGTACTGCAATTGAAAACGGAGATACCTTATTTGGTTATAAAAATGAGACTACATATCGGTTTGGATTAACTCCTGATGTAATTCCAACCTTTTCAAAAAAGATTACTGCGAGGGTTATACTTGGCCCACAAGAACAATATTTTACCGATGAATCAATTGAGTTATTTTTGAACAAACCATTTCAAGTACAACAAGGTGACCGTATGGGGTATCGCCTAAAAGGGACTTCTCCATTGGTACATAAAACAACAGCTGATATTCCTTCTGATGCAATACCACTCGGTGGGATCCAGGTACCTAGCAATGGTGAACCAATTGTTCTTTTAGCAGACCGTCAAACAACTGGTGGCTATACCCGGATTGCAAATGTCATTACCGTTGATATCTATAAAATAGCCCAACTACCACCTGGGGGCACCATTCACTTTATATCCTGTACTGTTGAAGAGGCACATAGACTCTATCAAAAAAGAGCGAAGTTTTTTCAAACCCTGGAATCATTCATTAAATAACCCCATGGCTTGCATAGCCTTGGGGTATAGTTATTATCGATTATTCAAATAAACCTGTAAAGTATCTTTAATATCCTTACGCTCAACCTCTGATACTTGAATGTCGTAATGGTCTCCATTTTGAGTGGTTGTGTAAGTAGAAAACCCCTTCGCACGCAAGAAATCATCAATATCTGTAAGGCTATCATTTTGATTTAACAAAGTTTTATTTCCTACCAATTCACCGTTTACAAAGACCTCATAGCGGTCCTCTGTTAATTTTGCATTATCAAACGAATCGGAATCCAATGGGAAAATCCTTGTGTGAGACCCTGTTCCATCCCAAGATAAACCTGACATCTTTCCACCTCATTTTTTCTATTATTACCTTTAATGTAACCGAAGAAATAAGAAATATGAGGCGAAAATCGGTTACTTAAAAATCAAACAGAGAGTCTCCATTAGCGTCCTCTTCCTGTAATTTCGGAGTGTTTACGACCGTATTTGTTTGTAAAACCGCAGGTATGACCTTTTTCTCTACAATAGGAGCTTTTGCAGGGGACTCTTCTAAAACAAGGTCACATAGTGTCCTTATTGCCATTAAACGCTCCCTTATTTTCTGCTCATTTCCTTCACTTTTAGCCATAAGAATCTCTTGTTGCATTTTATCGATAATTTTATTTACTGAAATGTTCAATGTACTCACTCCACTACTTTTTAAGCTTTTCCTCATACTTCATACAGTCTGAACCAGAAGATTGAAATACCGTTACCGAAGGAATTGTATGTGTTTTAAAATTAAATGCTTTGCAGCCCCTAGGGAATTTAGGATCCCAAGTGGTGTAAAAATGCTTGCATTTTATACAATTTATCTTTTTTTGCATGTGAAGCCACGACCTTTAATATTCTTGCTTCTATTCTTACACGAGTTCTAAAAGCCGTCAAACTTTCATTTTGGGAATCTAGTATTTGGAGAAAGGATAGGAGCTTTTTATGCGAGATTTGCGCTTTATTGCATGAAAGAGGGCAAATGAAAAGCCCTTCAGGCTTATCTGAAGGGCGTTGACGCATTATGTAGGCTACGATTACTTACCAGAAACTGCGTCTTTAAGAGCTTTACCAGGTTTGAAAGCTGGTACTTTGCTTGCTGCGATTTCGATTTCTTCACCAGTTTGTGGGTTACGACCTTTACGAGCAGCACGCTCACGTACTTCGAAGTTACCGAAACCGATTAATTGTACTTTATCACCGCTGCTTAATGCGTTTTGAACTGCTTCAAATACTGCGTCTACAGCTTTAGTAGCATCCTTTTTTGATAGTTCTGCACTTTCAGCAACTGCTGAGATTAATTCTGTTTTGTTCATTTTAAAATTCTCCTCTCCAAATAAACACATATTCTTTTTACCACGATTTAACATAGGTTTGCAAGTTTTACTTACTAATTTCCCTATTAAACTTGTGGTATAAGCTATTACATCACTAGATTAGCCAAAATACAAGGTTTTCAAACCAAAATCCCTAACTTTTTGCTAAAAAATTTATTAATAGCTTCTCTTACTATCCAAGTTTTACCACAAATCTATTTTTTATTCTATTAAAATTTATAATTTTTTTGGGAAACCTAATAAAAAAGTATTATTAAAGACATATTTTGGCTATAAAAAGGGAGGTAGTAAATATATGGCACGAAGAAAACGGCGACCACTAATACCGGAAGCCCGACAAGGGCTAGACCAGCTAAAGGCTGAAGTCATGAAAAAACAGGGATACAAATCCGACCCGGCAAATCCTGATCAAGTCAAATATGAAGTAGCAAAGGAACTAGGAATCCCGCTCAATCAAGACTATAACGGGGGACTTACTTCAAAGCAGGCTGGTAAGGTTGGCGGAAACATTGGTGGTAATATGGTTAAAGAAATGATCCGGATAGCACAGGAAAATTTAAATAAACGGTAAAGAGAAGTGGGGGTACCGGTTGAGTACCTCTTTCTTTTGGTGTTCATAAATTGCTAAAAATCGTAAATTTAAATTAAAAACCGTATTTTCCTGCTAAAAATCGTAAATTTAAATTAAAAACCGTATTTCTCCGCTAAAAACCATAAATCCAATTTAAAAACCATAAGCCCTTTTTCCCACGCAATTTTCAACTGTAAAATAGAAAAAAACCCACCAAAAGGTGAGTCAAAAACAAAGGTCTTACTTCAAAACATTCAAAATTGCCTTAGCAACTCCATGATTTTCGTTAGTATCGGTAACTTTATGGCACAATTCCTTAATATCGTCAGGCGCATTCCCCATTGCTACCGCAAGTCCCGCTTTTTTAAACATGGATACATCATTATAGTTATCACCAATAGCCATGGTTTCTTCTAAACTAATTCCATGTTTCGCAGTAAAAGCAGCTAGCGCATTACCTTTTTGTGCGTAAATTGAGTTTACTTCAATATTCTCTTTACCTGAAGAACTAACTGCAATATCCTCTATAGCAGCTAATTGCTTCTTAACTCTTTCAAGTTTTTCTTTATTGAATGAAAAAGCAATAAATTTATTTGCTCCGTTTCCTTCTTTTTCAAGTACTGACTCGAAGTTATCAACTAGGTGGATGAGTCCGCTCTCAAACCGTTCCTTTGCTGCTTCAAGAGACTTCTCATAGTTACTCTTCAAGCTATGACTCATAAAAATGTCCATGATAATTGTGATCGCTTTATCATAATCATCCGAATATGTACCAGTTGATGTATACAACTCAAAATACATTTCGTTCTCTTTGAGAACCTTCATAACCTCTCCAGCCTTAGAGATATTAATTGGATTTGATAGCAAAATTTCACCATTTTCAGAACGAATTTCTCCACCGTTCGCACAAATGATCGGGCACTGAATCCCCGCATCAACTAACACATATTTTGCTTCATCATATGATCTGCCAGTTGCCGCTACAACCATTATTCCTTGTTGCTGCGCCTGTAGAATAGCCTCTCTTGTCTCCTGGCTAATGACATGGTCACTATTTAAAAGTGTCCCGTCCATATCAGTTGCAATACACTTAATCATTTTTACACCTTATTTCTATAATATTGTCCAGTTCTAGCTGATTTTTATATCCGTTTATAATTACATATTTTAATATTCTTTAGAACATATTACAAACGAGTGAAAAGGAAAGGAAGTAACACAATGGATAAACAGCAAAACAGAGTAGGTCAAACGAACCATAGCCAATACAAAGCTGCAAAGGGGCCTAAAGCGAGAGAATCAGGCTATGAGGCAAGCTATGAGTACACAACGGGTAATGAAGTAGGAGAAAAGGATAATAAATAAAACCAAAAGCTGTTCCCAATAAAAAAGGAGCAGCTTTTTACTATTAATTAATTTCCCTTTGCTCTATATATTCATCATAAGCAACCTTAACTCTATCATCCCTTGGAGCTATTTTTTCAAGCCTTTTGCTTATATCTTGTAATAGATACAATCCTTTAATTAGACATCCAACAACGATTCCAAATGCCAAAACACCACCAAACCACGGCCCAAGCATAAGTAACAGATATCCTACTATAGTTGCTAAAACAATAGCTAATAGTAAAAACAAATTACCTCCCCCTCACTCTTTTTAACTACGACTTTTCAGAAAACTCTCTATTTCCATATTCCAATAAAAACTCATATACATCAAGCTATTTAACCGATAAAATGAGAAGTAAACAAACTAGTAAAACGTTTACACATCTTTTATAACTTGGAGGATTGGCGATGTCAAACCTGACAAAAGTCTTATATAGTATCGGTGTTGTCCTCTTTCTTATTACTTTTTCACTAACCTGTTATTACGCTTATCAAATCTTTCATATAGGCGAGGAGTCTGAGCCAGCTAGTACAGAAGCACCACGCTACCATTTTGTATTGGTCCCAGAGGAGCTAGATAATGATTATTGGCGGCTAGTTGAAAGTGGGGCAAAGGCTGCCGCGGCTCATAATAACGTTATTCTTGAATATATGGGGCCTACACAAGCAAACCTTGAAGAACATATCAAAACACTTGAAATGGCTGCCGCTTCAAGAGTAGATGGGATTCTGACACAAGGCCTTCACGAAGACCAATTCACACCCTTAATTAATCAGTTTGTTGAAAAGGGCATACCCGTAATTACGGTCGATACAGATGCAACAAAAAGTAAGCGCTTATCTTATGTAGGTACTGACAATTATTACTCCGGCTTTATTGCGGGCCAAGCATTAATTAAGGATACTGGTGGTAACGCAAATGTTGCTATTATTACCGGAAGCTTTTCTACATCTGCTCAACAACTCCGTGTACAGGGTTTTAAGGATGCAATAAAGCAAGCTGAAGGTATTAATATAGTCGCCATTGAAGAGTCGAATATCACGCGTGTAAAGGCCGCTGAAGCTGCAAACAAAGTACTGCAGGAGCATCCAGAGGTAAATGCCTTTTACGGGACAAGTGCGCTTGATGGAATCGGGATTGCACAGGTTATTGAATTTTATAATAAACAGGATGAAATATATGTAATTGCTTTCGATACAATAGAAGACACGCTAGATTTAATAGAAAAAGGGACAATTGAGGCAACTGTTGTACAGCAACCCTATGAAATGGGATACCGCGCGGTTCAAATGATGATTAATCATATGGAAGGTAAAAGTGTTCCAACAACTGTTCATACAGAGACGAAGGTGATTCGAAAAAAAGATCTGCCTCTTGATTCAAACAGCATAATAAGGGTGAATCCATCATGATTTTTCGAATTAGAACTAAATTACTTCTTTACTTTATGATCGTGTTTTTGCTATTAAATGCTGTTGCTTTTTTGTTCTACAAAAGTAGTGAAAAAATTGTCTCTGAATATGATGGCAGTTTTGAACAATTCCTGCTTCTTAATGATATTTCTCAGCAGGTTAACCTCGTTAACGAGAAAGTTCATGCTTATATAGTCGAAGAGGATATAAACTTTTTAACCGAATACTTGCAGGCAAGAAGTGGCCTTGTAGGGTATCAGGAACAGCTGTTGCGGCAGCTTAAAAATAAACATAACACAATTGCTGTGACCAACTATAAAAATATGATATCGAGTTTCATAGAATCAACTGATTTAACGATTGAATCCTTTCAAAATAAAGAAATAAACCTGTATCCTGCACATTTAAATGATGCTCTTAAATACGCAGGTTTTATCCAAGAAACGACATTATCGTTGTTAAATAATGAGTTAACTGATTATCAACTATTTTATGAAGAAATCGCTAAACAAAATCAATATTATAAATTAATGGGCTTTTCATTATTTAGCTCCACCTTTTTATTAAGCACCTTACTTGCTTTGTGGTTATCAGGCGGAATTACGAAACCAATCCGGCAATTATCTGAAGTCGCTGGTGAAATCTCAGAAGGGAACTTTTCAGGCGCTGACCTGAAACCAACTACTAATGACGAACTTAAGCTTCTCACGAATACCTTTAACCAAATGAGACTTAATATCCGGCAGCTTGTAAATGAAATTAAGCAAAAGTCTGAGTTAGATAAACTTTTAAAAGAATTAGAGCTTAAAAGCTTACAAAATCAAATCAATCCGCACTTCCTTTTTAACACCTTAAATACAGTCTCAAAAATGGCATATTTAGAAGAAGCGCATAATACATCTCGGCTAATAGAGGCAGTTGCTGCTTTACTTCGATATAATCTTGGAGACTTAAATAAATCATCAACCTTGTTAAATGAAATAAAAATTGTTAAAGAGTATTTTTACATTCAGCGTACCCGGTTTGGTGAACGTATTAATTTTCTAACAGATGTTGACCAGGACTGCCTAAATATCGAGATCCCTTGTTTGATTCTCCAGCCTCTCATTGAAAATGCCTTTATCCATGGAATTGAATCAAATGAGGATGGAGGTACGATTACAGTGAAGGTCTTTAAAAAGGGCGATCGAATTTATGTAGAAGTCAGTGATAATGGAGTAGGGATGGACGAACTTACACTTGAAAGACTACGTAAAATCACTTCTGGAATTGAGCCGCAAGAATTGGTTCTTAATGAGAAGTCGACAGGGCATTCAACTGGTATTGGTGTAAAGAATGTTATTCAGCGATTACAATTATTTTATAAACAAACTGATGTAGTTGAAATTGAGTCAGAAGAAGGGGTAGGCACCACTTTCCGGCTTTTACTACCTTATGATTTTAAAGAGGTGAGTGACCATGCTTAAGGTAATTATTGTTGATGATGAATTATTAGAGCGTAAAGCATTATCTAAAATCATTTCAACAGAGTTTCCTGACGTTGAAGTAATTGATGAAGCACCCAATGGCCGTGTTGCCATCGAAAAGGCGCAACTTCATCAACCAGATCTTATGTTAATGGATATAAAAATGCCTGGAATCGACGGTGTGGAGGCTGTTAAACAAATAAAGGAGCTATTACCTGACACAAAGTTCATTATGGTCTCCGCCTTTAACACGTTTGAATATGCAAAAGAGGTTATGAAGCAGGGGGTAAAGGATTATATTCTGAAGCCAAGCCGCAAGGAAGATATTCTCGCATCTGTTGAACGTGTAAAAGGAGAAATTGAACAGGAAAGAAAACAGCTTGAGGAGCAAAAAGAGCTTAGAGCACGATTGAAGCAATTACTTGCTCTGACTCAGAACGAAGGTTTTCTAGAAGACGACCATAGCGAATTAGTGGACGCTTGGAAAAGTAATCAGGCCAAAAAAATCCTTACAAAAGCAAAAGAATATATTGAAAACAAATTCAGTGATTCTCTTACACTTGAGGAAGTAGCTGAGCATGTTGAACTAAGTCCCGTTTATTTTAGCAAGTTTTTTAAGGAGAACTTTGGGGTAACCTTTATTGACTATGTGACAACGATCAGAATGAATCATGCGAAAAAAGAGATGAAAGATCCTACAAAAAGCTTGAAAGAAATTTGTTATTCTGTCGGCTACAAAGATCCAAACTATTTTAGTAGAGCCTTTAAAAAATATACCGGTCTATCTCCAACAGAGTATCGTAGTATTACGCAGGGGTAATTTGTGGATAAACTAACTCCAAACAAAAAAACCTATGTTCATCCACATGTGGATAAGCATAGGTTTTCTTATTAAGATAGTCTATACACTCTAGCTTCGTAAGGCTTTAACTCAATTTCAGATGCTGGTGAATGTTCGCCTACCTTGTAGTTATGCAGCATTAACCCTTCATGATTAAGCTCAATCTTAGGAAGGCTACATACTGCAGGCTTTGTTGATAAGTTGGAAATGACAATTACTTTTTCCTCATCTAGTGTACGAGTATATACGTACAATTGTGGATCTTCCTCAAGAAGCAAATCATAGGTTCCATAGGTAAACACTTTGTTTGCTTTCTTTACTTTAATCATTTCTTTATAAAAATGTAGGATTGAATTTTCATCCTGCTCTTGTTTGACTACATTTATCTCCTGATAGTTTGGATTAACTCCTATCCAAGGAGTACTCTTTGAGAAACCGGCATTTACTTCGTCTGACCATTGCATTGGAGTTCTTGAATTATCACGACTAGAAGCCCAAATGACTTCCATAATATCCTCATGTGATACACCCTCGCTACGCTTCTCCTTATACAGATTTTTCGTAGCTACATCATCATAGTCATCAATGGACGGATAATGAACATTCGTCATACCAATTTCCTGGCCTTGGTAAATAAATGGAGTCCCTTGCATTAAGAAATACATCGTTCCTAAAGCAGTTGCACTTTCGCTCCAATATTCTGTATCATTTCCCCATGTTGAAACAACTCTTGGCTTATCATGATTTTCAATAAACAACGCGTTCCAACCTTTTTCTTCAAGGCCTTTTTGCCATCTTGTAAAGACTTTTTTGAGCTCAACAATGTCAAGTTCCTGCTTTTTCTCAGCGTCCCATAAGCCTAAGTGCTCAAACTGGAACACCATGTTGAATTTACCTTTTTCTTCGCCAACCCATTCCTCTGCATCTTCAATGCTTACACCATTCGCTTCGCCAACGGTCATAATATTGTACTTAGCAAAGGTTTCTTCTTTTAGTTCTCCTAAAAACTCCTGGATGCCTTCTCTGTTCATATGACCTTCAAAAGAAGAAACATATTTTAACCCTTTTGGATTTGGAAGGTCAGGAAGCCCCGGAACCTTTTTAATATGACTAATCGCATCAACACGGAAGCCATCAATTCCTTTGTCCAGCCACCAATTAATCATCTTATATAACGCATCTCTAACGTCTTTGTTTTCCCAGTTTAAATCAGGTTGCTTAGTTGAAAAGATGTGCATATAGTATTGATCGGTTTTTTCATCATACTCCCAAGCTGGTCCACTAAAAATACTTTCCCAGTTATTAGGCTCTTTCCCGTTCTTTCCATCGCCCCAAATATACCAATCTCGTTTTGGATTATCCTTCGAAGAACGAGATTCGATAAACCAAGGATGCTCATCACTTGTATGATTAATTACGAGGTCAACAATTAGCTTCATTCCACGATTATGAGTTTCCTCAAGAAGCTGATCAAAGTCCTCCATTGATCCAAAATCATCCAGGATATCTTGGTAATCACTGATGTCATAGCCATTGTCATCGTTTGGAGACTTGAAAACAGGGCAAATCCAAATAACGTCAATGCCTAATTCTTTTACATAATCTAGTTTAGAAATAATACCTTGTATATCACCAATCCCATCACCATTTGAATCCATAAAGCTTCTTGGATAAATTTGATAGGCAACGGCTTCTTTCCACCATGCTTGCTTCATATAAATCCTCTCTTTTCTGCGTTTGTTCTTAGTATGGTTTACAGAGTATCGTTATCATTCAGGTTTTTTAAGACTCGCAATTGTTTGATTTCTTGTGATAAAGTGAACATTTTAAGAAAAAAATGATTTGCCGCCAATAAGGGCGAAAATCGATGTCTTTTTTACACTTTAACCCTTTAAGGCTGAACCTTCTTAAAGTAAAAAATAAGAAGCACCTATTAAAGTGCTAGCTTATAAACACGAGCTTCAAACGGTCTAAGTTGAATTTTTTCAATGGTCTCAGTTTCATTTACGTCGTAATTGCTTATTAGTAATTCCTTAGTGGTGTACACACATTCAGAAGGAAGCTCAAATTCGGTATTTTCTTTCGCAAAGTTTAACACGACAAGGAGTTTTTCATTGCCTAGTGTTCTTGTGTACGCATAAATTGTTGAATGCTCTGGCAGTATCAAATCATAGGTACCATACACAATAATTTCGTGTTTCTTACGTAGTTCAATCAATTGTTTATAATAGTGAAATACTGATTCTGGATCATTTACTTGCTTACTTGCGTTTATATCCTTGTAATTCGGATTTACCTTTAACCAAGGAGTACCTGTCGTAAAGCCCGCATGTTCACTGTCATTCCACTGCATTGGTGTTCTAGCGTTATCTCTTCCTTTTACATAGATCGACTGCATAATTTGCTCTGGATTGATTCCAGCTTCACGCTTTTCTTTGTACATATTCAGCGTCTCAATATCTTGATAATCCTCAATTGAATCAAATTTCACATTTGTCATACCAAGCTCTTCACCTTGGTAAATATAAGGAGTACCATGAAGCATATGAAGGAATGTTCCTAGCATTTTAGCAGACTCTAGCCAATACTCACCGTCATTTCCAAAGCGAGATACCATTCTTGGTTGGTCATGATTGTTTAAATACAAGCTATTCCATCCATTTTCCTCTAAACCTTTTTGCCATTTTGTAAAAGTCTGCTTCAAGTCATGAAGAGTCCACGGACGAAGATCCCATTTACCAGTCGGACCTGAATCAAGATCCATATGTTCAAACTGAAATACCATGTTTAATTCGTTACGTTCAGCACCTGTATAAAGCTGAGCTTGATGTGGGTCAACACCTGGCATTTCACCAACTGTCATGATATCGTATTTGGATAAAACCTCTTTATTCATCTCTTGAAGGAATTCATGCATTCTAGGGCCATTCATATAATAATCTCCACCAGGAGCATACTTCTTACCTTCCTGTAATTCTCCATCAGGCAGACCCGGTACCTTTGATATCATATTAATTACATCCATTCGGAATCCATCAATGCCTTTTTCTAACCAGAAGGTCATAAGATCGTAAACTTCTCTACGAACCTTTGGATTTTCCCAGTTTAAATCAGGTTGTTTTTTGCTAAATAAATGTAAATAATACTCGTCAGTTTTCTCATCGTATTGCCATGCGGAGCCACTGAAAATGGACTCCCAATTGTTTGGTTCTTTGCCATCCTTACCAGGGCGCCATATATAGTAATCTCGATAAGGGTTATCTTTGGAACTTCTCGATTGTTGGAACCACTCGTGTTCATCTGATGAATGATTCACAACTAAATCCATCATTAGCTTCATATCTCGTTTATGCATTTCATGAAGTAGTTCTTCCCAATCTGCCATGGTTCCAAATTCCTTCATGATTTCACGATAATTACTAATGTCATAGCCATTGTCATCGTTAGGTGATTCATAAACAGGGGAGAGCCAAATCACATTAACACCCAAGTCCTTTAAATAATCAAGCTTCTCCGTAATGCCTTTAAGATCGCCGATGCCATCGCCATTCGTATCATTGAAGCTTCTTGGGTAAATTTGATACACAACACTTTCTTTCCACCATGTTTTGTTTTCCATGCCCACGATTCTCACTTTCTCTCAAATGTATTTACTGAAGTTTAGCACTTGATTTTCTCTCTATTAATTTTGCTGGAATTGTAATTCGCTTAGGTAATACGTCCGGATTTTTAATTTTTTCAATTAAACAATTAGCACCTTCAAGTCCTAATTGAAAAATATCAATATCCACTGAAGTTAAAGGTGGTTTTGAATGTTCAGCAAGTAAAACATTGTTAAAACTTACAACTGACACTTCCTCAGGTACGTGTATATGTAACGCCTCAAGATGACTCATTAATTCTATTGCTAAAAAGTCATCCGCACATACTAGTGCAGTTGGTGGTTCCACAGTAGACAAGAAAGATTTAATTGCCTGTCTTCCTTCATTTAACCTCGTTCTATGAATGATATAATTCTCTTTAAAGGGAATACCTGCTTCAGTTAGTGCCTGTTTATAGCCCTCTAATCGGTCAATTGTAAAAACAAAGTCAAAATCCACGCCTACAAATGCTATTTTTTTATGGCCTAATTGAATTAAGTAATCCGTTACAACTTTCGTAATGTATATATTATCGTTATCTACATGAGTGACTCGTTCAGCCCCAACAAAAGGGCGCCCAATAACCGTAAACGGAAAGTCTACCTCAAGCAGATATTTAATTAGTCTGTCATCAGTACGAGAATATAATAATATCAATCCATCCACACGTTTACCTTGCACCATCCCAATGACTTCTTCCAAGATCTCATCCTCAGTTCCACCAGTTGAAAGATACATACCAAAGCGATGTTCTCTCGCTTTACGGCTAATGCCTCTAATAACTTCAGGAAAGAAGGGGTCTTGAAGCACTTGGGATGCTGAAAATGGCATGACAATACCGATTGTCTCCGTGCTTTTAACAGCTAGACTTCGTGCTTGGAAATTTGGATGATACCCTAATTTGTCCATCGCTTCTCTGACACGTCTCTTCGTCTCTTCACTTATACGAGGATTGTTCGCGATAACTCTTGAAACCGTGGAAGGAGATACATTTGCTGCTTTTGCTACGTCTTTAATTGTGATAGCCATACGTATCCTCCCGAATATTTATACACATAGAGTTTATTACTTTACATAACTCCTAAGGTATTAGTTTTAATGTACCCAGTCCACCACCAGAAAAGCGGTGGACTTCAACTGAATAAAGTACATTTTAATTACGTTCTATTATATCAAAGAGGTACTAAATTCCTAAATTTACACCCCTGATTTATCAATTTTTATTTAACCGAGCCTTCTGCAATACCTTTAATAATTTGCTTTTGTGCAAAGAAGTATGCAATGATGACCGGAATAATCGCCAGAGTCAATCCAGCAAGAGCCAAATGCCATTGTTTTGTATATTGTCCAAAGAAGAAGAACATTTTCAACGGGATTGTATGCAAGCCTTCTTTGTTAATAACAAGGGAAGGTAATAAGTAGTCATTCCATATCCAAATGATATTAAGAATACCTACTGTAACTGTAATCGGCTTTAACATAGGGAAAATGATATGCCAAAAAATCTGCCATCTATTTGCACCATCAATGGTTGCAGCCTCATCTAATGATCTTGAGATACCATTTAATGATCCATGATACAAGAAGATGGATAAACTACTTCCAAATCCAAGATACATAAAAATGATTCCAAAACGATTTAGCATTTCAAACTTACCAAACAGAGAAACCAACGGTATCATTACCGATTGGAACGGAATTAACATCGCTGCAACAAATAGGAAGAAAACCATACCACTTATTTTTCCTTTTCTTCGATTAAGTGCATATGCTGCCATTGATGAAAAAATAATGATTACTACTACACCTAAAGTCGTAATTAATACAGAGTTAAAGAATGTACGAATAAAATCTAATTCTTGAAAAGCTTGAACATAGTTAGCCCAAGTAAATTCATCTGGTAGAGCAACAGTATCAGTAAAGATCTCTCTTTTTGTTTTAAAAGAGTTTACAACCATCAAGTAGAAAGGGGAGAGCCATACTAGGGCAAGTACAACGCCTAGCAATTCAAGCAAATATAATTTTCTTTTTTTACTTTTCATTACATTTCGACCTCCCGTTTCTTGTTAATGTAAACCTGAGTTAACGATATTACAGCTACTATGACAAAGAAAACAATCGCCTTCGCCTGGCCGTATGCATAGTTATTTTCTGAGAATGCTGTTTTAAAGATCTCCATCGCTACCATTTGTGTTGAGTTATAAGGTCCTCCACCTGTTAATGATAGGTTTTGATCATAAAGCTTAAATGAGTTTGATAGAGTTAAGAACAAACTAACTGTAAATGCTGGAGCCACAAGTGGGAATGTTACATTCATAAAACGTTGGAATGCATTTGCTCCATCTATTTCTGCAGCTTCTAAAAGCTCCTGCGGAACACTTTCTAAATAAGAAATATAAATAATCATGATATAACCAGACATCTGCCAGCTCATAAGAATAACGAGTGCCCAGAAACCTGTTGTATCTGTTGAAAGCCAACCTTTAAACGCCATAATTCCAGTTAAATCTCCAATACTAGCAAATACCTTCATAAAGATAAATTGCCAGATGAAACCTAAGATTAGTCCACCGATTAGGTTTGGCATGAAAAAGATCGTACGTAGAAGCTTGTTTGTCTTTAATTTTTGAGTTACTAGTAACGCTAGTGATAACCCGAAAAAGTTTATTAAAAAGATAGAAACAACTGAGAATTTAATCGTGAACCATAAAGAATCCCTAAATTCTTTATCTCCAACTAATTTTTGATAGTGTTCTAGACCCACAAATTCAGTTATTTTTATTCCATTCCAGTTTGTAAATGAATAATACGTTCCAAAGAGTAATGGCACGATGACAACAACAGCAAGTGCTAATAACGTTGGGGCTAAAAATAGCCAGTACCATAGATTCCGGTTTCGCATTTTAAACTCCTCCAATAATCAATCGAAATACCGTAAACACGAAGTTCATTACATTAGTTGCGGTTCGATTTGTATAAGGGCTCTGTTATACTTCGTTGTTGACCTAAGTGCGTTTCCACAATTGATTTTCCAAATGTCTCGAATATTACCATCACTCATTCAACACCAAAATGTAACAGAGCCTTAAAAGTAGAAAACAAAGCAACATGTGCTGCCTTGTTTTCTGTTTTGGTTTATTAATTATTTTCTAGTATCTTCCCAAGAAGCTTGGGATTCTTTTACTAATTCGTCCCAAGTCATTTCGTCACTTAGGTATTTTTGGATGTTAACACCAAGTTGGTTTTCTCCCCAACCAGTTGGATATCCCATGAATACCCAAGGAATTGTTTTACCAGCAGAAGCATACTCGTAAACTGACTTTCCTAGTGGATCAGAAACTTTTGAAGCGTCAAATCCTTCATATGCAGGAATGAATTTGAAATCTTCAAGAACAGCAGTTTTACCTTCTTCAGAAGTGTATAACCAATCTAAGAAATCTTTAGCAGCTTTCACTTCAGCATCTTCTTTATTGCTGTTTACAGCCCAGTACATTGGAATACCAACTGGGATTGCATCTTCTTTGTAACCTTCAACAGGGATTGGTAGAATGCTTACGCCATTGTTAGCAAGCTCTTCGTCAATACCAGCGATTGAACCATATACCCAGTTACCTTGTTGAATCATAGCTACACGACCAGTTGAGAATAATTCTTCAACTTGCATTGCATAGTCTAAGCTAACAGTTGGTTGAACTGAATAATCATTTTGTAGATCAAGTACTTTTTTGAATGCATCAGCATATTCAAATTTTACTGTAGCAGAATCAAATGTTCCTAGCACATTTCCTTCAAATTCAGGAGATAAGAAAGCGTTTGATAAATGTAAACCAGTTACCCACTTTTCTTTACCTGGTAAAGCAAATACTGCATCTAAACCTAGATCTTCTTTCTTGCTATCTAATGTTTTTACTGCTTCTTCAAGAGCAGCTAAAGTTGTGATACTTGCAGGGTCAATACCAGCTTTTTCAAATACAGCAGTATTGTAAATTAATCCATAACCTTCTTGGTTAAATGGAAGACCTAATACTTTACCATCTTTAGTAACTCCTTCAAGAGTTCCTTCAAGAGCTTTTCCA
Source organism: Ferdinandcohnia jepli (assembly GCF_047246645.1). NCBI lineage: Bacteria > Bacillati > Bacillota > Bacilli > Caryophanales > Bacillaceae > Ferdinandcohnia > Ferdinandcohnia jepli. The sequence goes on from NZ_JBFOKR010000008.1 coordinate 124,362, forward strand.
GCAGCAGAAGTATCAGAAAGATCAGCTAAGCTGTCAGTCCAGTCAGCCACGTCTTGTGGTCCACCAATATTATAAATTGTTGGTTCTTCACCTGAAGCAAATTTTGAACGAAGAGCTGCGCCGTAATCTTCTCCACCACCAACAGTAGTGATGTTAATTTTTACGCCTTTGTTAGCTTCTTCATATTGTTTTGCAACAGCTTCGAATTGATCTTTAAATTCTACTTTAAATTGGAAGATATCAACAGTTACGTTTTCTGTAGATTCTCCGCCTTTGTTGTCTTTTTCTTCTCCAGCATCTTCGTTACTAGAACTACATCCAACTAAAACAACACTTAGTAAGAATAATAGTGCCATTAACGATGGTAAAAGTTTCTTTGCCTTCATGTTTTTGTACCCCCATTTTGTTTTTAAAAGAGTTGTAACCGTTTACCACACTCTGCGAAATCGTTTGCATAAAAGTATGCTGTTTTGTCGAAAAAAGCTATTTTTTCTACTTTTATTCAAACGCTTTCATTTAATCTATAAAACTTACTATCTTATGTACAGTAATAGTTTTATAGATTTATTAAATTACTGATAAGGTTTGTGCAAACGATTGCATCACTTTCACAAGACCATAATATCATGGGCAAAAAATAATTACAACTAAAATTTTTTAAACAAATTTCGAACTTTATTAAATGACATTAAGCAAAAATTAAAAATTAATTTCAAAGAATGACAAAAACTCCTGATTGGATCAGGAGTTTTTTACAAGCTTCGTATTCAATTGTTCAAGCATGTCTTTTGTCATTGATTCTAAGTTATATTGTGCTTTAAAGCCCCATTCTTCTTTTGCAGCTGTTGCATCAATAGAATTTGGCCAGCTTTCGGCAATAGCCTGACGCACAGGATCGACACTATATTTCATTGTGAAGTCAGGAATATGCTTTTTAATTTCTGCCGCAACTTCCTCAGGGGCAAAGCTCATTGCAGTGACATTGAAAGCATTACGGTGTCTTAGCTTTGACTCGTCTGCTTCCATTAAGTCAATGATCGCTTGAAGAGCATCTGGCATATACATCATGTCCATATATGTTCCTTCTGCAATATAGGAACTATATGCTTTATTTTTTAATGCTTCATAATAAATCTCTACTGCGTAGTCAGTTGTTCCTCCACCTGGAGGTGTTTCATAAGAAATCAATCCAGGGAATCGGAGTCCTCTAGTATCAACTCCAAATTTATGATTGTAATAATCACATAACAACTCACCAGATACCTTGTTTACGCCATACATTGTCGTGGGACGTTGGATTGTATCTTGAGGTGTATTATCCTTTGGAGTAGAAGGTCCAAACGCTCCAATTGAACTTGGTGTAAAGAATTGACAACGCAATTCTCTAGCAACTTCTAGCGCGTTCACCAATCCGCCCATATTTAAATTCCAAGCAAGCAATGGTTTTGCCTCAGCTGTAGCTGATAATAATGCGGCTAAATGAATTAATGTATCTGCATCATATTTTTTCGAAATATCAAACATTGCTTTTGCATCTGTAACATCTAGAATTTCAAACGGTCCTGCTTTTACAACTTCACTATCATTCTGACGGATGTCAGTTGCAATTACATTATCTGTACCGTAAACTTCACGCATTTTTGTGACAAGCTCTGAGCCAATTTGGCCAAGCGCTCCCGTTACAACGATCTTTTTCATTTGTACTCCTCCAAGTTGGTCTAGGTCAAAACAAAAGGACCAGCTTTTAGATAATATTCATTTCTTTTCCTACTTTTTCATAAATCGCAACAGCACGGTCTAACATATCCTTTGTATGTGCCGCTGTCGGCATATTACGCACTCTTCCCGTACCTTGAGGAACAGTTGGGAAAACGATTGACTTCGCATAAACGCCTTCTTCATTTAACCTCTTACTAAATTCTTGCGTTTTTATCTCTTCACCGATAATTACCGGTGTAATTGGTGTTTCACTATGGCCTATATCGAAGCCACGTTGCTTCAATTGCTCTTTAAAATAATTCGCATTTTCCCAAAGCTTATCATGTAATTCAGTGCTGCTCATTAAGATTTCGATTGCTTTTGTAGCAGCAACTACATCAGCTGGCGGTAATGCTGTTGAAAATAAGAATGGTCTACTACGTACTTTAAGCCAATCTATTAACTCTTGCTTTCCAGCTACATATCCACCTACAACTCCTATTGCTTTTGAAAGAGTTCCAATTTGGAAATCTACTTTATCTGAAAGTCCAAAATGTTTAACAGTTCCAGCACCTTTTCCAAGTACACCTGACCCGTGTGCATCGTCTACATATGTAATTAAGTCAAATTCTTCAGCAATTTCTACGATCTCAGGTATCTTTGCAACGTCTCCATCCATAGAAAATACACCGTCAGTAATCACCATGATTTTTTTATATAAGCCTGACTCTTTTGCCTCTTTTGCTTTTGCACGTAAGTCATCCATATCAGAATGATTCACACGAATAATTTTTGCCTTTGAAAGTCGGCAACCGTCTATAATGGATGCATGGTTAAGCTCATCTGATAGAATCGCATCATTCTTATCCATTACTGCAGAGATAGCAGCCATGTTACAGTTAAAACCAGATTGATAGGCAATTGCTGCTTCTGTATGTTTAAATTCAGCAAGCTTTTCTTCAAGTTTCACATGCAGATCAAGCGTTCCATTGATGGTTCTAACAGCTCCCGCTCCTACACCATACGTATTAATTGCTTCTTTTGCTACTTCCTTTAAGCGGTCATCCGTTGCTAGACCTAAGTAATTATTCGATGATAAATTGATAAGTTCTCTTCCATTAATCTTGATAATTGGTCCATTTGCGCCTTGAAGAGGATCGATGACATTGTAAAGACCCTTCGCTTTTAAATCATCAAGGTTTTCCTGTAAAAATGAATCTAATATCTTTGACATAAATAATCCTCCTTTTGTCTATTCTTAAACTACAAATGTATTTCTGGTGTGTACACGCGTGTTTTCTTCAAGCCTTTTATATCAACATTCTTCACATCTACTTTACCACATTTAGTTAACAATGTTTATACCCAGTGGACAGTTTTTGGTATTAATTATTGGTTCTCTCAAGAAGACCGTTGTTGTTTGCCTTTTTAGATAGGTGCTTAGCATATAGTTTGGTGATTTCCGCTCCTGGCACTCGCTTTCCGCGGGCGGACCGTGAGCCTCCTCGTCGCATGCTCCTGCGGGGTCTCACTTGGTCACGCTATTCCCGCAGGAGTCTCGTGCCATGCGCTACAATCACCCTGTAGTACAAACTTGAGCAGAAAGGTTAACAAACACAGCCTAATTATTATATTATTTACTAAATTTTGTTGTGTAATGCAATGTTAGGCGTTTTATCCAATCTTGAACATTTATCTTCATATTGTAATTCGACAATAATTCTAGGAATTCGGCAATAAACTTTGTTTTTCCGAAAAAAAACGTTAATAATCCGGCAATAAATTAGTTAATTCGAAAAACACCACATATAATCCGGCAAAACTTAAAATTATTTGAAAACTCGGCGATTGCCGAGCCTTTAGGCGACAGCAGAGCCGTAGTTGCACTTATGCAGATTGGAAAGAGTTTTATACTTTCCTATCTGCGAGCAAAAAAAAGACCCACACCGGGGCCTTTTCTACTTCTGTTTCTGTTTAATTGTATCGTGCAGCATGTCAATCATTGCTCTTGTTTCATCAAGATGACTTATTGTTTCTTCGTAGGCTTGTGAGGCTACACTCATAAATAGGATATCAATTACATGAAGCTGGGCAATGCGGGAAGAGGTTGCGCCACTTCTAAAGGTTGGCTCTTTTGTAGCAGACGTATATAAACGTATATCCGCTTGCTCTGTAACAATCGATGAGCCATACTTCGTTAAGCTAATCGTGTGTGCGCCTTTTTTATTTGCAATCTCGAGTATCTTTGCTACCTCAAAGGTTTTACCTGAGAATGAAATTCCTACAACTACATCATTTTCCTGTGCGTTTGCAACAAGAGTTGCTGCCATATGGAGATCAGGGAATGCGGTTGCCTTTTTGTCAATTCGCAGGAACTTCTGCTGTGCATCTTGGGCAATAATGCTTGACGCGCCCACCCCAAAGAAGTGAATGGTGCCTGCGTTCTTAAGAACCTCTACTGCTCTTTCTAATTCTTCCGTATTTAACAACTCTGCCGTTTCGCGAATCGTTTGAATGCTGTTATTTGTCATTTTTTCAATGATTGATTGCGCTGGTTCATTTGGTTCGATATCACGAAAACCTGTCGCTTTCGTTTTTTGCAGATCGCCCGCTATTCGCAGCTTTAGATCCTGGAAGCCTTTTAAATCAAGTGATTTACAAAGTCTAATAACAGCGGCACTACTTGTTGAACTTCGTTTTCCGAGTTCACTTGCCGTTAATGAAATTGTATCCTGAGGATTTTCTAAAATATATTGAGCTATTTTTCGTTCAGATGGTGGTAGGGTTGTATGCATCTCTTGTAGCATAACAAGTCCCCCGGTCATAAAGGCCATAAATATCAACTCTCTTATGAATATATTATATTAATTTTTTCATCACGTGGAATTTACGTGTTACTTCAAAACCTGTTTTCTTGTATAAATGTCCAGCTGCACTTTTTTCACCAGTCCATAAAAACCAAGCACCATGCAAGCCTTCAGAACGCATATTTTTTAGGCATTCATGTAGCAGAATTTTACCTAATCCCTTTCCTTGTTGGTCAGGGTCAACACCAAATGGACCAAAGCGGTCTGGTATCCCTTCGTAACCACCATATATACAGAAGCCTACTAATCTTTCACCGTCTCTAGCAATTAAGATTCGATGAAGAGGTAGACCTTGTAGTATACCTTCTCGGATGGCTCTTCCCCAATCAGGGTTAAAGGTTTTATTAGCAAACTGGATTACTTCATATAAATCTTTATCCTGTGCTTGTAAAAATGTATAACCTTCTTGTTCGCGCTTTACCTTAAGTTTCATTGCATCACTTGCTGGAGCATAACCGACTAAGCTTCGATCCATTGCAACAGGTGAATATTGTTTTTCAAAGCCCTGTTTTACTAAAAATGCATAGCCTTCAGGATATGCTTCTTCATCGATACCAGGCAAGATATAATTAGGTGCGTATGAAGCAAAGAATACATTCTTTCTACCCTGAGATGCAAGAAATTCTACTCCATCGTTCAATAATTTTTCTGCAACTCCCGCCTTGCGATATGAAGGATGCACAAAGAAAAATGGAATCCACCCATTTTCAGGCTCCAATTCCGTACCTTCCATTGGTAACAATCTACGTATCGCATACACACAACCAACTATTTTTTCGTTATCTGTAGCGATACGTAACCCTTGTGGATCAAAATTGGCATCAAGCAAGACAAGATTTCGAAAGCGTTGCTGTGTAATAGGATCCATCGTTAAACAGTCGTTCCAAAGGGTAACGATGCTTTGTTCATCTCCTGATTGATAATAGCGATACGTAATCATGGGGTTCTCTCCTCTGACATTTATTTATATAAAAGATAGGGTTCTCTCTGTTTTAAAAATCCTTCAGTCTGTACTCTACTGCTTTCTATGAATCTACTTGTTTCTCCTTTTACAACGAGATCCTTCAATTCCTTCGTACCGGCAAGTAAATCAAACATATAGGTCTTCTTTTCACCAAATTGAACAAATTCAAATTCCTTTGGATACATTTCTGCAATCGTCTCGAGAACTGTCAACCCTGTGGCTAACGAGTGTATCGTTTTCCTATCAGTTACATGCAGTTGAATTCCTTCACAATGTAAGTCCTTATGTTTTGAATACGTTGGAACAAAAGAAATCGGACGAGCAATGACACCAGGTAGCTTTTTCTCATTCAGTCTCTTTGCTACTTGATAGCCTTCAATAAATGGGCTGCCGATATACTCAAAAGGACGTGTCGTTCCTCTTCCTTCTGATAAATTCGTCCCTTCAACTAAACATGTCCCCGGGTACAAAATACACATATCCATCCCCGTTGTGTTTGGTGAAGGCGGAACCCAAAATAGATCTGTTTCATCATAATACATATCCCGGTTCCAGCCTTCCATTGGAACAACCGTTACATTACAATTAATCCCAAATTCATGTTTAAAAAACAAAGCTAGTTCCCCAACGGTCATTCCGTGGCGGTTAGGGATTGGATATAACCCAACAAAGGAGCGGCACTCTTCTTCTACTAAATTACCTTCTAGTCTAGTACCGGAAATCGGATTTGGACGATCAAGCACGACAAATTCCTTACCAAACTCAGCACAAGCTTCCATCACATATGCCATCGTATAGATAAACGTATAATAACGTGCTCCGATATCCTGTAAGTCAAAAAAGATAATATCTACCGGCTCCAGCATTTCTTTCGTTGGCTTTTTTGTTGCACCATATAAGCTATAAACAGGTACTTTTGTATAAGGATCTACAAAGAAATCAACCTTCTCGCCTTCCTTTGCACTACCTCTTATTCCATGCTCTGGACCATATAAAGCTGTTAACTCAATTGAAGGATGGGCATGGAAAAGGTCGATCGCCGGTGTTAATTGTTGATTGACACCTGTCATATTGGTAACTAAACCAACCCTTTTACCTTTACACAAGTGAAGATGATCTGTTAAGAAATAATCAAGTCCGATTCTCATAACGATGTCCCTTCTTTAAAAAAAGAGAGATTATCTCTCTCTTTTTTGTTTTTCATTATTCCTTTACGCCACCTAATGTTAAGCCTTTTACGAAATGACGTTGGAATAGGATAAATACAATGATCATTGGAATAGAAGCAACAGCCGCTCCACTCATGAGAAGCTTAAAGCTCGCTAAGTTCGCATCCTGTAATGTCTTCAATCCGACTGGTAATGTATATAAGTCAGCATTATTTAATACGATAATTGGCCATAGGAAAGAATTCCATACGCTCATAAATGTAAAGATTCCTAGTGCAGCCAGTCCTGGTTTTGCTAATGGGAGTACGATGCTCCAATATGTCTTCCATTCACTTGCTCCATCTATTTTTGCAGCATCCAATAACTCATCAGGGATTGAATGCATAAATTGCCTCATTAAGAATACACCAAATACCATTGCTAAATCCGGGAATATTAGTGCCCAGTGTGTATCCATGATTCCGAAATTACGAACCATGATAAACAACGGAACCAATGTAACCTGTCCTGGAATCATCATTGTCGCGATAATTGACCAGAAGATTAAATTCCGTCCTGGGAATCTCTTTTTCGCTAACACATACCCGGCCATTGAGTCGAAGAGTAATACACCGATTGTTACAACTACCGCAATATATAAACTGTTAAAAAACCAAACACCAATATTGTTCTTTTTAAATAATGTTGTGAATCCAGAAAAAGTATCTTCAATAATTCGGTCCATTACATCACGATGATAAGTTGCTTGTTCCATATCTCCTGAATTTTCAGCATCGCGTGCTTTTCCCCAGTGCTCAAAATACTCTGTAATCCCCATCGGATACATTTTCGGCGGGTTTGAATCTACATATGATACTTGACGCTCTAGTTCCTCATCCTGATAACTGCTTAATTGTAGAGATGTACTAAATACCCAATATAATGGTAAAAGGGAAACAATTGCGAACACGGAAAGTAATAAATAAATGATAAGCTTGTTTAATTTTTGAATACCTGTTGTCATGATGTCCCCTCCTACTCATCGTACCGAAGTACACGGAATTGAATAACTGAAAATACTAGAATGATAAAGAATAAAACGACTGATTGTGCCGCAGCATAACCAAACTCAAAGTCTCTAAATCCAGTTTTATAGATTAAATGAACAAGCGTTTCTGTTGCTGTTCCTGGTCCTCCACCTGTCATCATAATGATCTGTGTGAAGACTTGGAATGATCCAATTGTGCTTAATAACACTAAGTATAATGTTGATGGCTTTAATAATGGTAATGTGATATAAAACCATTTTTGAATACCATTTGCCCCATCAATTGTTGCAGCTTCATATAACGCAGTTGAGATTGATCCCATGGAAGCTAGATATAAGATAATACCTACTCCAAATGGTATTAAGCATTGCATGATGATTAGCGCCCATAGTGCTGATGAGGATTGTCCTAACCAGTTAAGTTGATCCATTCCAAATAAACCTAGAACATAGTTAAATAATCCAAAATCATAGTTGTACATCCAGCGCCATACCATCGCAACAATTACCATTGATGTAACTGTTGGTAAATAAAATGCTCCTCGAAAGAAGCTTTGAGCCATTTTACCGAGAGGATGGATAAGAGAAGCAATAATGAGTGCACTTATTACGTTAAATGGTACCGTTACAACCGTAAAAAGGAACGTGTTCCCTAATGCGTCGTAAAAGGCATCACTTTTAAATACCTTTATATAGTTATCAAGGCCAGCCCACTCACTTCCAAAGACTTTATATTCCTGGAAAGACAGAATGAATGCCCATACTACCGGTATTGCAATAAATGCTATAAACAGGATTAGTTTGGGAAGTAAAAATAAGTATGCGGGATAGTTTTTTATTATTTGTTTAAATATAGATGGTTTTTTTGTTTCCACTACTGCATTTGCAGTTTGATGAACGGGTTTCAAGGTTATTCCCCCAATCTTTCATTACAGGCAGGGAGTCAAACACTTGACTACCTGCCCGTCTTGTTGCTATTCGCCTAAGAATTCATTAACCTTTTTCTCTGCATCTTTCATTGCTTGTTCTGCTGTCTTTTCACCGTTGAATACTAATTGAAGCTCAGTTTGAATTGCTTCATCAATTTTCTTCCACTCTGGATGACGAGGAAGCATTACAACCTGAGAAGACATTTCTTGAGCACGTTTCATTTCTGGATTATCTTTATACGGATCTTTGTCAGCAGATGATTTACGTGCTGGGAAAATACCATATTCAGTAGCCATTGTGTACTGCTCATCAGTTGAAGAGATGTATTTAATAAACTCACCAACTACTTTTTTCTTTCCTGCTTCTTCTTGGTGGAACATTGTCCAGCCACCTACACCACCGATTGTAACTGGTTCACCAGTTGATCCAGTTGGGTAGTTTGCTACAGCAAAGTTTGTTGGAAACTTAGTTTGAGCTGCACTGATTGCCCAAGTAGCCCATGGTTGCATTGCAACTGTACGTTGCTCTTCGTTTGCCCAAGCTTGGAATGTACCACCTACATCTTGACCACCTAATGTTTCAGGAGCTGCATCATGCTTTAATTTTAAGTCAGCAAGCTGTTGAATTGCTTCTACTGCTTCTGGCTCTGTAAACGTAAACTTGCTCAAGTCTTCATTTAATGGACTACCTCCATTAATATAGAAGAATGGCCATGCTTCATAATATCCAGGAAGTATATAAGTTGAGAAACCATATACGTCTGTTTTTCCATCGTTATCTCTGTCAAAAGTTAGCTTTTTAGCTGTTTCAACGAATTCATCCCAAGTCCATTCTCCGTTTGCAGGAGGCTCTACTCCAGCTTCTTCAAATAGATCTAGGTTTAAAAGCATTGTGTGTACTGTTAAAGAGTTTGGAACTCCATATAGTTTTCCATCGAATGTGTATGCATCTAATGCATTATCATAGAAATCTGTTAGTTCATCTTTTGTAAATAATTCGTCAACAGGCTCAATTACACCTTGTTCGATATGTTCAATACTTACCGCACTACCGCTGATATCAACTGGAGCGATGTCTGGCCAAGATTGACCTGCAATTGAAACGCCTAATTTATCAGGAAGCTCTGCCCAAGGTACTTGAACTAGTTCAATTTCTACACCTTCATGCTCTGCTTCAAATTCTTCAATTTTGCTTTCTAACCAGTGATACTTGTTATCTTCTGCGTCAGCCCAACGAGGTCCATCCCAAATTGTGATTTTTCCTGTCCAAGCTTTTTCATCTTCGCCATCTTTTGATGCGTTTTCATCTTTGCTACATGCTGCCAGCATACCAATAACCAACATAGCTGTAAGTAAAAGACTAAGCCATTTTTTCATTTTCATAGTTCCCCCTTAAGTATATTTCCTTTTCATCCGTAAGAATTTTTCAAATTGGCATTTCAAGTTATGTGCTTCTTGGCCCTCGCCTCCTTTCAGTGTGCGTGTTTTTTAATAATTTCGAATGTATTTTCACTAATTTTTTATGTCTAGCTCCAGCGCCTAGCCCCTCGAGGTCGCTTCACCCCTCCTGCGGCGGCAACAGCCTCCTTGTCGGACTTTCACAGGATGTGCTGATGTCGGCGTTCGCCACAGGACGTGGCGGTTTTTAGGCGACGTTCCTCTATAAGGCGCTTGCGCTTTTCTTATTACCAAGCAATCTTCCCCATCACCACTGGAGCACTTGCGCCTGTTGCAGATGGTAGATTATTAGGCCGCTTCATCACACATTGATAGCCTAGTAGTGCAAAGACAACTGCTTCTTTTGCGTCGGCTGGTATTCCTAACTCATCCGTACTCGCTAGTTTAATTGTTTCAGGAAGGTGAGCTTTTATGGAGTTGCGAAGTGTTTGATTGTACCAACCTCCTCCGCTTATAAAAACCTCTCCAATTTGATAGGAATCTATAAATCTTTTAATATCTTCTGAAATGGTTATTGCAGTCAATTCTGTGATTGTTGCTATTTTATCTTCTGGAGATAGTTGAGTATTTAGTTCCCAAAGCTGTTTTGCATATTGAATACCAAACAATTCTCTACCTGTACTTTTTGGAATAGGAAATTGATAGTATTCATGTTTTAATAGTTCATTTAGCCAGCTATTGTTCACTGTTCCACTTGCCGCAATCTCTCCATTGTCATCAAAGGTTTGCTTTCCATTTGATGCCCATGTAGTAAAAGCATCAATCAGCATATTTCCTGGGCCTGTATCAAATGCAAGAACAGACTCATTACTTGTTGCAGGCGGTAGCACTGTTATATTAGCGATGCCCCCTATATTTACTAACACTCGACCAACTGATTGGTCCCTACATAATAGTTTATCCGCATACGGAACTAGCGGAGCACCTTGGCCACCAACTGCCATGTCACGAGTTCTGAAATCGCCTACTGTCATTACTCCGGTACGTTCTGCAATTACTGCTATATCACCAATCTGTAAGGTAGACGAAACGGCATAGCCTTCAGTAGTACTTTTTTCAGGCTGATGAAAAATGGTTTGACCGTGAGAACTGATAATGTCTACATCTTTCATTTCTAAGCCAGCTTCTTGCACTACTTGCTTTGCTGCATCTGAAAACAACTCACCTAACAACATGTTCATGTACGAGATTTCTTCAATCCTTGCACGATCTGGGTCACAAAGGTCTAGTATTCTTGTTTTTAGTGATTCTGAAAAAGGAAGTGTTTTAAAATGAACAAGATTTACGTTAAGCTCTGTGCCAATTTCACTTATCGAAACTAACGCAGCATCAATACCATCCAATGAAGTTCCTGACATTAAGCCAACAACATATTTAGGCTTGTCATTTACCAAGCATGACCCCTCCCTTCCTAAATCTTTATTTTTAGTTAGATGGAATAGTTACTGGTAATTTTCCTGTTACCTGTTCGAGCCCGTATATCGTTTTTGCTGCCATCTGTAATGCAGGGTATGGGAATTCATACGTACACACATACGCCTGAACGTTTGGTAAATAAGCTAAATCATATGGGCTTCTTGTAGCAACAACGATAACTGGTAATCCTGTTTCATATAGTTGTTCGACTAGCTTAGCTTGCGAGTCACCTGGTAGAACCGTAAGTGTACCCACAATAATTGCATCATAATTAGGTGCTTTTTGAACAACACTCTTAATCTCTTCATCTGTGGCAGGGTTTGATAGTTCAACAACCTCCGCATTTCCATCAATCTCCTTGATTGTTTGACCAAGGAATATTGAAGAGTAACGTTTATCTTCAACCTGCATAGTGTATTTATTCTCCGAATAAACCACTAATACTTTTTTCTCGTTTGCTTGGAGCGGTAATACTCCGTCATTTTTTACAATGGTAATGCCTTGCTTGTAAATATTAGTAGCTAGTTCAATATGTTCCATACACCCAACAATAGCTGGGACTTCAACTTTATCTTCAAGTTTAAGCTCTTCCCAACTGCAATACTTTTCTTTTAATCGAGTTACACGGCCGACAGCAGCTTGTATTTGCCCTTCTTCAATTTCATTAGCCTCAACCGCTTCAACTATCGCTTTAATCGTATCTTTTTGAAGATGGTGTAGATGTGAAACCATAATTAGGTCAACACCGGCTTTTATTGCCTCTACTCCACCTTTAGCCGTTCCAATCGTGTTTGCAATCGCATTCATTTCCATGCAATCTGTTGTGACTACTCCATCAAACCCAAGCTTTTCTCTTAATAGACCTGTTACTACCTTTTTAGATAAGGTTGCCGGTACGCCTGCCTTATCTTCAATCGCAGGGAAATACACATGAGCTGACATGACTGTATCAGCACCTGCTTCGATACTATCAATGAATGGCTTCAATTCAATCTGCTCTAAACGTTCCATGCTATGTGAAATAATTGGTAAATCAAGATGGGAATCAACATTTGTATCTCCATGACCTGGGAAGTGCTTTAAAGTAGTAATTACCCCCGCTTTCTGCATCCCTTTCATTGCCATCTTTCCGAACTCAGACACCTTTTCCGCCGACTCACCGAATGACCTAACTCCTATTACAGGATTCTCCGAATTGTTATTAACATCCAGAACAGGTGCGAGATTCCAATTAATACCCAGTGCTTTTAATTCCTTACCAGTGGTTTCTCCAACTTTATAAGCATTTTCCGGGTTATCAGTCGCACCCAAGAGCATAGCTCCCGGTAAGATCGTTGTACCTTCTCCTAATCTACGAACAACGCCATTTTCCTGGTCGATACAAATGAGGAGTGGATGCTCGTGCCCTGCTTCCTTTGCCACCTTTTGAAGCTCATTTGTTAACGAAAGAATCTCCTTCGGTGTCCCTATATTACGGCCAAAAAGAATGATTCCTCCAACATGATAGTCTCTGATTAATTCTTTAATTTCATCAGAAGCTGTTATTCCTTTAAAACCAATAACCATAAGCTGGCCGACCTTTTTTCTCAATTCCTTGTTGTTCATATGAGTCACCTCCTCTTATAATTCAAAACCTGGTATACTTGAGCCTTTTCTAACATTTGCTCCTGTGGGAAACTTTAATGTTTGTGCATACGTTGTACGGTTCAAGCATCCTCTCATCGTTCCTAGTGCTTTATAGTAATCGTAATAACGGAAATCTGAGGAATTCATAATAAACCAGTATTGAGACAACGCTTCTAAATACGTATCAAATTCATCGGTTACATCAACATAGATATCCGGCACATACCCCTCCATGTCTTCCCAGTTCTCGCTATGAAGCATTCTTCGTAACGAATGAGGAGGTAAACCATCCAAGTCAAACCCTGGTAATGCCGCTTTTAGCCATGCAGCCTGCACGAGCCTTGGGCAAAGCGCATGATCTGGATGCATGCTATTTTCCCAATGTGTAATAACAACTGTTGGCTTTAGCCTTCTAAAAATCTTCGCAAGTTCAGAAACAGTGGCATCATCTTCTTTTAATTCTGCGTCTTTATAAGAAAGGGTGATACTTTTAGCACCTAATACAGCTGCCGCTTTTTCTGCTTCTTTAATCTTTTGAATTCTGTATTCCTCAACACTTAAATGTAGTGGAGTCCCTTTTTCACCAGCTGTTAGATGAAGAAAGGTTACCTCATGTCCTGCTTTTGCATACTTGTGAGCAATTGCACCAGCTTGTATCTCACCGTCTCCGCAATGTGCCCCGACTATCATTAGATGGATTTTGTCTGTCATCATTAGTTCCCCCGTTCATCCTGCTTATCTTTGAACTTCAGCTAAAACTGTGCGCGAATTATATTATGTAATCTTGGTCGAAGTCGAATGATAGGGTCCTTTCTTCCAAAATGAACCCGATTCGTAAGCAATATGACATGAAGCTGGATTTCCGGATCAAACCATATGCTTGTTCCTGTAAAACCTGTATGTCCGTAGGAATGTTTTGAGAATAAATCACCGCAGCTAGATAGTGCTGGACTTTTTAAAATCCATCCTAATCCGCGGAACTCCTGACTATATGGTGTAAAATTCTGTTTTGTCAGTTGGATAGTTTGTTCAGATAATATCTTTTTCCCTCTAAATACTCCGCCATTTTCAATCATTGAAGCAAAATTGGAGAGATCTGCTATTGTCGAAAATAAACCCGCGTGGCCACTGATACCGCCCATACTCTCCGTATTATCATCATGAACTATGCCATGCTTGTAATCCTTCAAAAGCTCGCTATACTCTGTTGCAGCATAGCGCTCTCTTTCATAGCTTGGTAGATACATAGTTTCCTTCATATCTAGCTTTTCAAAAAGCCCACGTTGCACAAATTCCGGAAAACTTTCACTTGTAATCTTTTCGATTACTTTATATAGAGTGATAAAACCTAAATCACTATAAATGACCTTTTCACCTGAAGGTGCGATAAGACCTTCTTCAAAGATCCGTTCCATAATTTGTTCAGTGGTTAAGGATTCTTTGAAATATTCTCTGTGAGCCGGTAGCCCTGATGAATGAGTTAATAAGTGCTTAATTGTGATGCCTGCCTTACCTTGTTTTTTAAACTCAGGAATGAAATGACCGACCGTATCGTCAAGATGTAGTTCCCCAGCTTCCATTAGCAACAATAACGAAGGAAGTGTCGCGACAACCTTTGTTAGTGAAGCCAAATCAAAAACAGTCGTCAGCTCCATCGGTTCCTTTGACGGAAACACAACGCGATTTCCAACCGCCTCTTGTAAAACGGTTTCATTTTTATATGAAATGGAAATGACCGCCCCAGGGATATGATTTTGGTCTATTTCTTGTTGTAAGAAAGGTAGAACCTTTTCTTTCATATCCTCACTTCCCTTCGTTTGCCAGTTCAATCGCCTTTCTTGTGAAACCATTAGATTGATCGATTACTTCATTTGCCTTTTCTAACGGAACACCTGCTAAAATCATGACGATAGCCGGTTTTACTTTTTGATTTGTTTGGTTTAATACTGTTTCGGCTTCATCATACGATACGCCAGTAACATCCATGACAATTTGCTTTGCTCTCTCTATTAGCTTCAGATTGCTAGCATGAAGGTCTACCATTAAGTTCCCATAAACCTTCCCAAGCTTAATCATCGCTGTAGTTGATAGCATATTTAGAACCATTTTTTGAGCTGTTGCTGATTTCAACCGTGTAGATCCAGATACAATTTCTGGCCCTACAATCACTTCAATACTATGGTTTGCAAACTTACTAATCTCAGCACTTTTGTTACAAGCAAGTGAAACTGTTCTTGCACCTAGATTTTGAGCGTACTGTAAAGCACCTATTACATATGGAGTCCTTCCACTAGCCGCAATTCCCACTAAAATATCATTCTTTGAAAAGCCTCTATGTGCTAAGTCGCGTGCCCCGCCTTCCAGGTCATCCTCCGCTCCTTCAACCGCTGTAAACATAGCAGTCTCTCCACCTGCCATAATCGCTTGAACCATCTCTGGTGGTGTACAAAATGTAGGAGGACATTCAGCTGCATCTAAAACACCTAATCTGCCGCTAGTTCCAGCCCCAATATAGAATAAACGGCCATTTAATTTTAGAGTTTCATAGATAGACTCAATCGCTTGCTCAATTTGCGGAAGAGCTTTTCTAACTGCCTGTGATACAGTACCATCTTCATCATTCATGAGCTCTATAATCTCTGCAGTCGATAACTGATCAATTGTTAATGACCTCTGATTCCGCTGCTCCGTTGTTAACGTTGTAATATTCACCTTCAAATTCAACACGCCTTTCCAATTCGTCTTATCTAATTGTTCTCTTTTTTGCATTTAGAAAGGACTAAATATTCTTACTGTATTGCTGATACTGTTTCCATATCGTAAAGTTCAACTTTTGATAAAAGTCCACTAATCCCGTCCAATCAATTACAATGCTGTCGATCTGTCTTCCTCGTAAGTAAGCAATTCCTGCTTTTACAATCGCGAGTCCGTAGCCGTTTTTACGCTCTGCGGAGTCTATCCCTAACGGTCCAATCCCACCAAGTTCCCCATGGAACAATGGTGACCAGTAAACATTCGGACCAATGATGGGAGACTTTGAATCATTTATCCGGCAAAAACCAATAATCTGGTTATTCTTTTTAAAAATAACGAATTCTCTTCCAGTGCCACCATTTTCAAAGTATTGTGCAGCCTCATATTCCCATCTACCAGGAAAACAATGATGGAGGAAGGAAAGTAAGTCATTTTGTTCATTTTGTTTTACTAAGCTAATTTGGATATCCTTAATACTCTGAACAGGCTCAATTTCATCGTCTTTGAAATTTCGTACCAAGTCGGATTCTATACCAATCGCTTGATAACCTTTATGTTCAAACCACCTTTTAGTAGTTTCATATTTTACTGGAACCCCAGGAAAGTAATGACCAGGATCACGTCCCAGAAATATTGTTTTACTTCCTTGGTTCTTTAATGTATCTTCAGCCTTCGTCAATAAAGCGCTTCCAATACCTTTATTACGAAAATCCGAATGAACCAGTAATACCTGAATCCACCCTACTTCTGTATTTAGTTGGATATCCATCTGTTTCTGTATCTTTTTTGCTACAATAAAACCAACTATCATTTTGTCATCATTAATTGCAATATGTGAAGCAGATTTCAGGACAGTATGATCTTGAAAACTGTTTTGTTGAATAAGTTCTTCCCTCATTGGGAAATCAGTTCCCAATTCTAAATTCCATAGCTTTACTAGTTCTGGTAACCACTTTACATCCCAAGGAATAAACTTCATCTTGGTTCCCCCGATTAACAGCTTGATAGCTAATTTTTTACAAAAACAGGTTAAACTGTAATTTTATTATATCAGACTGTCTATGTATTTGAAATAAAAAATCAACAATAAAGTAGAACTATTGTACTATTATTTCATAATTATTTATATTCTTTTTAAAATTTTCTTCTAATCTGCAATCTGATTGAACTAAGGCAGCTGCAACTGCTCCTCCAACCGGTTCTATCTCAGGTGTTAGAAACTCAACATTAGCCCCTTTTTGTTTTAGCAAATATTCCATTTCTGGTATATATAATTCAGATCGTAAGAAAACTCCTCCGACTAAAACAATCGGGATTTTCATTTTCACATCATTTATAAAAAGCTGTTGATACAAACTCATAATTGAATGAGCAAGTTTAGTAGTGGCTTGTTGGATAATTTGTTTTGCTACTTCATCGCCTTGATCGACAGCTTCTGTAACATACTTACTTAATGGCGAAATGATATTTCGAGCGTTTCCTCCATAAATATGGGTTATTAAGTCGGGGATTTCTGTAACATTGAAGTGTGATTGAATTAAATCTGTTAAAATTGTTTTCGGTCCTCGTCCATCATACGCTTTAAAAATTGCATGTAGCGCTTCTCTACCAATCTCGTAGCCGCTGCCTTCATCATCAATCAAATAACCCCATCCACCAACACGTTTTCGCCCACCATTTTCATTTATTCCAAATGTTATGGAACCAGTTCCACTTATCTGAACAATACCTGGTAATCCCAACGTTCCAGAGTACAATGCGTTGACTCCATCGTTATCAATGATAATCTTTACATTAGTTGGTAGATATTTTTTGAAAATATTGTTTATCACTTCTTTGGCTTCAGGTCTATCCACACCAGACATTCCAGCAAAAACAGTATGTAGATTAGCAAATACCTTTTCATTCTGCCTTTGTAAAGAAGTTAGTAATGAGTCCATTTCCTTTTCAACGATCTTGATGTCGACTCCATTTTGGTTTGTTGGTCCTACCTGCTCTGCAGCATATACATTGCCAAACTCATCTGCAATGATACCTTTGGTTTTTGTCCCTCCACCATCAATTCCAAGTACATACATTGACGTAGCCTCCAAAAGTAAATTAATTACCATTTCACTTTTTATTATACATTGTTGAAATTTTATTTCAATTAAATTTTGGTTATTTTTAAAATTATATTTCACAACATAAAAACTGTTGCCACTTGGACAACAGTTATTAAAACAATATGTTATTTTGATAGTTTACTAAAATATGAAAGATCTTCTAATGACATATTTGAGTAGTATGAAGTAAGGATACTGTCATAATCATAGTCCAATGTTGTACCAAGATAGTATGCACCGTATTGGCTCATACCAACTCCATGGCCATTACCACCACCATAGAAAGTAACGCCGCCTTCTTCGTTTGGCTCAAAACCAAAGAATGCTGATGGTAGGATTGTGTAGTTATTAGTATTAGCTGTATAACCCGTACTTCCTGCATATGCACGTTCTAATACAACAGTATCTCCTTTTGTGTATGCATTGCTTGGTCTAATTGTAAAACGAATATTATATTCTTTAATGATTTTATATGTTCCTGTTGTACCTTCAATAACAAGCTCCATTGCATTTCCACCATCACCACGTTTCGCAACGTACATATCTACGAATTCTCCAATTCCTTCTGTAGGTATTGGCTGACTAACAAACTCACCAGTAGCATTTTGAGTTAACACAAAGTTAGGATCTGCAGCCTGTCTACCTACAATGTTTGCATTAATTGTATTCTCTAACTCTTCCTTAGTGAGACTAACCTTCCATCTAAACCAAGGAGAATTTCCATCATAGCCTGTATGTGACAATGTTTTATAGAAATCTAGCACTTCTTCTTCACTTTGTGTATTAATTTCTAGCATTTTGCTAGGATCATTGGGATCAAATGTATGACTTCGAGCTAATAAATATGGGATTTCTTCACTTGGGAATGAACCATCATCGCCTGCCCAAACCTGATGCTTGGAAGCCCCATATCCACCAGAAGTAGAATAATATCTAGCATCTACTAAACTACCATCTACACCGACCATAATAACTCCCGCTGTTTCATTTACCGCTTGTGTAGTTACAGCATTCTCAGCAGTGTTGTTATACACCTGACTCATGACGCTATCTAATACAAAGAAACCATCCTTTGCAAAACGGTCACTTAAGTAATCTCCCATTGCATACGTCCTAGCTGCAACTGCCTGTGCTTTTAGTGCCTCTAGTCCAAAATATGCCGGCATTTCACTTGGCACAACTTGATATAAATATTGTTCAAAATTTACTTCGTTGATTAGGTTTATCTTGTCCCCAGCATCAGAAGTTGTTAACTCGAAGAATCCACGGTAAGAAGGATCGCCACTTGCCCTTGTAATATTCTCAACTTTTATTTTACTTCCCTCTTCAGTGAACGCATAAAGTCTGTTAGGAGAAGTATACAACACATCACCTGCTGTATTTGTTACAGTGATTTCATGTGACGCTGGTGTAAATGTCACTTTCTCTCCTGCAGCAACTGTAATTGATTCACCCGCAACTTTATCGACAATTTCAAGCCCGACTTTTGAACTTAAAACGACTGTATCATGGTCTACAGTTGCAAAGCCAGAAGTCATGATTCCGACTCTCATTGTTTCAACTGGAGTAGGTCCATCAATATAAATTTTTGTGATTTCATTTTTATGATTTACCCGTACAGTAACGTTTTCCGCTCCAACCCTTACATCAGCAAGGGATTTTTGATACACTCTATTTTCACCATGCTGGGTTACATCATAATTCTTTGCCAGCTTAAACTCACCTTGAAGCTCTAATTCTAGTGTTCCACTCTCTTTGTCCTTGGCCATAATTTTTTCTGTATATTCTACCCATGATCTATTTTCCTCTGCAGCGGAAGCTTGTCCAACTTGAGAAAAAAGCCCAATGACTAGAACTACGATTGCAATAACACTAAACAATCCACGTACACTTTTCAGCATTTAAATTCCCCCATCCAGTTAATGTTAGCGCTTTCTAAAATACACATAAATCTAGTATTCTTTTAATTTCCCCCATTTCGTCATTTTTCCGTATCGTAGCACACAAAATATTCAGATAAAAAGAGACTATCTACTCATGTGCCTTACTCACTTAAATCAGCTAATATTTATTAAAATAATCCTAATGCCTTGTTTTTCCGACAAAAACAAGCAAAATAAAACAATCTTCTGTTTATCTATCAGGACTTTAGGTGTGAACTTACTAGCCAACAGACAGTCCAAATGGCCTGGTTTTTTACACATTTTTTTCAAAGAATTTTATTTTAAATTGAAATAAAATTTCAATACTTTATTTTAGTCACTCCCTTTATAAAGAAGGATATTTTATTTAGTACATCGAAATAAAATAGATACGTATTTACATAAGGAGGTAACAACTTTGAACCAAAATATTCAAACCTACTTGAAAGAAAACCGAGAGTCTCATTTACAGGAATTGTTCAATTTACTGTCTATTCCTAGTATTAGTGCCCTTCCTGACCATAAGGAAGATGTGAGCCGCGCTGCAAATTGGGTGGCAGAATCTTTGCAGAAGATTGGCATGGACAACGTCTCAATTCATCCTACAAAAGGTCATCCGGTTGTGTATGGCGACTGGTTACATGCTGAAGGAAAACCAACTGTACTCATTTATGGTCATTATGATGTCCAACCAGTTGACCCGCTCCATTTATGGGATAGCCCACCATTTGAACCGGAGATTCGCGATGAAAAGCTCTTTGCACGTGGGGCAAGTGATGACAAAGGTCAAACATTTATGCATATAAAAGCACTAGAAGCTATTTTAAAAACTGAAGGTTCATTACCACTGAATTTCAAATTCTGTATTGAAGGTGAAGAAGAGGTTGGAAGTCCGAACCTTCCAGCATTTGTAGAGGAAAATAAGGAACTATTGGCAGCAGATGTTATTGTGATTTCCGATACTAGTATGATGGAAAGAGGCAAGCCTACTATATGCTATGGTGTCCGTGGTCTTGCTGGACTTCAAATTGATATTAAAGGATCAAAGAGTGACCTTCATTCAGGATTATACGGAGGTGGCGTACATAATCCAATAAACGCGCTTGTTCAGCTATTAGATTCTTTCCATAGCGAAGATGGTGCCGTAACAGTTGAAGGTTTCTACGATGATGTTCTTCCATTAACAGATGAAGAAAAGCAAGCATACCAGGATTTACAGTTTGATGAAGAAAAACAACGTGAAGAACTGGGGGTTCCTGCTCTTTATGGTGAAAAAGGATATAGTTACTTAGAGCGGACTTGGGTGCGTCCAACACTTGATATTAATGGGATTTACGGCGGTTTCCAAGGTGATGGAATCAAAACAGTTATTCCTTCTGAGGCACATGCAAAAATCACATGTCGCCTTGTTCCAAACCAAGACCCAGAAGTAATCATTGAGCAACTAACACGCCATATTGAAAAAAATAAGCCCGCTGGAGTAGATGTAAACATCACGCTTTTTGATAAAGGTGCACCTTACGTGACACCATTCGACCACCCAGCAATTCAAGCAGCTGGCCGTGCGTATGAAGCAATTTACGAGGTACCTACTTCTTACACTCGTGGCGGCGGTTCACTACCTATCATCTCAACACTGGATCAAGTACTGCACGCTCCAATCGTATTGATGGGCTTCGGACTACCGACAGAGAACTTCCATGCACCAAATGAACACTTCCATCTTGAAAATTTCGATAAAGGGATGGAAACATTGTGTACGTATTGGTTTGAACTGGAGAAGTCGTTGTAAAAGTTGAAAAAACTCGCCGATGGCGAGTTTTTTTCGTCTACATAGATATATAAGTTAGACATTTCGAGCATTTTTTAAACAATTTCTATAATAAACCCGGTTTACGGTTTTTAGTAGGAATTTACGATTTTTATTTTGAATTTACGGTTTTTAGCAGGAATTTATGGTTTTTAATTTGGATTTACGGTTTTTAGCAAGAATTTATGGTTTTTAATTTGGATTTACGGTTTTTAGCAAGAATTTATGGTTTATAGCTAAAATCCAAAATTCTGCTTAAGTATCTCTATTAGCTTGTTCCCAGATCCACTTCCCAATCTCCTAGCTAATTAATCATTTATTCGACGCTAAAAATTCCTTCACCTGCTCAAAAGTCGGCAAAGCCGTCATTGCCCCTTTGGTCGAAACAGCCAAAGCACCAGATACACTTGCAAGTGTTGCAATTTCTTTTAATTCTTCTAGTGTAAGACCATCCAGTCCCTTGCCTTTTTCACTAAACTGGTATAAGAGGCTTGACACAAATGCATCCCCTGCACCTGTTGTGTCTACACTTTCCACTTTTCTCGCTTCAACAAAGATGTGCTCACCTTTGTAAAATACATAAACTCCATCTTTACCTAAGGTTACAAACAGCAACGGAATTTGATATTCCTTTAATTTCTCAGCACCACGAACGATGTCACTTTCTCCAGTAATAAATTCCAATTCTGTTTCTGAAAGCTTTACAAGATCGGCTTCACCTAACATGGATGTAATCTTTCTTTTCGCTTCCTCTAAGCTGCTCCAAAGCATTGGTCGTAAATTAGGATCATAAGAAACCAGTAACCCATTATCCTTTGCAAGTTGAAGTGCTTTTTTTGTAGCTAACTCCACCGGCTCATGGATTAGTGAAATTGACCCAAAGTGGAAGACATTATGCGTTTCGAAAAGTGAAACCGGAATTTCTTCAGGTACTAAAAACTGATCTGCACTTTTCTTGATATAAAAGGAAAACTCTCTTTCACCGTCTTTGTCTAGTGTTACAAAAACTAAACCCGTCCGTACATCCTCAGAGAGATACATAGCCTCGGTGTTAACCTGATAATTATCTAGGGTTTCTTTTAAAAATTGTCCTAAAACATCATCACCAACTTTACCGATAAATGATGTTTTTGCACCTAATCGTGCCGATCCAACAGCAACATTTGCTGGTGCTCCTCCAGGACTTTTAAGAAACTGCATATTTTCCTGGTCCAATGGAATAAAATCAATAAGTGCTTCTCCTAAACAAATGACTCCTTTATTCATAAATTCACTTTCCTTTATTAAAAATTATAAATCCCATTTCTTCACATCAAATGTGATGTCGCCCTCCGCTGAGAAGACAATCGACTGGTCATCATCAGAAGGGAAAAACCTGGCTGTAAACACTTCTTCACCATCATTAACAAAGACTTCAATTGATGATGTATCTAAGAAAATTTGTAGTTTCTCCAAATTCTCAAGATGACAGTGTCTTGATTCCGTAGTATCGCCTTTGAAAGAAGTCCGGTGTAAGCTGATTCGGTTTTCTGATGATGAATATTCCAACTTAGCATTTCCTCTAAACGTTATTTCAAATATAGCTGATTCATTCTTAATCTGACTTAAGTCCAATTCTAGTGTTTTACCTCTAACACCATCAAGAGACAAACTAAAACCAGATAAATGAACGCCTCTATAAACCATTTCATTTTTACGTAGTTCCTCTAATTCTTCAACAGGTTGTTGAAAAAGCTTATCTCCCTGTAAAGACAGTTTACGAGGAAGCGTCATTGCATGAATCCAACCATTTTGGATGGTAGGCTGATCCTGTTCATTTTCGTCCGTGATACCCATCCAACCAAACAGTAATCTTCTGCCTTTATTATCAAGGGTAGTTTGGGGTGCATATAAATCAAAACCACGGTCTAGTTCTTCAAACTTACCATGGATAAATTCATGATTTTCATAATTAAGACTTCCTAAAAAATATCCTGTTTGAAATATATTGTGATAGCGGTAACCCTCTGGTTCAATACCTTGTGGGGATAATAGCAAGACATCCTTGCCATCTAACTCAAATAAATCAGGACATTCCCACATATAACCGAAGGAATCAATGCCATTTCGATTAGGACCCGCAACTGTTCCGTGAAACTCCCATTCAGTTAGGTTTTCCGAAGAATACAGCACAATATTTCCTAATTCAGATAAGTCTTGTGCTCCAAGGACCATGTACCAGCGGTTATCTTTTTTCCAAACCTTTGGGTCACGAAAATGCGCTGTATATCCTTTAGGCAAATGAATAACAGGACCCTTTTTCTCAAATGTAATACCATCCTTAGAGATCGCCATACACTGGTAGGTTTCACGATTTCCCTGCGCATCCTTTACATTTCCAGTATAAAACAGCACCATTTCCCCATCATTCTCAACAGCGCTCCCCGAATAACATCCATTCTTCTCATACCACTCACTAGGTGCAAGAGCAATCGGTTCATGCTTCCAGCTTACCAGGTCTATTGACGTATAATGCCCCCAAAACTTAGAGCCATGGTTGGTTTCAAAAGGGTTCCATTGATAAAACAGATGATACACATCATTAAATTGGATAAATCCATTTGGATCATTTAGTAAACCAACTGGCGGCATGATGTGAAAGTGCAAGCGATAGGGATCTTTTTTTATATTTTCTTTGTTGTCTTCTACTGCTTGATACGCTCTATCTAGTAGGTTCTTTTCGTGTTGGTTCATGCTAAACTCCTTATTTCTAAAGAAGAGGGCAAGTAAATAATAACATTACTTGCCCCCTCTCCTATTTTCTTGTCTAGTTCCAGCGACTAGAGACTCGAGAAACTTCATCTCCTCCTTCAGAGGCAAAAAACGCCTCTTTGTCGGAGCCTCTGACTGACATCATGTCCTAATGCCGACATGCCACAGGACGTGGCGTTTGTCGGCCAGTTTTCTCGTTTCTGAACAAGTCGCTTGTACTTTTCTTCTTTAATTTGTAGTATTTTCTTGCATTTTATCCGAATAACCAAACATCCATGTTAAGGCAAATGCTACTGCAATTGCTACTAAGTTAACGAGGATATAAAGTAAAATTTGATCGTTTAGATAAAGTAGTGTTCCTGGAATAACAGTAATAGCCATACCTGTAGCCTTTAATCCAAAGATAGAGGCTAAGAATCCACCAACTCCCCCACCAATTAGACCCATTATAAATGGTTTTACGTAGCGAAGGTTAACCCCGAAAATTGCAGGTTCTGTTATGCCTAAGAACGCTGATAATGTGGATGGTAATGCTAATGCTTTAAGCTTCTTTGATTTTGTTTTTAATGCCACAGCAAGAGTAGCTCCACCTTGTGCAGCAGTCGCACATGTAACAATCGCGTTATATGGGTTGTTACCAAAGTTTTCAAGCAGCTGAATTTCTAATAGGTTAAAAATATGATGTACGCCGGTTACAACTATTATTTGGTTTAAAAACCCAATCAGTAATCCAGCTAAACCAAACGGCCATGATAAAACTGCAACCGTTGCATCTAGGATTAAGTTTTCTACCGTATGGAAGATAGGTCCTATTACAAATAATGCTAATGTAATCATCACTAATAGTGTTAAAAACGGTGTCACAATTAAATCTAATGCTTCAGGAACACGCTTACGAATTTGTTTCTCCAACTTCGCACCAACAATACCAGCAATAAACGCTGGAATAACAGATCCTTGATATCCTACAACCGGGATAAAGTCGAAGAATCTAATCGGCTCTACGCTTCCCCCTGCAACTCCCCACGCATTTGGTAAGGATGGACTAACAAGCATTAATCCTAGAATTAGACCGATTGTTGGGTTACCACCGAACACCCGGAATGTAGACCATGCTACGAGCGCTGGTAAAAATACGAATGCTGTATCCGTTAGAATTTCTGTAAATAAAAGAAAGTTACCAGAGATATCGTCTGGAGTTAATCCAAATAGTCCAAGGATTTCCGGCTGCATCACAAGTCCACGAACACCCATGAACAACCCAGTAGCAACTAACGCTGGAATGATGGGAACAAACACATCTCCAAAGGAACGAATTGCACGTTGAAACGCATTTCCGCTTTTAGCAGCTTCTTTCCCTTGATCGGCTTTAGTTGTTGTATCTACTCCAAGCTTTTCAACTTCTTCATAAATACGGTTTACTGTTCCAGTTCCTAAAATTACTTGGAACTGACCTGAATTAAAGAATGCTCCTTTAACTTTTTCAACATTTTCAACCTTAGGTTGGTCAATTTTTTCTTTGTCTTTTACCATTATTCTTAATCTTGTTGCACAATGTGCGGCAGATAAGATATTTTCTTTACCACCAACTGCCTCGATAATTTCTTCGGCAATACGACGATTTTCAGACATTTATTTCACCTCAAAATTAGTATTATATGTGTAATCGATTACACATGTAAGTAAAAAATAGGTAATCGATTACATAACCGATTAAAAAAATTGCGGAGGAGTATGTAATCGATTACACACCCTCAACGAAACTGATTATATACTATCTCGAATTATTAGTCTATAGTCTATTATTTTTTTATCCGAGGAAATTCCTTCCTTTATCATTGATAATAAAATCGTAGCTGCTTCAATTCCAATTTTCTCACTTAATAGATCTATTGTTGTTAGAGGTGGAAACACATACTTTGCTAAATCTGAAGCACCCATTCCAGTGATTGCTATATCCCCAGGAATAGTAAGTCCTTTTTCTTTTATGTATTCCATTGCCCCAATCGCTAGACGATCTGTAACTGAAACAACAGCAGTTGGCTTTTCTGTGCTGACCTCGTATATTTGCTTCATTGAAATATATCCGGATTCAATTGTGAAGTCCCCTGTTTGAACCCAATCTTCTACAAAAGGTAACTCTGCCTCCATTAAAGCATCCTTATATCCAGCCTTTCTCTGGTGTCCTACTTCCCAGTCCTTTTCACTCACACCGATAAAGCCAATTTTTTTATGGCCTCTTTTTATTAGTAGGTTAGTGATTTCTTTTGCAGCATTAAAACTATCATTAATAACAGAAGGAACTCCATCGATATTTTGACCAGTTGCAACAAAAGGTATTGGCAATTTTTTTATCTCTGTAATCAAATCTTCTCCTTTATTAGTAGCTAGGAGAATAATTCCATCAACCTGCTTACTTTTTAAAAGCTTCACATATTCAATTTCTTTTTCAGGATCTAAGTTCGTATTAGCCAATAAAATTTGATATCCATGTTTCGCAAGTTCTTCGCTAATACCGGTTACTACTCTTGTAGAAGTCTCGGTGCTTAATCTAGGCAGGATGACGCCAATGACATTTGATTGTTTCGTCCGTAATGCTTTTGCATGTTCACTTGGTATGTATCCCGTTTCTTCAATAATCGTAAGAATTCTCTTTCTTACATCTTCACTAACATATCCCGAATTGTTTAAAACACGTGAAACAGTTGCGCTAGACACATTTGCCAACTTCGCAATTTCCTTCATTGTTATCATTGTTTCCCCCCCATTTCACCTGTAAAACACATGTTTCCTATTCTTATTGTACACAAAAACCTGTTATAGAATAGGCAATTTCAACTTCAATATTCTACTATATTTTGAACATTACTTACATACGTTTCTGGAGTTGTTTTTTGGAAAATTTTTCTTTTCTTTTAAGAAAGAATCGATTATACTTTAGTCGATAAATGAGGGGGTGTTTTGAAACGAGTAAGAAAACGGCATTTCTGTATTAATTGTTTTTTCATAAAAAAAACAATCTAATATAGAACGTGAGGAAAAGAAAATGATATTCAAATTAACAAAGTCTGATTATACAATTGTAATACCTTTACTTCCTGGGCTTGAAAACCATCCAGTTATTTTTGGCGTAATTGATGGAAATAACCCTGGGGAGATTTATGTAGATAATAAAATAAATCCAAGAACTGCACTCATCTGGGCAAAAAATGAAATGTTTTATTTGTGCGGTAATCTTAAAAATCCTGAATTCAATAAAGAAATAGAAGAATATATTGCTTCAATTATAAAAAATGAAGCCATTCAACATGGTGAACATGATTTAAATTTAGAACTGTATCCTACCCACAAATGGGATGGAACGATTGATCAAATTTTTCAACGGGTGCAGCTCTTAAAGGGCGAACGTGTACCATTTACTTTTCATAAAGAATGGTTTTTGCAATCTGGGTCAAAAGAGATTGCTGATGGGTATGAGGTAAAGCTTATTACTCAAGAACTCATCAATAACGATGTTAGCCACATTGTTGAAAATGAGATTAAGAAATTCTGGGGGCCAACGCTGGAACCATTTTTTGAAAAAGGGTTTGGTTATGCGGTTGTTCAAGGTGCTAGCATAATTGGAACTTGTCTTTCAGTATTCATTACGAAAAATGAATATGAGATTGGCATCAATACGTATGACACAAATCATCGCGGAAAAGGGTTAGCAACCGCAATGGCAAGAGCCTTTATTGAAGAATGCGTAAGGCGTGGAGTAACACCACACTGGACCACTGAAGCTTTTCGCAGGGATTCAGTTGCTATCGCTAAAAAGATAGGGTTTGAACAACTTCCAAATTATACAGTATACTATCTTCCTTTCAACGATTTTGTAATTAAATAATCAATGGGTGGCTCACCAATGGTGAACCACCCTTTTTTACACTGTCGAAAACTCTTGAATCGTTCGCTTCTTTTCATCTATTCTTTCTGAATAATTTCCGTCTGTATATTTCGATATAACACTTCTCCAAAAGCTCTTTGCACGTTCATTTTTTTCTGACTGCGTAACCAGCCAGTTTCCTTGGAATCTATCGAAAATTTCTTTGGCAACCACCTTGCCAATCCCTTTGCCCTCATAGCCTCTCATGACAAAAAATTCATTAATAGTATTTGGTTTTTCCCCCTGCTCGCTCTGTACTAATACAAAGCCTGCTAACTCGTCTTCGACTTTTATAAAATAAGCATGATGGTAATCATCATTCCAATATACATCAAGAGTAAAGGGATCGTAGCGCCCATCTTCATTCACTTTTATAATGCTCAAATAACTACTAAATTCATAAATATAATATTGCATCAGATTATGTAAAACATGTTCTTCTTGTTTTTGAACGGGGTGTAATTGAATGTCCATCCGGTATTTCCTCTCTATAATTTGGTTCGAATGCTCCATAACTCAGGGAAGAACCTGTGGCTTGTTACTTGCTTTAAATACTCTACTCCCGCAGACCCACCTGTTCCTCTTTTATATCCGATAATTCGTTCAACAGTAAGCATATGATTATATCTCCACTGCTGCTGTCGTGATTCAATATCAACAAGCTTTTCTGCCAGTTCGTACAGGTCCCAATACTGATCTACATTACGGTACACAGTTAACCATGCGTCTTCTACACTCTTATGTGGCACATAATCCTCTGTCCAATCCCGTTCTAAACAGGTTTTTTCAATCTCTAACCCGCGTAAAGATAAGACTTGGATAGCTGCATCATAAATACTTTTTTCCTGGAGTGCATTTTCTACCTGTTTATAGATGTCTGGCTGGTGTTTATATACTCCTAAAACATGAGGTTTCTTATGTCCCATTGCAAATTCTATTAACCGGTTTTGATAGGATTGAAAGCCTGATGACTTCCCTAGCTTCCCCCGAAACTCCATGTATTCAGAAGGTGTGAGAGTTGATAAGACATCCCAAGATTGGATAAGCTGCTGTTGAATTCTCGCCACCCTGGATAGCATTTTAAATGCTGGTTCAAGGTCTTTTTTTAAGATGGATGCTTTAGCTGAGTTCATCTCATGTAAAATCAGTTTCATCCAAAGCTCACTTGTTTGATGGATAATGATAAACAGCATTTCATCATGATGATCTGATAACCTGTGCTGACTTGCTAATAATGTATCTAATTGAAGATAATCTCCATATGTCATGTCTTTTGATAAGTCCGTGTGTATCCCGTCATTGTTATTTGAGGTCATAGCGTCTCCTTTCAAAATCGTATCCTCCCTCTTACATTCTATATATATGTTGAAAATCCTTTTGTTTAGTAGCAAAAATGCATTGCTTACCTAGGGGTTAAAATTTATGTTGAAAGTAATCTATATTTTGGGGGAATAAAAATGAGATTCATAGAGACAGAACGCCTGCAACTTCGAACTCTTTCATTAAAAGACGCTGAGCGTGTTGAAGAATTGGCAAGCGATTATGAGATTGCAAGGACAACCTTAACCATACCGCACCCTTATCCGAAAGGTTCTGCTGTTCCGTTTATAGAAAGTGTGCAAAAGATGGAGGAAAAAGAACCAGTTGCCTTTTTTGGTATTATTGAAAAAGAGTCTTCAAGTTTAATAGGAATTATTAATATAGGTAATCATCCAGTTCATAAACGGGGAGAACTTGCTTATTGGATTGGTAAGCCTTACTGGGGAAAAGGCTATGGAACTGAGGCTGCAAAAGCAGTTATGAAGTTTGGGTTTGAAGTGCTTGAATTACATAAAATCTTTGCAGCGTCATTTACGGATAACCCTGGGTCATGGAGAATCATGGAGAAGATCGGTATGAAGCATGAAGGGACGTTTCGTCAACATGTGATGAAAGATGGCGAATCTCGGGATTTGCATTTTTATGGAATGATAAAGGACGAATTCGTTAATTAGAATTCGTCCTTTTTTGTTTAAACCCGTCTTCTTCTGATAATAAGTTGATTTAGAACCTCAGATAAAACAAGTCCAAACGCAATTGACCCTGAAATCATCGTTGCCTTAGCAGCTAACTGGATTGCAGTTGAGTAATCATTTTCAACAAAATTTCTCATTGCGTCATACGATAATCCACCTGGTACTAACGGAATGATTCCAGCTACACTAAAAATAATAACTGGATTTTTATATAATTTTGCAAAGATATGACTAATTAATGCGACAAGAAATGAAGCAGCTAGGGTTGCTGGTACAGCATCATACCCTTTAAATATCATGCTGATGTATAAAGCCCATCCAGCCATGCCTACAAAGCCACATTTTAATAAGGTTCTTTTAGGAATATTAAATAAAATGCCAAAAGTACCTGTTCCAATAAAACTTGTAATTAGATGTGATAGCATTGAAATCTCCTTTCTCAGGGAGGTTAAAAAATAGATAATACAACTGCAACTCCTGTTCCAATTGCAAATGCGGTAAGAAAGGCTTCCGCACCCTTCGATATTCCAGAAACAAGATGACCTGCCAGCAAGTCTCTGACAGCATTGGTTATTAAAAGACCTGGCACAAGTGGCATGACAGAACCGATAATAATCTTGTCTATTTCTTTACCCAACCCAGTTGTAACAAATATATAAGCGACAACTCCGATCATAAAAGACGCCATAAATTCTGCAAAAAACTTAAGCTGTACATAGCGGTGGATATAGATAAAGCCGATATATCCCACCCCTCCAGCAACACAGGATGGGAGAAAATCAACCCAGCCTCCTAGGAACATAATTGTAAAGCAACCACTCGCTAATGCTGCTGCAATGATCTGTAACCAAACTGGATAGGAATGGTCGGCCTTTTCCAACTCCTGCAGCTGTCTTTTCGCTTCCTGAATAGTTACATCTCCAGCACTAATACTCCTAGAAATACTATTTACAATTGTCACCTTTTCAAGATCAGTAGACCGATTTGATATCCGTATTAAATTGGTTTGTTCAACACTATTTATTGAGAACATTATGCCTGTTGGTGTCACATAACTATGTGACTCATTGATTCCAAAAGAAGCAGCAATGCGATTCATCGTATCCTCAACTCGATACGTCTCCGCCCCGCTTTGAAGCATAATTTTACCCGCCAACAGACAGATTTCAATAATTTCTTTTGATTTTTCCATAATAGATAACGCTCCAATTGTATTCATTAAGTGGTAATAATAAACACTTGATATATACCAGTTTATCGTACTTTACCCATTTTAATAAAAGCTACGTACCGGTAAGAATACGAGTTATAATACACACCGTAAAACTTACCTGCGTTTCGGATAAATTTTTACATATTGTAAAGCTTATATGAAAGAGAACCTAATAATCAACCGAAACTTTGGTAAACATGAGAATAATGGAAATTATTCATGTTTTATGTTATATTCATCAATTATAGTACTTCGTAAATGAAAGAGGTTATAGCTGTGGATAACAACACATCAAACTTTATTAGGAACATCATTCAAGACGACTTAAAAACAGGAAAACGTGATTCTGTTGTCACTCGATTTCCGCCAGAACCAAACGGTTATCTTCATATCGGGCACGCAAAATCAATCTCCCTAAATTTTGACTTAGCAGATGAATTTAAAGGTAAAACTAACTTACGCTTTGATGATACTAATCCGGTAAAAGAAGACATCGAGTTTGTTAACTCTATTAAAGAAGACGTAAAATGGCTCGGTTATGAGTGGGAAGGTTTATTTTTCGCATCTGATTACTTTGATGAGATGTATAACCGCGCAGTTCTTCTTATTAAAAAGGGACTTGCATATGTTGATGACTTAAGTGCAGATGAAATCCGCGAATACCGTGGAACGCTAACTGAACCAGGTAAGGACAGCCCATATCGTGAACGTTCAATTGAAGAAAACTTAGAGCTCTTTGAAAATATGCGTGCAGGTAAATATGGAAACGGTGAAAAAGTATTACGTGCAAAAATCGATATGAAATCACCTAATATTAATTTGCGTGACCCAGTTATCTACCGTATTTCTCATACAACTCACCATAATACAGGAGATAAATGGTGCATTTATCCGATGTATGCTTTTGCTCATCCACTTGAGGATGCAATTGAAGGGGTTACTCATTCAATTTGTACAATTGAGTTTGAAGATCAACGTCCGTTTTATAATTGGGTTGTTGAACAGTGTGAAATGGAAAGCAAGCCACAGCAAATTGAATTCGGTCGCATTAACCTAACAAATACTGTAATGAGTAAAAGAAAGCTTAAGCAATTGGTAGAAGAGGGTTATGTTGATGGTTGGGATGACCCACGCATGCCGACAATTTCCGGTCTACGAAGAAAGGGCTATACACCTGAAGCAATCCGTACTTTCTTACGTGAACTAGGTGTTGCAAAGAATAATGGAACTGTTGACACACAAATGCTTGAGCATTTTGTTAGAGAAGATCTAAAGCTAAAGACACCTCGAACAATGGGTGTAATTAATCCATTAAAGGTTGTTATTACGAATTATCCAGAAGGCCAAGTAGAAATGCTTGATGCTGAAATAAATCCTGAAAATCCTGAGATGGGAATAAGACAAATTCCATTTTCTCGAGAAATCTATATTGAGCAAGACGATTTTATGGAAAATCCTCCTAAAAAATACTTCCGCCTATTCCCTGGCAATGAAGTTCGCCTAAAGCACGCATACTTTATTAAGTGTGAGGAAGTAATTAAGGATGAAAAAGGAAATGTTGTAGAACTTCGTTGTACGTATGACCCAGAAACAAAGAGTGGAACTGGCTTTACAGGTCGTAAAGTAAAAGGAACCATCCACTGGGTTGAAGCAACAAATGCTGTTCCTGCTGAATTCCGTCTATATGAACCACTCATCTTGGATGCCGAGGGAGAAGAAGAGGAAGGAAAAACATTCTTAGATCATGTAAATCCAAATTCACTTGAAATCGTGAATGGATTTATAGAGCCGAACATGAAGGATGTTAAACCACAAGATAAGTTTCAATTCTTCAGACATGGATACTTTAATGTGGATCCGAAGCATACAGCTGATAATCATATTGTGTTTAATCGAATTGTTTCACTAAAAAGTTCATTTAAGTTATAGAAAAAAAGACTCGTTCACTCATGGAGTGATACGAGTCTTTCTTATTTTTAATAACGATCTTCCAGATCAATTCCCTGATAATAGTGCTTTAGTATTTTCTCGAATGACGCTCCCTTTTCAGCCATGCCAACAGCACCAGTTTGAGAAAGACCTACTCCATGGCCCCAGCCTCCGCCGTATACCTTAAAGCCAATCTCGTCAGTTTGTTTGTTTTTAACAGGCTCAATGTGGAAAAGTGTGCTTAGAAGTGACGCTTGGTTACCGCTGCTGTTAATGTACTTAAGATATGAACGAATTGAGTCTTTATAAGCATAAAGATTCCCGCTTTCCGTAACAAACTCAATTTCTAATACTCTACCTGAGCTTGATCGCTCAATTACATTAATTTCATATACTTTTCCAACCTCTTTGTTAAATGATGTACTTAATACATCGCTGATTTCCTCAGCAGTCCATTCAAAATTCCAACGGTGGTATTTTGACCAGTCTGATTCGAAATCTCCATTCTTCATTGCTCGAAGGGAGTTAGAGTTACTGCTGTTTTTAAACACCTCTAATGACGGAACATGCTCAAATGATTTCCCTCTTTGTGCATCTGGAACACCACGTAAATATGGAACCGCATCTGAACTCCAAATATCCTCATTATTAGCTGAGAATCCACCGCTGGTTGAGTTAAATACAGCTGTAATTAACTTGCCTTCATATGTTGCAACAACGCCTCTTGTCTCATCAACAGCCTGATTAGAAATTGGATGTTCATCTTCAAATCCACCATACACTTGGTCAGATGTTGTAGGTAACAAGTCGTACCCATCTTTACTGCGCTTTCCAAGACCAGCAAAAGCATAAGTCCTTGCTGCTACTGCCTGAGACTTTTGTGCCTCTATTTCTCCATAAGGTACAGGTGGCAGCTCACGAGGAACCACTCCATATAAGTATTCTTCCATTGGAAGTTCGTTGATACCAGCTAAAGTACCAGAACTGTTGAAACCAACTTCCGCGATACCACGGTATCTTCTGTCATTAATTTTTACAAGATCTTCTGATATGACTTGGATTGCGTTTGGAGTTGTTACTACCGTTTGACCTTGAGTAATTTTAATTACGGATTCTCCTTCAACAAGGGTAATTAACCTCCAGTATGCATCACTAGCGCCCAGGCCTTTTGACACTATTTCGTTTTTGAATGCTGTTCTGACTGCAAAAGATGCATCCGATGGAAACTCTCCTATTAGTAGACGCCAGCCATTGTTATATGGCTCTACGTATGTAGAATATCCGAAACCTTCCGCTCTAGTTAACCAGTCTTGTACTGCTGCATTACTTGTAGTAAAAGAAACCTGTAAACGATAATTCGTTTTAACAATTGATTCTCCAGAAATTTCAGCTGTTAGTTGTTCATTTTCACCACTAACCAGGGTTTCTCCCGTCTTTTTATCTATTACATCAAACGTTCCTACACCACCAACAGTCAGGGACTCAACCGAAGGTATGACTCCTATCCGTATAGTAGGTTCTTCCCCTTCTGTTGCTGCCGCTTTGTTACTTCCAATAACCCCCTGGAAAAGTAAAGCGCTTACAAGAGTAAATACAAATACTAGCTTGCTAACCTTTTTGACCAAACTAACTCCCCCATTCATTTTAGTCTTCATATATGTATGTTCGACCTAGATATAAAATAACCTTTCAAACTATTTTACTAATTATTAAAATTAAATTTTAAACTCTCGTTTTAAGAAATCCATACAAAAATAAGCTAAAACCCCCTTTTTATAAGGGGATTTCTTAAAAAAGTGAATTTTTCTTGAAGGTTGTTATCGTAGATCATACCGTTTCACTACATTTAATAGGTATTACCTCCTATGACCTTCTGCTTATACACATTAAAAGACTTGCAAAAAGGCACCTACAAAAGTAGGTGCCCTTCTCATTACTATGACTGGTACTGAACCTGATGTAGGTTCGCAAAAATACCGCCTTTTGCAATTAACTCATCATGTTTTCCTTGTTCGGCAATGCCTTCTTCTGTCACAACAATGATCCGATCCGCGTTCCGGATGGTTGCCAAGCGGTGCGCGATAACTAATGTTGTACGATTTTTTGAAAGCTCGTTCAACGCTTTTTGGATAATTAGTTCTGTTTCCGTATCTAATGCTGAAGTAGCTTCATCCAAGATCAGGATTGGTGGATTTTTTAAGAACATCCGTGCAATCGCAATACGCTGTTTTTGTCCACCTGATAGCTTAAGTCCTCTTTCCCCAACCTGTGTTTCGTATCCATCTGGTAGACCTCCGATAAAGTCTTCTAGATGCGCACGCTTTGCTGCTTCCTTGATTTGTTCGTCAGTTGCATTAAGCATTCCATACGCAATGTTTTCACGCAACGTCCCTGTAAAGAGAAACACATCCTGTTGAACGATTCCAATTTGAGAGCGCAATGATTTTTTCGTAATATCTCTGATATCAAATCCATCTATGCTAATAGATCCTTCATCAACATCATAAAAACGTGGAATTAATGAACAGATTGTCGTTTTTCCTGCACCTGAAGGCCCAACAAATGCTACCGTCTCTCCTGCTGTTATTTGCAAATCGATATTCTCTAATACCGGCTTATGTTGATTTTCATAGCTGAACGTTACCTTGTCAAAAACTATATTTCCACGAAGTGAAGGTACATCAACAGCATTTTTCGCATCCTCCACCTCTGGCTCTGCATCAAGAAGCTCAGTAAAGCGTTTAAACCCAGCCATTCCTTTCGGGTATAGCTCCAATAGTGCACTAATTTTATCGATTGGCTTAAAGAGTACATTTACATATAAAACAAATCCAACAAGCTCCCCGTATGACAAGTCTCCAGTAAAGCTTAGCCATGCACCCACTACAAATACAATCAGTACAAAAAGGCGTGTCATAAAGTAAATACCTGAAGATGTAAATCCCATTACCTTATATGCACCAAGCTTTGATTTTCGAAATTTACGGTTATCGACTTTGAATCTGCTAATTTCAAATTCTTCATTGGTAAATGATTGCACAACTCTTGCACCTGCTACACTGTCTTCAACACGTGCATTTACATCCGCAATATTGCTGTACATATCTTTCCAGGCACGATTCATTCTAATATTTGAAAATGCTATTAGCCAAACCAGAAATGGAACAACAATAATTGCGATTAACGCAAGCTTTACATTGATGGTAAGCATAATCCAAAATGCCCCCACAAATGTCATTATTGCTATAAATAAATCCTCCGGCCCATGATGCGCCAGTTCTCCAATATCAAACAAGTCATTGGTAATGCGGCTCATGATATGACCAGTCTTCGTGTTATCAAAGAACCTAAAGGACTGTCTTTGTACATGTTGAAACAACTGTTGCCGCATATCTGTTTCAATATTAATACCCAGCTTATGTCCCCAATAATTCACAATGAATTGTAGACCTGTACTAACTGTATATAGAACAAACAGTCCTACACTTACCCATATAATTGCAGTCCAATTGTACGTTGGCAGCAGTTCATCAATGAACCATTGTACTGCAAGCGGAAAAGCTAGTTCTAATATAGCTACTACGATTGCACATGAGAAATCAATTAAGAATAAGGTCCGGTGCGGCTTATAATATGTAAAAAATCTAGAAAGCATATATTTCTCTCCTTATGTTAATCCAAAATTCAGTCTAATTGATTATAAGTCGTTTTACCGAAAATAGGCAATTATTATGATTTACTTAAACAAGCTTTATCATCCCAAATCTATATACAGGCAATTTTCACGGTTTCCTCTGAAATGAATAGTATACAGAAAAAGTGAAAATGGGATGGTGAACTACTAATGAATTTACCAACAATATTAGCTGGACCCATTCTCCGAAGAGTCGAACGTTCATGCGTCTATATATGGATTGCCCTTCGAAAAAGATATCATCTGGGAGCAACCCTTTACACGATTGAAGAAAATGACGAATCAACAATTAACTATACTGAAATAGATTGCCAATCCGAAACCACTACCATTCGGGCTGGTAAACAATTATATATTAGTCTAATAAAGGTTACCCCTAGAAGTGGTATGTTTCCGACAGATCTTCTAATAGGCTATAATCTATTCTTTAAATCTGGTACAACAATTCTTGATTTACAAGACTTTGACCTCTTAAATCCAAATAATCCTAATTCCATTGTTTATGGAAACCTAGTTTATCCGAGTTTTTATATACCTGGGCAAATTGATTCTCAAATTCTTTATGGCTCTTGTCGAAAGCTACATGGAAAAGGAACGGATGCCCTTAGTACATCAGATAAGAAGTTAGCTACAACCTTTAATGTACTAGGTGAAAGACCAAATGCTCTTTTTTTAGTCGGAGATCAAATTTATGCAGATGATGTTCCGGATCCAGTTTTTCCACTTATGGTTGAGGCTGGAAAAATGTTAATTGGCAAAAAGGAAAATCTGGCCACTTTGGATTCTCGCCTCAACAACATTCCTTTTACACAATCAATTGAACAAATACGTGGAAGACAATTTATCATGGAACGCTTTTGTCGTTTCACCTCTAGTCATGCTCATAACCATGCGATGACAATGGGAGAATACTCCGCTCTCTATCTCTTGAGTTGGTCTCCTCAGCTATGGGACGCATGGCTAGATGACCAACAGTTTCCAACCTTTCAAGAGACCTTACAGAATAATAACGTATATTTCGTATACGATGAAAAAGAAGGTCAA
This sequence comes from Ferdinandcohnia jepli, assembly GCF_047246645.1. Taxonomy (NCBI): domain Bacteria; kingdom Bacillati; phylum Bacillota; class Bacilli; order Caryophanales; family Bacillaceae; genus Ferdinandcohnia; species Ferdinandcohnia jepli. The sequence goes on from NZ_JBFOKR010000008.1 coordinate 162,678, forward strand.
GACGATGAACAAAAGCGTGAGCTTGAACAACATCAAAAACGGTATGAAGAACATCTAAAGGACGTAAAAAAAACCTATCAAACTCTTTCTAACGTTAGGCGGTTACTAGCAAATATCCCAACTTATATGATATTTGACGACCATGATATTACAGATGATTGGAACCTTAGTTATGACTGGAAAAAGAGTGTCCATTCTTCTAATTTAGGAAGGCACATCATTACAAATGGTCTTTCAGCTTATTGGCTATTCCAAGGCTGGGGTAATGATCCTGATAGTTTCCACTCTCTCTTTATACGAAACTTGGGAAAATACTTCAAATCTTACAATCTACAATCAAGTGTACATGATTTATGGGAACAACAGCTTTTGGAGTATGATGCATGGAACTTTGTTGCCCCTACCAATCCGACCTCTATCTTCCTTGATACTCGAACACAACGTGCCTTTGACCACAATCCCCTCCCTGTCAAGTTAGGAAGAACAATCGAGGAAAAAGATCGACCTCCAAAATTAATAGGAAGGCATGGCTGGGAAACAATAACCAATTGCTTAATAAATAGCCTATGGAAAAAAGGAGATCCTCTAATTATTGTATCTCCAGCACCTGTCTACGGTATTGGGCTTATTGAATCATTCCTCCATCAGTATATTTACCCTTTGAAAATAGTCGGTGTCCGTGCAAATAGCACCTTTGACTTCGAAGCCTGGAAATATAATGGGGAAGGATTCACAGAGTTACTAAATCAATTTAAGGATTGGAACCCAAGTGACTGCATTATACTATCCGGTGATGTTCATTATGCCTCTGCTGTACGTTCAAATGTTACGTTTCAAACTGGAGAAAAGCTACGTATTCACCAATTTACAAGTAGCCCTCAACACAACATGAGCTTTTCCGGTTTTTGGGGTGCTATTATGAAAGCAGTTGTTACCTTAAATGCTGGTAAGAGAAGGAACAAGGAAATTAATCGCTACAGTGATGATACTTTTCATCTAATCACACAATCTAAAGATACTCCATGTCCATCTAACTTTACCTGGCAAGAAAAAATACGGTATTTGACTGGTGATAAGAGTACTATAATTGAAACTGATAACAATATTGGTCTTCTTCGTCTTACTCCAAGTTCTATTCAGAACTTCTTGTTACAACATGATCGGACCATAACGTACAATGAAATTGAACTAATGAAAGGATCAACAAGCAAATAGGTAACGGTTCTTCATAGTAACCACTACCTACCACTTTAATAAGAATCAATATTTGTGTATAATGGTTTTAACTTAATAAATTTGTTTTCTAGGGTTCCGCAGTTTTAACTGGCCTGGTCCGAGAGAAGACACATAGCATAATGCTATGCCACGGAGGGACAAAAGCCTGGGAGATTGTATGATTCGATATAATCTCTCTAGGCTTTTTTTGCTTTTATTCCGTATATACTACTAATATGAATGGGGGAAAAATAGTGAATATACAATGGCTAAAGGTCCTTTTTGCTGCGTTTTTTGAAGTCTTTTGGGTAATTGGATTAAAACATGCTGATAGTATCCTTGACTGGACAGGGACGGCAATATCAATTTATATAAGCTTTTATATGCTTATAGCGGCAGGAAAGTATCTTCCCGTTGGAACCGTTTATGCTGTCTTTGTTGGACTAGGGACAGTAGGTACTGTACTATCTGAAATGATCTTTTTTAATGTACCTTTTAATCCTGAAAAGATGATTTTCATCCTCTTATTACTTATTGGTGTAATTGGCCTAAAGCTCGTTACAAAAGAGGAAACAGAGAAGGAGGTTCAATCATAATGGACTGGTTCTTTCTTATTATTGCCGGACTTTTTGAAATGACTGGGGTTGTTTTGATTAACAGACTTCATACTCATCGTAACTGGCAATCATTAGTTCTGTTACTTTTATCCTTTGGCGGAAGCTTTCTATTCCTTAGCCTAGCGATGAAGACTTTACCAATGGGAACTGCTTATGCTGTTTGGACTGGTATCGGTGCTTCTGGTGGGGCCATTTTAGGAATGATATTATATAAAGAACCAAAAGAATGGAAACGAATCTTTTTTATCGCGTTAATAATTGGTGCAACGGTTGGATTGAAAGTTGTAGAATAATGGTAAGAAGACACACATATTTGTATCTATTATGTTAAGGCTAACAATATAGTTAGCCTTTTTTTCAACAATATCTAACAAATATCCCCTATTTCCGAGGAAATACTACATAAAGGTTGTAACTTACAGTGAAGGAGTTAACAGTCATGGAAAATATGCAGCAATCATCAAAGACAGTTGCAAGTATACTATTAGAACAACTCAATTTATGGGGAGTTAAAAGAATATATGGTGTCGTTGGTGACGCCATTATTGATTTAATGGATGAGCTTGCAAAACAAGAAACTATTCAGTTTATTGCAGTAAAACACGAATCTGTCGCAGCGATGATGGCTTCTGCAGAAGCTAAATTAACTGGAAGAATAGGTGTATGCCTTGCAACAATGGGACCTGGACTAGGAAACCTTATTAATGGTCTTGGTGATGCATATATGGATAAAACACCTGTACTAGCAATTACAGGACAAGCTCCTACCAAGAAGATAGGTACAGATTATAAACAATATATTGATCAGCAAGAATTAATAAAACCTATTGCTGAATATACAACTTTACTCGCTCATCCTAATTCAATTACAGATGTATTAGTAAAGGCAATGAATACTTCTGAAGCAAAAGGAGCCGTAAGTCATCTATCCATTCCTAAGGATATGTTTGCATTGGCTACTTCAGCTAATCCGAAAAACAGAACTGACATTTTGGAAGGGTCTGCACCATTTCAATTCAAAGACGGAAGTCGTGCTATAACAATAATGAAAAGTGCAAAGAAACCAATGATTTTAGCTGGTCTGGGAGCAATGAATGCTGTTGTTCAAATTAAGGAGCTTGCTTCTAAATGGGGAGCAGGGATACTTGTAAGTCTAGGTGCAAAAGGCTACTTTGATGATTCCTATGAATTATTACTAGGTGGAATTGGCCAAGGTGGAAACCCTTATGCAAAGGACTTATTTAAACAATCTGATGTCGTTTTATTAGTTGGAAACTCATGGTGGCCAGAGGGATATGTTCCCGAAAATGCTCAGGTAATACAAATAGATGCAGTTAAAGAGAATATAGCAAAAGGAATTCCAGTCGAACTAGGTATCTATAGCAAAGCAGAATCTACTATTCCGTTGTTAATCGAAGGGTTACAGGACCATACAAAAAATGAAAGCTGGGTAACACAGCTTCATGAAGTAAAAAGGAAATGGGATGTAGAAAATGAGCAAGAAGGATTACAAACAACGCAACCCATCCATCCATCCCGAATCGTTAGGTCTATCGAAAACCATGTAGAAAAGAATGCAATAATTGCCCTAGATACCGGCGATATTACAGTATGGTTTAATAGAAACTTCCGTTCAAAAGGACAATCTATCCTTTTTTCTGGTGAGTGGAGAACAATGGGTTATGGACTACCGGCAGCACTTTCAGCAAAACTATGCTTTCCCGAACAGCAAGTAGTAGCAATTGTAGGTGATGGCGGAATCGAAATGACGTTGGCTGATTTATTAACAGCTGTTCGATACCAAATAGATATAAAAGTAATTGTATTTAATAACCACGCTTTGCAAATGGAGAAAGATAAAATGGTTGTAAGTGGCAATCAACCATACGGGACTGATTTAACCAACCCTGATTTCGCAATGATTGCTAAAGGCTGTTCATGGAAGGGCTACACCGTAAAAAGTGAAGATGAATTAGATGAAACAATAAAAACAGCGTTGTCACATAAGGGCCCTACCCTAATCGCAATAGAAACAGCTCCTGTAGTCCATCCCGAAACAAAGTAAGGTACCATTACGAAATGGTACCTTTTGATTAAAAATTATCGTTGAAACCTATCAAGCATGCCAAAAAACTCTTTAAGAAACTCGTAGAATAACTTCTCGGTAGGAAGTAACTGTCTTTCACTTGGAATAATAACTCCTACAGTACGAGTTACATTTGGTTCTACTATTGGAATTTTAACCGTTGAGCGAGGGATATTATCCACTAGAGTAATTTCAGGTATAAGCGTTATTCCTAAGCCTGCCGATACTAGTCCTTTAATTGCATCAATATCCTCTCCCTCAAATGATATTTGAGGATTAAATCCAATCTGTTTGCATGCATTTACGATAATATCTCGTAAAATATATCCCTCGGGAAACAATACAAATGAATCCTCCGCTAATTCATTTAGATACAATGATTCTCTCTTCGCAAAAGGATGTGTATTTGGCAGCAACCCTACTATATGATCTGTAAAGAGTACACTTCCTTTTATCTTTTTCTCATTCATCGGTACTGGTCCTATTAGCGCCATATCAAACTCACCATTTATGACACCTTCTACTAATGAATGATACGACCCTTGATTTAGATTAAATTTCACATGAGGAAAGCGTTCTCGGAATGCAGAAATGGCTGTAGGCATGGTATACGAAGCCAAACTACTCGGAAATCCAATTCGAATCATACCTTTCTGTGGATCTAAATATTCTTCTACCTCTCGCTTTCCATTTTCGATTACCTTTAATGCATGTTCCATATGTTCAAGAAAGATTTTACCGACTGGAGTTAATTTTACATTCCTACCTTGTCGTATAAACAAATCAGCGCCAAGCTCTTTTTCTAAATTTACAAGCTGCCTGCTTACTGCAGACTGTGCTACATGCAGTGTAGTGGCGGCATCTGTTACGTGCTCTCGCTTAGCTACTTCAATAAAATACATGATTTGTCGTAACTCCATTACGCTTCACTTCCATTCATCTCATTTCGGCATGAATCTTATCTATTATGTAGATTGATTAGATTATTTCTACATTATAAAATATTACTAACTAGAAGTCTAAAAATTTTATTACTTGTTCGGACAGACGTGTTATGAAAGGGTGAATGTACCATTGGCAATCTTAGAGAAGACACTTACTAACTCAGCAAACCATATTGCGGTTGACTATGTGAATAACGTATATGAAGCTGTAAAACAAAATAATCCCCATGAATATGAGTTTCATCAAGCAGTAAAAGAGATCCTAATATCACTCATTCCTGTTATTGCAAAACATCCCAAATATATTGAGCATAATATCCTGGAAAGAATCGTAGAACCCGAACGAATGATTACCTTTAGAGTTCCATGGGTTGATGACCAAGGAAAACCACGTGTAAACCGAGGATTCCGTGTTCAATTTAATAGTGCAATTGGCCCCTTTAAAGGTGGGTTACGTTTCCATCCGTCTGTAAATTCCAGCATTATTAAATTTCTTGGATTTGAGCAGATTTTCAAGAATTCCCTAACTGGTTTGCCTATTGGTGGAGGAAAGGGCGGATCTAATTTTGATCCAAAAGGTAAATCCGACGGAGAAATTATGCGGTTTACTCAAAGCTTTATGACCGAACTTAGTAGACATATTGGGCAAGATATAGATGTTCCCGCTGGTGATATAGGTGTAGGAGCAAGAGAAATAGGCTATATGTTTGGGCAATACAAAAGGTTGCAGGGTAGTTATGAAGCTGGTGTTTTAACAGGTAAGGGGTTAACATATGGCGGTAGCTTAACACGTACAGAAGCTACTGGATATGGGACTGTTTATTTTGTACAGGAAATGCTGAAGGATCAAAACCTTTCCTTAGTGGATTCCACTGTAGTAGTATCCGGCTCTGGTAATGTTTCTATTTATGCAATTGAAAAAGCTACACAGCTTGGTGCAAAGGTAGTTGCTTGTAGTGATTCAAATGGCTTTATCTATGATGAAAATGGGTTGAATCTAGACACAATTAAGAGAATAAAAGAAGTTGACCGGAAACGAATTTGCGAATATATTAATGAACATCCAACTGCAACTTATACAGAAGGTTGCTCTGGAATTTGGTCTATACCTTGTGATATTGCGTTACCTTGTGCAACGCAAAATGAAATTGATGAATGTGCAGCTAAAGTTCTCGTGGCAAACGGTGTAAAGGCTGTTGCTGAAGGTGCTAACATGCCATCCACATTAGAAGCCATTGATGTATTTCTTTCTAATCATGTACTTTTTGGCCCAGCAAAGGCCGTAAATGCGGGTGGAGTAGCTGTTTCTGCATTAGAGATGGCACAAAATAGCATGCGCCTGTCTTGGTCATTTGAAGAAGTAGACCAAAAACTGCACGAAATTATGAGTTCTATCTATAATCGTAGTATGAAGGCTGCAGAAGAATACGGACACCCTGGCAACTTAGTGGTTGGAGCTAACATAGCAGGATTTATTAAGGTCGCTGATTCAATGATTGCACAAGGCGTTATTTAACCTCTATACAATAAAAAAAGAGCATCAACCCTAACTTGGTTGATGCTCTTCCTTTTAATCACCCTTCTAATAATAAATCCTCAGGGTCTTCTAATAATTCTTTTACTTTTACCAAGAAACCTACTGCATCTTTACCATCGATAATACGGTGGTCATAAGATAAGGCAATATACATCATCGGTCTAACTTCAACTGTATCATTTTCATCTACAACAACAGGACGCTTTTGAATTTTATGCATTCCTAAAATACCAACCTGTGGTGCATTAATAATTGGTGTTGAATATAGGGAACCAAATGTTCCACCATTTGTAATAGTAAATGTACCGCCTTGAAGATCACCTAAACCTAGTGTGTTGTTTCTAGCTTTTTCAGCTAAACGGCCAATTTCACTTTCGATTCCAGCAAAACTTAAGCGATCTGCATTGCGTACTACTGGAACAACTAATCCCTCTTCAGCAGAAACAGCAATTCCAATATCATAAAATTTCTTTAGAAGAATTTCATTTCCTTGGATTTCTGCATTTACTAACGGATATTGCTTAAGTGCCCCAATTACTGCCTTTGTAAAGAAGGACATAAATCCTAACTTGACACCATGCTTTTTAAAGAAAGCATCTTTACGACGGCTTCTAACATTCATTACAGCTGTCATATCCACTTCATTAAATGTTGTAAGCATTGCCGCAGTATGTTGAGCCTCAACTAGACGTTTCGCAATTGTTTGACGACGTCTTGACATCTTAATTCTCTCAACATTATCTTCAGTTGCAGTAGGCGCTGGTGCTACAGGCGCTTTAGCTGCAGGTGCTTGTTTGCTTTGTTCCATCGATTGCTTATATGCCTCTACACCTTCGACACGTACGCGACCTAGTGGATCTTTATATGGAACATCGTTTAAATCAATTCCTAGTTCTCTCGCTCTTTTTCTAGCAGCAGGAGATGCTACTGGTGGAGTAGCTTGCTTACCTGTTTCCTGGATTGCCTCAGGTTTGCTTACTTGCTCCACTTGTTTCTCTTCCTTCTTCGGTTGAGGTGCATCCTCTACCTTTGGAGCTTCCTCTTCAGCTGCTGGTTGACTTGCTTCCGAACCGCTCTCATCAAGCTTTGCAATTACTTGCCCTACCTCAACATTATCACCTGGTTGAAATAAGAACTCTTTAATCACACCGCTATATTCACTGTTTATTTCAACATTAACTTTATCTGTTTCCAATTCAGCGATTGATTCACCTTTGTGAACATATTCGCCTTCTTTTTTTAACCACTCTACAATTGTTCCCTCTGTAATGGACTCAGCTAATTCAGGTACCTTAATTTCTATCATAACTGATCCCCTCCCTTACTAATACGTAATGAATCTTCAATAATCCATGCTTGCTCTTGTTTATGAATATCAGGGTCCCCTGTAGCAGGACTTGAACGTTTTGGTCGTCCAATATAATCGATCTTGATTTCTTTTGCAAAGTGTTCGATTAAGACTGATTGAATAGCAGGCCATGCTCCCATGTTCTTAGGTTCTTCTTGAACCCAAATGATTTCCTCTAAATTAGGATATCTGTCTACTAACTCTTGTACTTCCTTCTTCGGGAATGGATATAGCTGCTCCACTCTTGCTATGTGAATTGACTCTGTTTTTTCAGAAGGTAATTCTGCTACTTCTGTTGCTAGGTCAATCGCAACTTTACCACTACATAGCACTAAACGGGTTACCTTTTCTGTTTCTGAACCCAGTCCTGGTTGCTCTACCAACGGCTTAAACGCACCGTTTGTTAATTCAGAGACTGGTGAACCTGTTTGCGGATGACGAAGTAGACTTTTTGGAGTCATGACAATTAATGGTCTAGATTCGTCAGTTTCAGAAAGTAACGCTTGTCTTCTTAGCAAATGGAAATATTGGGCTGCACTTGTTACATTTGCGACAATCCAGTTATTTTCAGCTGCTGCATTAATGAATCTTTCAAGTCTGCCACTAGAATGCTCAGGACCTTGCCCTTCGTATCCATGTGGTAGAAGCATCACAAGGCTAGATTTTTGTCCCCACTTTGCACGACCAGCTGATATAAACTGATCAATGATCGGTTGAGCTACATTGACGAAATCACCGAATTGCGCCTCCCATAAAACGAGCGCCTTAGGATTTTGTACAGTGTAACCATATTCAAATCCCAATACAGCTGTTTCTGATAATGGGCTGTTATAAATTGAGAACGGCGCCTTTGCTTCCGGTATATGGTGTAAAGGTATATATTTTTCATTTGTTTCATAATCATTTATTGCAACATGTCGATGAGCAAACGTACCACGTTCACTGTCTTGACCTGTCAGGCGGACTGTAGTTCCTTCAGAAAGGACTGTTGCAAATGCTAGAGTCTCTGCTAGTGCCCAATCAACTTTGTTTCCTTCCTCTAATGCGCTCTCACGACGTTTTAGGATTCGTTCTAACTTTGGATAAACAGTTAGTGTTTCAGGCCAGTTTAGTAGTCCCTTATTAATTGAACGCAGAATTTCGACTGGAACTGAAGTATCAAACTCTGGTATATCTGACAATACCTTTGGTACTTGCTGTTTTTTGAGCTCTTCGTTATCTACAAAGCTATTATAGGTTTCTTGTAAGCTTTGCATAAACTCATCTTTCTTTTGAGCTAGTTCTGCTTCAGTTAATGTACTGTTGGTAACTAGTGTTTTTCCATATTTATCGGCAATTACCGGATGCTCTGCAATCATCTTATATAAATGTGGCTGTGTTACGTTTGGGTCATCCATTTCGTTATGGCCAAAACGTCTGTAACCTACTAAATCAATAAGAATATCCTTTTGGAATTGTTTTCGATATTGATATGCAAATGCGATTGCTGCAAGACATGCTTCTGGATCGTCAGCATTTACACGTATAATCGGAATCTCATATCCTTTTGCAAGGTCACTCGCAAAACGAGTTGAACGAGAATCAGTATTATTTGTTGTAAACCCAACAAGGTTATTTGCAATAATATGAACCGTTCCACCAGTTTCATATCCTTTTAATCTACTCAAGTTTAGTGTTTCAGCCACAACTCCCTCACCAGGGAATGCTGCATCACCATGAATGAGTACACTAAATGCCTTTTGCTTATTTTGTTCAGGATAGCCGGCTTTATCTGTAGTGTCCTGAGCTGCACGTGTAATTCCTTGTACAACAGGGTTAACAAATTCTAAGTGACTCGGATTATTCGCTAAATTGATATGTGTTGTATGTTCAGTAGTAGAACCCTTTACCTTTCGATCGGCACCTAAATGATATTTTACGTCACCTGACCATCCATAGTTAATACCTCTTGAACCCTCAGAAGGAACCAGTTCCTTATTTGGAGAATGATGAAATTCAGAGAATATTAATTCATATGGTTTATGCAACACATGCGCCAACACATTAAGTCGCCCACGGTGAGCCATACCAATCATAATATTATCTGTGCCGTCTTCACAGCCTTCTTGTATTAACTTTTCAAGCATTGGCACTAACATATCAAGTCCTTCAATTGAGAACCTCTTTTGACCAACGAACGTTTTATGAAGGAACTTTTCAAAACCATCAACTTGAATAAGGCGTTCTAGAAGTTCCTTTTTTTGCGAATTAGAAAGATTTAGGTTTACCCCATTTAGTTCAACTTGCTGAGTAAGCCATTTTCGCTCTTGTTCATCATGGATATGTCCAAACTCATAGGCAATTGTTTGTGTATAGATTGAACGCAAATATTGATACGCATCCCAAGCTGTTTCGATTCTTGCAGGAGCCTCTTCCCATATGCAAGATGCCGGAATGCTCTGTAAGTCTTCTTTTGTAAGATTATAAGCATCAATTTCCAAATAGCTAGTATCTGGTTTTGGTCTAGTACGTAGTGGGTAGATATTAGCTGCTAAATGTCCATAAGCACGGACATTTTTTAATAGCTTATTTGCTGCTATTACCTTTTTAAACATATCTGGTGAAGCAACCTGAGACGTAGACTCCGTTACTTTTTCGTCAGTAGGTGGCGGACCAAGTTCTTCAAATAAAGCCCTCACTGACGGGTCTACAAGACTTGGGTCTTCCTTGTACTTATCATACATATCAAAAACGTATCCCATATTAGGACCATAAAATGTTTCCCACACATTTTTCATTTGTTGACTGTTCATTCGTAAAGCCTCCATACATCACATGGTCTATTTTCAGACAAAAACAATTAGTAAAAATTAACACTTTAATTACTATACCCACATACTATTTTTTTGTAACGTTTACATTTCAAAAAATAGCGTTTTCCTCCAAAAAATAAGACGTTTACTCGTCAATATTTTTAGAAAATATGTTATTCTTATATTACAGAGTAGATTACTAAAATTCCTTGATTTAAATCAATTTTAAATAATTTTCACTATCACGATAATGAAAACGTTTTGAATACAATATGGTATAACCATCAGCCTTTTTATAGCTACTAAAACTTTTCATGTCCACCCATCATCTATAAACTTCACTCTTAATGACGGGTAAACTAAAAAGTACAACATGAGTCCGCATAAAAATGGGCATTCGAAAGGAGTAAAAAGTGTTCTGTATGATTAGCAGTCCACATGATCCAAGTTATATTAGTCTCGTACCTATTTTTCAAGGTTTACAACAAGATGAAATACAGGATCTCCAAAAGGTAACACAAATAAAAGAGTATCAAAAAGGTGAATGGATTTTTAGAGAAGGTGAGTCATCTGACACACTCTACCTTATTAGTGAAGGCTTAATCAAGATTACGAAGGTTGCAGAGGATGGAAAAGAACAAATCGTCAGATTGCTTTTTCCCGGTGACTTTTTTGGTCAATCTGCTATGTTGCAAACCGAAAATCACTATGCAAATGCAGTTGCTATTAACGATACACTCATCTATACGATACACAAACATGATTTCTTAAATACATTAGAGCGCAATCACAAAATGGCACTACGATTTATGAGAGCCTTAAATGAGCGCATATATCAAGCAGACGAATGGATGAGTTTGTTAAGTCTTATGGAAGTTGAACAACGACTCGCAAGTGTATTATTACTTTTCAATAATCGCATGCAAGCGAAAGATGGCAAATTCACTCTACCTATTTCCAAAAAAGTGTTAGCCTCCTTAATAGGCACAACCCCTGAAACAATTAGTCGTAAGCTCGTATTATTTGTATCGAACAACTTAATCGAGCTACACGGGCAAAGAGATATTCATATCCTCGATATAGAAGGACTTAAAAAGAAGGCAAAATTGCATTAGGTTTTTTGAGACTGTTTGAAAACATTTGTTATATTTAACTGATAAAACTGACTTGGCATTACTTCAAGTCAGTTTTTATTTGTTTTGGCTCTCAATTCCCATTTTGAATGACAAACTCCATCTAACATCTTACTAGTTGGTTTTCATTACCCTTATGAACACCAACCCCTTATAGCATCTGACCTTTTCGACTTTTTAAAATCAAACATCCCCTACCCTACTTAGTTGTTACTACAAGCCTTCAAAATTCAGCCCAATAAAAAAGACACCTGCAAATCAGGTGTCTTCCTCATATCTTTAATAAGAAACATACTTCAGTGGATTTACCGCATTAGAATGGCCACCACTATATTGGGTAGGTGTATATGGTCCTTCATAAATCTCAAAGTGTAAATGCGGTCCAGTTGAACGGCCCGTATTCCCCATATATCCAATTACTTGTCCTTGTTCGACACGGTCATACTGACCTACATGTCGTTCTTGTAGATGTGCGTACACCGTTGTATATTGTTGCCCATTAATATAATGCGTAATCATAATAACATTACCGTAGCTGCCTTCTAGGCGCGAACGTGTAACAGTTCCTGATGCTGCAGCAAGTATTGGCACGTTGCCTGTCCTACCTGCTTTACCAATATCAATTCCAAAATGCATTCTTCCCCATCGCATTCCCATTGTAGAAGTTAATGGACCTGTTGCTGGGTTAATAAAGATACCATTATTAACAATTGTTGTTGGTGGCGGTGTTTTTCCTTCTTGCTCAGCCTTTTTTCTCTGTTCTTCAAGCTCTTTTTGCTTACGATTCCATGCATCAATTTCAAGTTTTATCGCCTTTTCTTGAGCTGCTAGTAACTCTCCTACATCTTCTAGAGCCTGAAGTTCATCATGCATATGCTCTTCTTGTTCTTCTAATTGCGCCATTACTTTGTTCTGTTCTTCTATTTGGCCTTTAAGCTGAACCTCTAAGCTATCCAACTCAGCTAACTGAGTTTTCTGCTCAGCTAACAGATCTTCGACTTCAATTCTGTTTTCTTCAAGTAAGGCAATGTCGGCTTGATGTTCTTTTATAATGTCACGATCTGCTTGTACAAAAGTTGAAACAGCATTTATGCGGTTTATAAAGTCGGTAAAGCTTTTAGCACCAAACAATACATCCAAATAACTTACCATTCCGCCGCTTTGTTGTAGGGTACGCATTCTTTCTTTTAGAAGCTCGTCCCGCTTTTCGATACGCTCCTCCAAAACCTTCATTTCTTCTTTAATACGTTCTATTTCTTCACCAGTTTCCTGAATCTGTGCTTTTTTTCCTTCGATTTTATTTCGAGTCTCAGATACAGCAAAGTCAAGTCGTTTAATTTCTTTCTCAACTGATGATTGCTCGGCTTGTATCTCACTTATTGCGTCCTTTTTATCCTCAATTTCCGATTCGACACTTGACTTCTTTTGTTCAACCTCTTGTTTTTCTTTTTCTAATTCGGTATTTTTCTCGATAGCTTGTACAGTGCTTGGCGTTGTCGATAATATACTTCCGAAGCCCATCATTACTCCAATGCCAAGTATAAGAAATTTTCTTTTCAACCTGTCGCCTCTCCCTTCTACCAATCTAGTATTCTATTAGTTAATAATTCGAACATAGCAAAGGAAAAAATATCTATGTTTGTTTCACTTTTTGTAATAATCTCAGGTAATTTGTATTATAACATAAAAAATTGACTTTTTTCCCCGAATCTTTATTACAAATATATTTCAAAAAAGGTTGATATTACTAGATTTCTAAAAGATTTTTCGACATTAGCTTTTTAATTTTTTGATATAGAAGAGATATAGAAGAAATGAAAAAACTCACCACTTCCATGGTGAGTTTGAACTCGTTTCCTTATTTTTTCCGACTAATCTCTGCCGGTATTCTGTAATGAGCAATCTGTCTTTTTAATAAAAGGTTTTCTTTTTCAAGAAGGATGACTTTTTTCTTATTTTGGTCTTCATACTCTTCATCAAAAGGAGTTAGGTTAATTTCATACCACGCCTTACCATCTAGATCCTCCCTAGAAGAAGATCGAGTGATAGCAGCACCTGGGTATTTGTTACGTATGTACTCCACTTCATCTACTGAAAGCCTTAATTCCCGGTATGTCTTTTCTAACGCAAAGGATTCCTGAAAAAACATTTCAAATGCTTCGGTGTGTGTACGGTTCATACCCTTCCCTCCACTGATAAAGTACCATTTATTTTTTTACTTGTTTACCAGATCGTGTAATGGATCTTTCAACTAGCACATTCATTGCGTCAATACTGTATTTTGCAACTTCATCACTTAATTTTATGCAGGATAATTCTGTGCATGCTAAAATGATACATTTACATCCCTCATTTTCGACTAACTCTACTATAAGAGATTCTAGTTCACCCGGATCTACATCTAACTCACTCTTCACACCATTATAGATAATATCCATGACTTTTCCCTGGATAGCATCATTTGGAGAGTGCAGTTCAAGCTTATATTTTTCGCAAACCTTCTTATAGATTCCCGTTCGAATTGTTCCATTTGTTGCTAAAATACCAACCTTTGTATTTTCACCATACTTTTCGTAAATTTCTTTAACAGTCTCATCAACCATGTTAATAATGCTTATTTGAGTCATTTTTTGAAGCTCTTCGTAAAAATAGTGTGATGTATTACAAGGTATCGCAATATTGGCTACACCAGCTGCTTCTAGGAGCTTAAAATCATTTTTGATTGCTTCTAAAAAGGTTTCACCAGTGTTTGCCAAAATGGCTTCCGTACGATCTGGAAGTGTAGAATGATTGAGAATGACCATATTAATATGTTCTTGGTCTTTATGAGCAACCGTACTATTAACAATTTTATCAAAAAATACAGAGGTTGCTTTAGGTCCCATACCGCCAATTATACCTAGACTTTTTGTTTCCATTTTTGCACCTAGTTTCGTCATTACTATTCTTTATTCAGCACTACGGCCCATCAATTGTTTTTGTTCCTTTGTTAAACCAGCAACACGATGGCGCAGTGGGAAGAATAATTTCTCCAAAGGAATATCGCGTCGCATTTTTGCAATTTGCTGTAACGCTACTCCGCCACCATAATCCATACCTTGGGCACCTGCCAGAATTACAACATCCCCTGGTTCTGCCTTAGTAAGGGCAGTAGAAATTGCATCATTAAGTTCATCAAACAAGTTTACTTTAATATTTGCATCAGCCATTACTTCTTGGAAAACAGCGACTTCTTCATCTGTAACTCGATCCTTCGATGTTACATGGGAGACACTCTTAGTCGCTATTACTTCATTAAATCCAAGTTTTTCGGCCCATTTTGCAATAGCTTCTGCATTTTCTCTGTTTACAGTTGGACCTCTTTCTCCTCGAATTGCATATACAAGCTGCAGGTCTTTGTACTCCATATATTGCAGGGTCTGTAGCGTGACATCAATATTGCCAGCATTTGCAAAGTGATCATCTACTATTTTAATATCATCTTCAAAAATAAATTCAAAGCGTCTTTCTACGCCACCGAATTTTTTTAAGCCCTTCTGAATAGAAGAAATTGATACACCACTTAGGAGGCCTATCGTGATGGCAACCATTGCATTATATACGGAGTGTAGACCTGGTACAGATAGTTCAATATCAAATTCACTTGGTAGATATTCAAAATCATAGCGTTTTATTGGCTTTAAGATTTCGATTGTAAACTTGGCTCTACCTGTAGTCAAATCTAAGTTTTTGCATGTAATATGTCCATCTTTACTTTCTAAACCAAAGGTGATCACATTTGCTTTAGTTTTGTTAATAAGTGATGAAGAATATGGACAGTCCAAGTTTAGAACAGCAAAGCTGTTTTCACTTGCATCTGTAATTAAGCTTGATTTAATTTCAAAATACCTTTCAAAGGACCCGTGAGAGTCAATGTGTTCACGACTCACATTATTTAGAGTTACAATATCATAATCTACTTTTTCTACACGATTCGTTTCTAACGCGTTCGACGAAACCTCCATGGTTACATGGGAAACATCACGCTCTACCATTTGCTTTAAGTAGAATTGCAAATCAAGTGATTCTGGCGTAGTTAGTTCTGATGGAATTGAAAAATCATCAATTTTTACAGAAACTGTCCCTATTAAACCGGTACGGAATCCCTCTTCCTCTAAAATCGCATTAGTCATAAACGATGTCGTTGTTTTTCCATTTGTTGCAGTAATGCCAATCATACTCATTTTTTCGGAAGGATTACCATAGTATTCAGCAGCTAGTCTGGCTAAAGCAATTCTGCTGTTTTTGACAACAATTTGGGGAATCTCAATTTCCTCTTGAATGTCTTCCACAACAGCTGCAATGGCCCCATTAGCTATCGCTTGCGTAAGATATTTATGTCCATCTGTTTTATAACCCTTTATACATACAAATAAATGTCCTGGAGATACCTTACCAGAATGATATGATAGTCCTGTTATTGATATATCCTTATCATTAATTGTTTCAATTACTTCAATGGAAGATAAAAGGTTGTGTAATCTTGCCATTTTAGTCCCTCTCTTCTTTACACTATCTCTTTTAATTTTGTTTCAGTTTCTGTCTGCTTTCGAAAGATACTTACAACCTATCTTTTCTTAAACTTCTTGCCAGCAATCATTTTCGCAAAAGAAACAAATGGTTTCGGGTCTTTTACATCCCAGATTGCATATGCTTTAGGTTTCATTAAGGATTTTACTACTTGCCCTTTTGTTAGTTGGCCAGTTCGCAGATAACCTTTAATTGCATAAAAGTCTTCATAGGCATACCAAAATACAATACCTGTATCGTGTTCAATTGCTTTAGGTGGTAATGGATTGCCTGTTAGTTCTCGATACGTAATATAAGGGAAGTTAACCCCTACCTTGTATAATAAACTGTTTAGGTTTGTGATTCGGACATTCAATTCAATTAAATAGAACTTCCCTGTCTCAGCGTCCTTTTTAAACTCAATCTCTACAAAGCCTTTATAACCGATGCTCTCTAAAAAGCGTGAGCCAATCTCATACAGTTCTGGGACATATTTTTGACCAGTATATACAGATGCGCCGAAATTAATTGGATATTGGCGATATTTTTGACATGTTACCCAGTGTGTAACCTTGGATTCTTGATTTAAATACGCATCAAACGTATGCATATGGTCATCAAACCCAGGAATGATTCGTTGAACAATTACTTCTTGTTTTGCATCTTTTGCCTTTTTAATAGCTTCATCCAGTTCTTGACGATTATGAACCATAAATAACTTTTTACGGAAAATAGAGACAAAGGTAGGCGAATCTGTTGGTTTAACTAAACAAGGATACTTAATCGTTTCTTCAACCTTTTCATAAAAGTTGTCCTCATCCACACGAACCGTTTCAGGAACAGCCACACCATGCTCACTCGCTAATTTATGTAGTAGTTCTTTATCCATTGCCTTCGTATATAAACCCTGCTCTGTTTGTGGAATAAGATAGAACTCTTTTAGTTCATCTAGATATTCATCTACTACTTCAACATAAGAATCGTGACATGGAATTAACACTGGCTTTGCCGTTTGTTTTCTGGAATACTCTTTTAGAAATGAGATAAACTCCTCTTTCTCATTGCGGTAATGAGGAGCAATCACTCTTTCCGAACAATATTTAGACTCCGCTCCATATGTGTTTTCATAGGAATAATCAACAGCAACTGTATGAACTCCATTGACACCTAAACAGCGAATAGTACTTAATCCTATATAATAATTCGTTCCTAATATTACAGCCTTATTATTCATACTATTATCTCCCCGAATCGACTTTAACTAGTTATTCATCATTATATCAATATTGACATACAATTATAGGTGTTTCAAGAAATATTCAACTAGAAATGTATCCTGAATTTTTTTATAAATCTCCCATATAATAAGCACATTCTTCTAGACGTTTTTCATTACCATTTTCCATATGAAAGCAAAAAGGAATAGAGTACAGATACATGTTTCGTACTCCATTCCTCCTTTTTGGTGGATACAATGCAACTTAGGCGATATCCAAATTTAGATAAACATTCCTGCTATTGCAGCACTCAATAATGATGCCAACATACCAGCGGCAACTGACTTAAGGCCAAGTCTTGCAATATCAGGGCGCCGACTTGGGGCAAGTCCTCCCAATCCTCCTAAAAGAATAGCCATAGAGCTTAGATTTGCAAATCCGCACAATGCAAAACTTACAACAATTACCGTTTTTTCAGAAAGACTTGGAATTTGTGGTGCAAAAGAAGAATAAGCCACAAATTCATTTAAAACGAGTTTTTGTCCAATAAAGCTTCCTGCAGTGATAGCTTCTGCCCAAGGTACACCAACAGCAAATGCTATTGGTGAAAAAACAACCCCAAGAATAGCTTCAAGACTTAAAGATGGGTAACCAAATAAGCCACCTATCCCCCCAAGTATCCCATTTATCAATGCAATTAACGCAATAAAGGCAAGCAACATAGCCCCTACATTCAACGCAAGTGATAAGCCATCACTTGCACCGCGTGCCGCTGCATCAATTACGTTTGCAGATTCACTGTCATTTTCCATCTTGAATTCTTGTACCTCTGAATGATCCGTTTCCGGAATGATAATTTTGGCTAATATTAATCCCGCAGGTGCCGCCATAAAACTAGCAGCTAAAAGATATTCAAGAGGAACCCCTAACAAAGCATATCCAACAAGTACAGATCCAGCAACGGAGGCAAGTCCTCCAGTCATAACAGCAAAAAGTTCAGATTTAGTCATTTTAGCGATATAAGGCCGTATTACCAACGGAGCTTCTGTTTGTCCAACAAATATATTTGCAGCGGCAGACATCGATTCAGTTTTGCTGGTTCCCAGCAACTTTGATAAGCCTCCACCAATAATTCGTATAAACCATTGCATAATGCCAACATAGTATAAAACAGAGATTAAGGAAGAAAAGAAAATGATAATCGTTAAAACATGAAACGCAAACACAACTCCAAATTTCTCTGTATCTGCTAAAGAACCAAAAAGAAAACCGATGCCTTCATTTGCAAAATTTATAACATCTTGGATTCTCTCCGTAAACCATTTCAAACCAGTTCTTCCAGCTTCCCATTTTAAAACAACAAAAGCAAAAATAAGTTGAATTGCTAGCCCACCTAAAATAGTACGTGGCTTTATTTCTCGTTTGTTTGTAGAAAGAAGGAATCCTATCCCTAATACTACTAACATTCCAAACAAGCCCCAAATCACATTCATCTCTATCACCTCTACCTGTATATTTATCATCTTTATTTCGGAATATACGGAGAGATGACAGTCTCTATTTAAATAGAGAGTTTATATTTTTTTTCGTGTAAATCATCCAATGTATAAACTCTTTCAATATAGTGAATTTCTTTATCTGACATAAGTAAGATGGTAGAACTCCTTGTACCATAGTTTTTACTTTTAATAAATAAAGGTGATAGGATTCTCTCCCACTCCAGTGGTACACCTGTAGACGGCAACAAGTCATCCAAAGGTTGATCGGTATTTTGAAGAATTTCAAATAACCTTTCCACTATGTTTTCATGCTCAATAGCACTTGTTAAACCTTGCTTTCCTTTTACTACCTTGGGCCACTCTGTATTTAACAGATGATTACTTAGCCCATGAATCCCCGGTTCTACCTGGGTGAGAATGTTCCCCTTATTTGAATAGTAAAAGAGTTCATTCAGGTCACCTGCTAGCAGGTTATATCCCGGATACTGTTCCTTTTTCTCCTCTAAACTCTTCATATACTCTTTGATATTCCCACTAAATGTGAGGGCATTTGCTACCAACTCACCTCTTGAATTCTTACCTGTCACATTTTCAGAAGGGTCACGGAAATTAGTCAAGGCAGCAAAACGCCCTGTTTTCGTGATACCCATCCATGTTCCTCCTTTTTCTAAATCCCGTCCTGCCAGAATCATAGGGTGGTCTTCCCAAAAATGTACGGGTGCTGTAGGACGTTGATAAAACTCATCTCTATTGCTGGCAACAATTAATTTATATACTGGATGTTGCTTGTAAGCAAACAATAATAAACACATCGAACACAACCCTCATTTCAATTATCAAGTATGGGGAGTGTTAATTTGTTGCGTCAGCAGTATGCACACTAGAAGACTGATTA
The DNA here is from genome assembly GCF_047246645.1 of Ferdinandcohnia jepli. Taxonomy (NCBI): domain Bacteria; kingdom Bacillati; phylum Bacillota; class Bacilli; order Caryophanales; family Bacillaceae; genus Ferdinandcohnia; species Ferdinandcohnia jepli. The sequence goes on from NZ_JBFOKR010000008.1 coordinate 182,509, forward strand.
ACACTTCTTCCTTCATCAATTTCATCTGGAAGCTCACTTTCAATATGCCGTACTCGAGGATGTACTAAAATGATGAACGTTGAAACAGTCCAGACCACTCCTACTAACACAATAAATAACCCCATACCTCTACCATTACCGCTTCCGATTATAGATTGAACCATAGTTGTTACTTTCCCACTACCTTGCATAAAAGGCTCAAACACTTTTTCTACAAGTGGACCCGCTGTTACATAAGCAACCGGTGAAAGCGAAATTCCAATCATTCTTCGTAACGCAAATACTCGACCTTGGACATTTGGGGCTACTTTGCTTTGCCAAATGGTCTGACTAGCCCCATTCGCAAAGGGAATTAAAAGAAACATCATAAACGCTCCAATAGCTACAACATACGGGGAAGGCTTGATACCAGTTAAACTTAGGAATAACCCTCCCATCACTCCTGATATCATCACTGTGAGAATTCGCTTTTTCGAACCACCCCACACACTAACAACAATCCCTCCAACAAGCATACCTATTCCTGCAAAAGATAAGATGGCTCCTAATACCTTCTCATTAGTAAAAGAAAGAATCAGCGGTTGTAAGAGTACATTGAAAAAGCCAAGTAATAGGTTCGAAACAGCAAAAAAGACTAGTAAACCCTTTAATCCAGGGCGGTCCATAATGTATTTCCAACCATAAAGAGCATCTCTGAAGAAGGATAATTGCTCACTTGTTTCTTTTTTCTGATTTACTTCAGGTAGCTTTGTAAAGAGTAGTATAGTTATTGCAACTAAAAACGTAACAAAGTCTATCATTATTATTCCTTTTATACCAACTTCAACGACTAAAAAACCAGCGAGTAATGGAGCAATTACAATAGATGAAGCCTCAGCAAGCTGAACCATTCCATTCGCACGGATCAATTGTGCCTTTGGAACCATTAACGAAATGGACGATTGGTAAGCAGGTGATTGAAACGCACTACTAAAAGAAGCGACTGCAGCTGCAATATAGATATGCCATATTTCTAATGAATTCGAAAGCAGCAATAGAAAAATAGCAATTGTACTTAATCCTGCTAATGAATCACTTATTACCATTACCCATTTTCGCTTCCACCTATCCACCACCACTCCTGCAAAGGGAGAAATTAGTATTGCTGGAACCGTCGCTGACATCATTATTAATGAAAATTGCGTGATTGACCCAGTCTCTTTTAACACCCAAACACCAATACCAAAACTAGTTAAACTTGTTCCTATAATTGAAACCAATTGACCAATCCATATGACGACAAATGTTTTAAAGGATTGTTGATACATAATTTCCCCCATTCTGTTGAACACACCAACCACTACAATACAAATTCACATTCAAATTTATATGTATGATTAAAATATAAACTAATGAGTCTATTTCAGTAAATTAGTCGTATAGTAACGAAAAAAGGTTACAAATGAACGCTTATAATAGTAAATACCATTATAATAATTTTAAATATGACATATATGTGAAGTCTATTGTAAATAGATAAAACGTGTTGTATAGTAAGAGTGTAGAAAGTTAGTGAAGAACTTCACAAATTAAGATCATATTTATAGCTAAGCAAACAGCATTATTACATTATTTTTTTACCATAGATTGTGAAGAACTTCACAATAAAATATAGGGAGAGATTTAGATGAGAAACTTTTTAAAAGGCCCAAAAATGGCAGTTATCTGGACAGTATTACGTATCTGGTTAGGAATTCAGTGGATTGAAGCTGGTTGGCATAAAATAGCAGATGGATTCGATGCAGGCGGGTTTTTACAAGGAGCATTAGCAAAGGCAACTGGAGATCACCCGGCGGTTCAAGGCTGGTATGCAACATTCCTTGAAGGCTTTGCAGTACCAAACATAGAGCTGTTCAATGTGTTAATTCCTTGGGGTGAAGTGCTAGTAGGTCTTGGATTAATTCTTGGAGCTGCAACAATTCCAGCGTTAATAGCAGGTGCTTTCATGAACTTAAACTTCTTATTAGCAGGTACAGTTAGCACAAACCCAATTCTATTTACAGTAGCTGTAATTCTTCTATTCGCAGGTGCAGCAAGCTACTATTACGGTGTTGACAGATTTGCAATTCCATATCTAACAAAATATATTAACGATAAAAAAGGTACTAAGACAGCAAAAGCTACTGCTTAATTTGTAAGAAAGTGTCCCAAACAAGGGGCGCTTTCTTTTTTTGTTTTGTCCCCTCACTTACTTCACTTCTAGAATAGTAGCCCTTTATTATGGACACCCCTATTAATATGTCATTACCTTTTTATGACTAAATTTTGAAAGAAAATGAACGTTAATGATTAAGTTTGATTGTTTTTAATTGATTTTAAGTGAATTAGGTAGTATTATAAAACTATCAAATAAATGTAAGCGTTTTAGGAGGTGTTATTTTTGTTAGAGCCAGAACGCCATCAGATAATCCTAGATGCACTAAAAGAAAAAAACACAGTCAAGTTGCAAGAACTTGTCGAGTTGACAAATTCATCCGAATCAACCATTAGACGTGATTTAACCCAATTAGAACAAATGAAGTTTCTAAAAAGGGTTCATGGTGGTGCGGCTAGGTTACAAGGAAAACTTCAAGAGCCGAGTATGAATGAGAAATCATCCAAAAACATTCAAGCAAAACGTCAAATTGCTAAATTTGCAGCAAGCTTAGTTGAAGATGGAGATTGTATTTATTTAGATGCCGGGTCTTCTGTATTTGAGATGATTCCACATCTTCCTTCGAATATTGTTGTTGTTACAAATGGTTTTATGCATCTTAATGATCTTCTTGAGCGGAATATTAAAACGTATATCCTTGGAGGATTCGCTAAAACAACCACCAAGGCAATCATTGGCCGAGGTGCATTAGAAAGTCTCGAACAATATCGATTTGATAAATGTTTTATGGGTGTAAATGGAATCCATCCCCAATTTGGGTACACTACTCCAGATCCAGATGAAGCAATGATTAAACAAAGAGCCATTTCATTAACTCGTGAAGCGTATGTGCTTGCTGATGAGTCAAAGTTCTCGGAAATTTCTTTTGCAAAAATAACCGACCTCCATTCAGCAACGATTATTACTAATGCAGTAGAAGAAGAAATAGATGAACAATATAGCAATAAAACAAAGATAAAGATGGTGACAACATGATCTATACACTTACATTAAACCCATCCCTTGATTACATTGTGGAAGTAGACCAAGTTTTGCTGGGCGACCTTAATCGCACGAAAAATGAATCTAAATTTCCAGGCGGAAAAGGAATAAATGTATCACAGGTTTTAAAACGATTTGATGTTGATAGTAAATCATTTGGATTTATAGGTGGCTTCACTGGGGATTACATTGAAAATCACTTACATTCTTTGGATATAGGTACTGATTTTGTACGAATTCAGGAAGATACAAGGATTAATGTAAAACTAAAATCTGAGGCTGAAACTGAAATTAATGCAAAAGGTCCCACAATCTCAGTTGAAGAATTTGAGAAATTAAAAGATAAAATCTCAAGACTTTCCGAAGAAGATATTCTAGTCATAGCTGGAAGTATCCCCTACTCTATGCCTACTGAAACCTATGAAATACTTGTAAAGATATGTAATGAAAAAGGTACAAAATATGTGGTAGATGCTGAAGGGGATTTATTAAAAAGCATCATTCCATATAAACCATTTCTTATAAAACCAAATCATCATGAACTTGGAATGTTTTTTAATAAAGAGATACGTACAACTGAAGAAGTAATCATGTATGGGAGAAAACTCATTCAAAGTGGTGCACAACATGTCATTGTATCAATGGCTGGAGATGGAGCTGTACTACTTACAGAAGAGTATGCCTTAGTTGCTACGGTACCGAAAGGCGAAGTGAAAAGTTCAGTTGGTGCTGGAGATTCAATGGTTGCTGGGTTTATCGCCACTTACACAAAAACACAAAACATTGAAGATGCTTTTCGTTTTAGTGTTGCTGCTGGTAGCGCAACGGCCTTCTCAATTGGCTTATGCACAGAAGAAAAAGTTGTGAGTTTATTACCGCAAGTTACGTTAGAAAAAATATCTTTCTAAGGGGGAACAGTTATGAGAATAACTGAATTATTAACCAAGGATACAATTACTCTATCATTAAAAAGCAATCGAAAAAATGATGTAATTGATGAACTGATTTCTGTATTGGATTCTGCTGGCAAGCTCGCTAGCAGAGCTCAGTTCAAAAAAGCAATTCTTAATAGAGAAGAACAAAGTACTACCGGGATTGGCGAAGGAATTGCAATTCCACATGCGAAAACTAGTGCTGTCAAAAAACCAGCAATCGCTTTTGGTAGGTCTACTAGAGGTGTAAACTATGAATCTCTTGATGGCCAACCAGCTCATCTCTTCTTTATGATTGCTGCTCCAGAAGGTGCAAACAACACACATCTTGAAGCACTTTCAAGACTATCAACAATCTTACTGAAGGAAGATGTTCGTAAACAATTACTTGAAGCAAAATCAGAGACTGATATTTTAAACATTATTAATCTACATGATCAAGAGGAAAAACAAGAAGAACAATCGATGTCAGGTAAGAAAAAGTTCATTGTTGCTGTAACTGCATGTCCGACTGGAATAGCTCATACGTATATGTCTGCAGACTCATTAAAAGCCAAAGCTGCTGAGATGGGAGTAGACATCAAAGTAGAAACAAATGGTTCAGGTGGAGCTAAGAACGTCTTAACACAGGAAGAAATTGAAAACGCTGTCGCAGTTATCGTTGCTGCAGACACAAAAGTTGAGATGAACCGATTTAACGGTAAGCATGTTATTGAAGCAGCGGTTGCAGATGGTATTAGAAAACCACAACAACTAATTGAAAGAGCTCTAAAAAAGGATTCCCCTATCTTCCGTGGCGATGGTACATCTAATTCAGATCGTGAACAAAGTGGCGGTCGAGGTATAGGAGCTACAATTTATAAGCACCTAATGAGTGGCGTATCTAACATGCTTCCATTCGTTGTTGGTGGCGGTATATTAATTGCAATAAGCTTTATGTTTGGATTTAACTCAGCTAATCCTGATGACCCAACTTACCACCCTATTGCAGAAGCATTAATGACAATTGGTGGCGGTAATGCATTTGCATTAATGGTACCTGTATTAGCAGGTTTTATTGCAATGAGTATTGCGGATAGACCAGGATTTGCTGCTGGTATGGTTGGAGGTATGCTTGCGACAAGTGGTGGAGCAGGTTTCCTTGGTGGGCTTGTTGCAGGTTTCTTAGCAGGTTATGTTGTAGTCGGTTTGCGAAAAGTATTTGCTGGAATGCCTTCTTCACTTGAAGGAATTAAAACAATATTAATCTATCCTCTACTAGGTATTGCAATCACAGGTTTCATCATGTTATTTGTGGTCAATAAACCTGTTGGTGCGTTAAATACTGCTATTTCTGAATTTCTATCTGGACTTGGAACAGGAAATGCTATATTACTAGGTATTATTTTAGGCCTCATGATGGCATTTGACATGGGTGGTCCTGTAAATAAAGCGGCCTATGTGTTTGGAACTGGTCTTTTAGCAAACGGGGTTTACGAACCAATGGCTGCAATTATGGCTGCTGGTATGGTTCCTCCATTAGGGATTGCATTAGCAACAACATTCTTTAAACGTAAATTTAATAAACAAGATCAAGAAGCCGGTAAGGTTAACTATATTATGGGATTATCCTTTATTACAGAAGGTGCTATACCATTTGCAGCTGCCGACCCAATCCGCGTCATCCCTTCTCTAATGATTGGTTCAGCTGTTGCAGGTGCATTATCAATGATGTTCAGCATTGGTTTACGCGCTCCACATGGCGGATTATTCGTTATACCTCTTGTCGATGGTAGCTGGCTTCTATATTTAGTTGCAGTAATAATAGGAGCTATCGTAACAGCTGTTTTACTGGGCGTTCTAAAAAAACCAGTAAGCACAAATTAAGTTTAGTAAATAAAACATCATGACTTGGTCTTTTTCTAAGTCCTAAAGAAGAGTGCCATTCAAGGCACTCTTCTCTTTTACTCATCATCTATCTCTCCATCACCAATTTCATCTTCTTCTTCAATTTCTTCAATTTGTTCTCCTTCTTCAGGCATTTCGTCATCGTCTCCACAACCTACTAAAGAGACGATTGGAATAAGTAAGAAAAATACTAGGAAAAATCGTTTCATATTTTATCCCTCCTAGTATTATAATTTCCCTTGTTTAACGAATTCTATGTACTATTACTTCCCTGCTTCTATATCACCTTTCCAAGCCAACATTCCACCAGTCATGTTGGTTACATTAAACCCGTTCTCCTCTAAAATCTCACAAGCCATACTACTTCTACCTCCTGAGCGACAAGCAATATAGTAATGTTCATTTTTATCGAGTTCATCTAATCGATTCGAGATATCACCTAGACGTATATGCTTTGCTCCTGGAATTTTTCCTTCTGCTACTTCATCATCTTCTCTAACATCAATAATGGTAACCTGCTCACCATTTTTAATTTTTTGATTAAGTTCATCTGTAGTAATAGCCTTCACTTTTTTGCCTCCCTTTTCATAATTCTTTCTTATCATTCCCATTTAACCGGTTAATGTAACGTGTATTATTGCGTTTTAGCTCTACACTTTTTTTGTCTAACTCCTGTATTGTTTCTCAAATTTTTAACTTAATCGATAGATTGTTAAAAAACTTCAATACTTCCTTTAGAATTTCAAATGGTTTTATCAAATATGGTTGTTATAATAGGTAATATTAAAGCGCTTACTTTTTCTAAACTTAACTAGATAGGAGAGAAAAAAATGACTAAACCCACAAAACAGAATACACCTATAGTTGAACATATTTACACAGCAGATCCTTCTGCACATGTTTTCGAAGGTAAATTATATATTTACCCTTCCCATGACCTTGCTCATGGTGGTTCTTCAAATGACAATGGTGATCAATATGCAATGGAAGATTATCATGTATTATCTTTGGACGACTTTAATTCAGAAGTTGTAGACCATGGTGAAGCACTTCATCTTAGAGATATTCCTTGGGCATCAAAACAGCTTTGGGCTCCAGATGCAGCATATAAGAACAACACATATTATTTATTTTTCCCAGCAAGGGATAAAGATGGTATATTCCGAATTGGAGTAGCTACAAGCACAAACCCTGCAGGACCTTTTAAAGCAGAGGAAAATTATATTCCTGGAAGCTTTAGTATTGACCCAGCTGTATTAGTTGATGAAGACGACAAAGCTTATATGTACTTAGGCGGACTATGGGGTGGCCAGTTAGAAAAGTGGCAAACAGGCACATTTACTCCTGATGCCGAAGGACCAGAATTAACTGCACCTGCATTAGGACCACGTGTTGCTGAGCTTACTGATGATATGAAAAACTTTAAAGGTGATCTTCAGGAAATTTCAATTGTGGATGAAGATGGTAAGCCGCTTCTAGCTGGTGACGAAGATAGACGATTTTTTGAAGGACCATGGGTTCATAAATACAATGGATATTACTATTTATCATACTCAACTGGTACAACACATAAAATTGTTTACGCAATGAGTAAAACTCCTACAGGTCCATTCGTTTTCAAAGGTACAATCCTTGAGCCTGTAGTTGGTTGGACAACACATCACTCCATTGTACAATTTGAAGATAAATGGTATTTATTCTATCATGATTCCTCACTATCTGGCGGAATTGACCACCAAAGAAGTGTGAAGTATACAGAAATAAAATATAATGAAGATGGTACAATCCAGAAAATCCATCCTTACGGAGAAGAATAAAAAGAAGAAATCCATGACACTATTTTGATGTGTTATGGATTTTTTTTATAGTAATGTTAGGTTTTTCAGATTAAGTAGGATAGCATAACTCAACTGCAACGTCAGTTTCGGAATGGTGAGCACCGCAAACATAATACCCTAATAGGGACAGTCCGCAAAAAACTATCTCCTGTTCAGTTTGATGTAAAAAATATCCGTATAAACTGATGGTTCTTTTGCAAACTATGAGTGCAGAGTTTGTTTATAAGAAAGGATAAATAGAATGAAAAGATTACTTGTTTTAGTATTTTGTCTCTTATTGTGCATATCTTCGGTGTCTCCTTCTGTTTATGCAAATGAAAGCAATGTTCACGTAGTAAAAGCAGGTGATACTTTACCTGATCTTGCAAAACAATTTGAAACATCAGTAGAGGAAATAAAACTTTCAAATGGGTTACAGTCCGATTTACTTGTTGTTGGTCAAAAAATTTTAATTCCCTTTTCATATGAGGTCAAGGCAGGAGAGGAAATGAAGGATATCGCTCTTCGGTTTCATTCGTCTGTTGAGGAGATCAAGAAGGCAAATGGTTTACAATCAGAAGAATTATATGTTGGACAAAACATTACTGTTCCTCCTAGGAAATATAAGATGGATGGACATCATATTCTTATGACTAAAGACGAATTCAAGGATTGGATAATAAACAATAAGTTTAAAAGAAAGATTAGTCTAATCCAACAACATCACACCTGGATCCCTTCATACAGCCGTTTTAATGGCTCTAATCATTTTTTGTTACTTAAAGGAATGGAAAATTTTCATATTCAAAAAATGGGATGGAATCAAATTGCTCAAAACATAACAACGTTTCCAGACGGAAAGATTGCTGTTTCCCGACCAATAAATATTGCTCCCGAAGGAACTATTGGAGCACAGGCAAATGCGGTAGGAATAGCTATTGAAAACCTTGGTAATTTCGATGAAGGCTGCGATGAAATGACAAAGGAACAAAAAGACACTATTGTTTATCTTACTGCCCTCCTCTGTTTAAAATTCGGGTTAACTCCTTCTGTTGATAGCATCACCTATCATCATTGGTGGAATGTAAAAACAGGAGAACGTGTATTAGACAAAGGACCTGACTATAATGTTAAAACCTGTCCAGGTACAGGATTCTTCGGTGGAAACTCCACCGATAGTGCAAAGAAATACTTCTATCCTCTTGTAACTCAAAAAATGAAGGAAATGAAAGCATCGTTTGAATAGGACATTGGGGGAGATATATCATACTTAATCCGTTTATCCTCAAGATTCAAATGTTTTATACCATTTAATTAGTAGATTAATGAAACTTAAAAGCGCCAAATTTTGTATCTTTTCTTTCATGTAAAAGCATGGTATACTTGCGTAGCGATGAGCTGATTTGCATAAGACGAGATTGACGTACCTTTGGGTAAACACTATGTGGAGTGTTGTCTCTCGCCGCAATACGCAAAAAGACGACCTTTTGGTCGTCTTTTTTTTATTTCAAGGGGAATAAATTCCGCTACAAATTATGCTTCAACCGGCTCCATAGCTTTACTCTTCTTCTTTGGTTCTTCATTCTTAGTCATTGTTAAGCCTGTAATTCCATAGAATAGGGAAACCATTGGCGTAATTAGTGCCAGGAAGCAAAAAGGTAGATAAGCTCCAGTTGCTACCCCAAGTGCACCAGCTGTATAAATTCCACTACCAGTCCAAGGTACAAGTGCGCCACCTTGCGTACCTGTATCCTCTAAAATTCTGGACAGATTTTCTGGTTTAAGATTTAAACGTTCAAATATAGGCCTCATAAGTGTACCACCCATTACAGTTGAGAAGTAGATAGATCCACCGATTGCTAGTGTTACATAACTGACGATAATTGTCACAAAAACAAGTGTCCCAGTATGTTGTATTTTATGAGCAAATGACGCTATAATCGCTTCTAACACACCCGCTTCTGCTAACATTCCACCTAACCCTAGTGCAAATAAGAAAAGTGCAATTAAAGCTAACATACTAGTTAATCCGCCGCGCTGTAGTAAGCTGTCAACAACTTCAATACCAGATTCTACCTCATATCCACTGTAGAAAATAGTAAATATATCTGCAAAGCTAAATCCTTGATATAGAAAAGCAATAACCCCACCAACTGCCGCACCTATAAAAATAGATGGCACCGCTGGTTTCTTTAACATTAATAGTGTAATGAGAACAATAATAGGGATAAGCGGCACAATCCCAATATGGAATGTCTCATCTAAATATGCAAGTAACTGATTTACACTAACTGCATCTACCGAGGATGCATTATACTTTAAACCAACTAGTGTAAAGATGATTGCAGTAATAAGATATGCTGGAACTGTTGTCCATAGCATGTGTTTAATATGTGAGAATAGATCTCCACCTGTAACAGTTGGTGCTAGGTTTGTCGTATCAGAGAGGGGCGACATCTTGTCTCCGAAATAAGCACCACTAATGATTGCTCCTGCCGTAAGTCCAACAGGTATACCTAAGGTAGTCCCCACTCCCATCATTGCAATCCCAGCAGTACCAATTGTTCCCCATGAAGTTCCGGTAGCCACTGAAACAAGTGAACAGAATAGTAATGTTGTAACTAAAAAGAACTGCGGAGAAACAGCATTAATACCGTACGTAATTAAGGTTGGGACAGTACCCGAAGCAATCCATGCACCGATTAAAACACCGACGGTTAATAAAATCAGCCCGGGTTGTAGTGCCCTCCCCATCGATCTCATCATCGATTTTTCTACTTGTTTATACGTAAATCCTAATTTCATCATAAAAGGAATAAGAACAAGCATACTGAAAAACATCAGAATTTGAATCGGTGCATCAAACGCTAAAATCCCAATTGAAATTACTGCTACCGCAGTTAAAAGCATAAGCAAAGCATACATAAATGTAGGTTTTTTAATCGTATTGGTATCCAACAAACCACTCCAATCTTCGTCATAATATTTTTTTGAGATTACTTTTTAGATGTGAGTTAAAAATCTAAGAGTATGGCTTACAGTACGGGGTTAAAAAAGGAACTATGGGAGATGTCTTCTAACATGGTGTATAGGAAACCACCAACTTTACTGGTTTAGTTTAGAACGAAACGGTATATAAATATATTACTATAGAAACAATTGTCAGTAAATTCCGGTAAATACTTATATTTAATGATAACTTATGCATAACGCTTCTCAGATTGGTTTACCACCAAACATCCTTAGAAATGCTCCCTTATCTTCCGGAATAATCGCATATGGTGGAAAAATGGGTTATAGGGACAAGTCCGTGATCCACTTTTAATCTAATTAGGATGTTTGTACTTGATTTTGATTAGTGGTAATCCAATCTATATACTTTTAAAGAGTTGTATATATAATAAAAGGCCAGAATATACAAAAGGACATGGGCTATTGCCCATGTCCTTCCTTCTCATGTCTAACTTGGGACATTTAATTGGTCCCCGTATCCTTAAACTGACTATAATACATATTGAAATAGAAGCCTTGTTTCTTCAGGAGTTCTTGGTGTGTACCAGACTCAATGATTTCCCCTTGGTGTATTACGAGAATACGATCTGCATTTTCAATTGTTTTTAGGCGGTGTGCAATTACAAAGCTGGTCTTACCTTCTGTTAAAATATTAATTCCCTTTTGTATTTCGATTTCAGTATTCGTATCAATACTTGATGTTGCTTCATCGAGTATTAAAATATCTGAGTTGGCTAAAATGGCACGGGCAATGGCTAGCAATTGCCTTTGTCCTTGACTTAAGTTTGAGCCACTTGAGTTAATACGAGTTAGATAACCTTCAGGTAAATGCTGAATGTACTGATGTGCTGATGCCATTTTTGCAGCATTTATTACCTCCTGATCGGTTGCTTCTAGACGCCCATAGCGGATATTGTCCATAATGGTTCCTGAAAAGAGGAATGTATCTTGAAGCACGACTCCAATTTTCTTACGCAATCCGCTTAATAGATAATCTCGTATATCTTGCCCATCTAATTTTAGTTCACCAGCAGTTACGTCGTAAAACCTCATCAATAGATTGATAATAGTTGTTTTACCTGAACCAGTTGGACCAACAAGGGCAATTTTCTCTCCTGGTCTTACTTTAAAATTAATATCTTTTAAAATGGGCTTATCTTTTTCATAGCTAAAATGAACATGTGAGAATTCAACCTCACCTGTTAGACTTTCTTTCACAATGGCATTTTCTTTATCTACTAAATCCGGTGTCTCATCCATAATCTCAAAAACACGCTCCGCACCAGCAATAGCGGACTGGAACATATTGAATAAATTTGAAAGTTGATTGATTGGTCTGAAAAATTGACGTGAGTACGTTACGAACGCTGCAATGATTCCGACACTTGCCAAATCCTGAACAGTCATGACTGCACCAACTGCTATAACCAAACCCAGTCCAATATTATTGATAAAGTTATTAACCGGACCAAGGAATCCTGAAACAGTATCAGCCGCCATGGCCGATTGGCGCAATCGTTCATTCACTACTGAAAATTGGCCATTTATTTTTTCTTCTTTTCCAAACAGTGTTATGACTTCGTTTCCTGTAATCGATTCTTCAATAAAGCCATTCAATTCACCTAGATCTCGTTGCCTTTTGATAAAGTGACTTCTACTATAAGTAATTAATTTTTTAGTAGTCACTATCATCAACGGTATGACAAGTAGTGTCACAATCGCGAGCACCCAATTTAGTGTGAACATCGCAATAGCTACACCAGACACCATTAGAACTGTTGAGATTATTTGGATAACACTTTGACTTAACGCATTATTCAAACTATCAATATCATTTGTTACCCTACTCATGAGATCCCCATGAGTCCTTTTATCAAAAAATCGTAATGATAAGGTTTGAAATTTATTAAATAAATCTTGCCGCAAATTCCTTATCGTTTGTATGGATACACGTACCATCATAAATGTTTGAAGCCATGTAAATATGGCAGTAAAGAGATAAACAATCGCAAGTAAAACCAAATATCTGAGCGTTCCCGCTATATCCCTTGGAATGATATAATCATCTATTATGATTCCAATCATATATGGTCCAAGAAGCCCCAGTAAAGTGGAAAGGATAACAAAAATGATAGAGGCGATTAATGCCGCCTTTTGCTTCTCCATATACATCCATATCCTTTTTAATGAACCTTTCCAGTCCTTTGCCTTTTCAACCGGGCCGCTTAACCCTCTTGGACCACGTGCGCGATTAATGATGTTTGGTTGAGATTTAGAGGCAGCATTATTCATACAGATTCAACCTCTCTTCCACCTTGTGAGCTATAAATCTTTCTGTACACATTACTAGTGGACAGTAATTCCTCATGTGTACCACTCGCTTCAATTTCCCCATCTTCCAACACAAGGATTAGATCTGCATCCCTGATTGAAGAAACTTTTGACGAGATGATAAATACTGTTGTATGAGGATATCTGCTTCGTAATGCTTGTTGTACTTCTGCTTCAGATAAAGCATCTATTGCAGAAGTCGAATCATCTAGGACAATGATCTTTGCTTCACGGATTAATGCACGTGCCATGGATAACCGTTGTTTTTGCCCCCCTGACAGATTTGTAGCACCTTGCATAAGCGTGTGTTCAAACCCTTCTTCCAACCTATCGATAAATTCAATCGCAGCGGCAGATCTTGAAGCTTGATTCATTTCCTCTTCGGATGCTTCTTCTTTTCCGAAACGTAAATTATCCTTAATACTTCCAGAAAATAAAGTTGCCTTTTGCGGAACAAACCCAATCGCTGTACGAATTTTTTCAAGCGGCAATTTCTTTATATTTACGCCATCAATAAGTACTTCCCCAGAATCAGGGTCATAGAGACGTGGAATCAGTTTTACAAGTGTTGACTTTCCACTCCCAGTTGACCCTATAATGCCAATGGTTTGACCTGCTTCTGCTGTAAACGAAATATTTTTTAAAACATTATTTCCATTTTTACTATAACTGAAATCCACATCTTTAAACTGAACATTTCCTTGTAGAGAACCATTACCTAATTGGAGATTTATTTCAGTAATATCACTCTCTGTTTCAAGCACCTGATTAATACGGGCCGCTGAAGGAAAAGATCGAGCAATCTGCATTAACACGTGGCTACTGCTCATTAAGCCATTCATCATGATAGTAAGGTAGTTTATAAATGCTAAAATAACACCAACTTGAAGTGTGCCTTCATTTACCTTTAGTACACCCATCCACAACCCGGCAATGATTCCTATATTTACAACAAACATCATAATTGGCATCAACGTTAGGATATGCTGCTCTGCTGTTAGGTTACGCTTCATTAATTGGTCATTTACTTTCTTAAAGAGATCCTTCTCATAATCATTACGGTCAAAAGCCTTCACAACCCGAATGCCCGCTAATATTTCTTGAAGCTTTGTATTTACCTGGTCCATTGCTTTTTGTACATTTGCAAAAAGTTTTCCTGACTTTACAGAAAAGTAATAGATACACAACATTAGAATAGGGATAGCAACCAACAGTATTGGAAATAACTCTCTTGCAGTGAACCAAACAATAACTACAGAACCAATAAACAATAATGGTCCTCTTACAAAAACACGTAATGTCATCATAACAGCTTGTTGTATAGTAGCGATGTCATTGGTTACAATCGTAATTAATTTTCCCGTACCAAATGTATCTGTATTATGATTCGAAAATGTTCCTATCCTACGAAACACATCTCTTCGAATATCAGTCGCAAAGTGAACGGAAGCTTTTGCTGCATAAATAGCGCTCCCCAATCCTCCAAATAAACCAACAATAGCACTTACTAGCATTAAGATTCCTAGTTTTATCACGTACTGATTATCCTGGTTACCAATGCCCGTATCAATCATCTTCTGCATAATTGTTGGTTGTAAGAGGTCCATACCAACTTCAATACACATAAAGATAGGTCCGATAATAGCAAAAAAAGTATACGGTTTAATATATTTCAATAATTTTTTTACAGCTTTCATAAAAGTTCCCCTTATGTATTGTTCTTCTTTTGTAGTCGTTCAGTCATCTCATCGATAAGAGTTATTAACTCAATTACACTCCCCGGATTCTTACGTGCTAGTTTCATAGACTTTCTAACTTCTTTTTCCCAGCGTTCCATTGCCACAGTCAATTGTATTGATTCCGCAGAGTTTTTCCAGATCATTCTTTCTTTCCATTCATTCCAAAAGTCGCCATCTTTATGTTTGGCTACTTCTTCAAGACGCTTTTTCCCAATATCATTGATTGAATAGACTTTTTTTCCCGATTTATCATCAACATCGATAAGATTTTGATCTGCCAGTTCCTGTAGCGCAGGATATACAGTACCAGCGCTCGCCGAGTAAGCACCATTTGACCGTTCTTCTAACTCTTTCATGATTTGGTAACCATGCATGAAATCTTCCTCTAACAAATGCAGTATTGCAATTTGAACAAACCCTCTTCGTCGTTTCAATTTTTTCCTCCTTAACTCTCACATTTTATATCGTTTATTTTAATCGATATATCGGTAATTTACAATCGTAATACTTTCTCACAAAAATAGGATTTGCCCTGAACGGCAAATCCTTTTACTATCTAAAACACTTAATTTAGAAGCATTAAATCTTTTTTACAAATTCAGATTTTAGCTTCATTGCTCCAAAACCTTCGATTTTACAATCAATATTATGATCTCCATCAACTAGACGAATATTTTTTACTTTCGTCCCTTGTTTTAAAACAGAAGAACTTCCTTTTACCTTAAGGTCTTTAATCACTGTTACAGTGTCTCCGTCTTGTAGTATATTCCTATTAGCATCTTTAAAAAGTGTATCCTCAGCGTTCCCATTATCAGATTCTGAGCTCCACTCATTTCCGCACATTGGACAAACGAAGAGTGCTCCATCCTCATAGGTATATTCAGAGTTACACTTTGGACAGCTTGGTAAATTACTCATATTTAGTAGTTCCTCCTTTATTATTCTATTACCCTCTTAACCATCAACGACAGCAGAGTAAAATTTTGTATTTATCTATTATCTCAAAATTACATTTTTATAAAATCATTATCTTCATAAAAAAGAACCTTTAACCCATATAAGGATCAAAGGTCCTATATTTCACTCTTACTATTTTAAAGAATTAACTAAAAACCAACTCTTTTTCACTAACTACCGGTTCTTTTCCGATTAAACCTAGTGTCTCTGCTGTTGAGGTGTGAATTTTTTTGAATAACTCTGGATTTTCAACCAGCGACACCCCGTAAGATGGAATCATTTCTTTTATTTTTGGCTCCCACTCGTTTATATGTTGTGGAAAACACTTATTTAATACTTCAAGCATAACGTGAACTGCAGTAGATGCACCAGGAGAAGCACCAAGTAATGCAGCCACCGATCCGTCCGCCGCACTAACCACTTCTGTTCCGAATTGTAGTGTGCCTTTTCCAGCATCAGTATCTTTGATTACCTGTACGCGTTGACCAGCTACTACTATATCCCAATCTTCACTTTTTGCATTTGGTATGAATTCACGTAATTCTTCCATACGCTTTTCATTAGAAAGCAACACTTGTTGGATGAGATATTTAGTTAAAGACATTTCTTTAACACCGGCAGCTAACATCGTAAGCACATTATCCGGCTTTACAGAAGCTAATAAGTCAAGGTTTGAACCCGTTTTTAAAAACTTTGGTGAGAAACCAGCAAATGGTCCAAACAGCAGAGACTTTCTGTTGTCGATATATCTTGTATCAAGATGTGGAACAGACATTGGAGGCGCACCCACTTTTGCTTTTCCATACACTTTTGCATGATGCTGTTCTACAACTTCCGGATTGTTACACACCATGAACAACCCGCTTACTGGGAATCCACCTATATGTTTTGATTCCGGTATACCTGTTTTTTGAAGTAGTGGTAGGCTACCACCTCCGCCACCAATAAAGACAAATTTTGCTGTATGATTCTCAGTTTTACCGCTTACAAGATTCTTTACTTTTAATTTCCAATTACCCTCACTTGTTCGTTTAATATCCTCAACACTATGTTTGTAATTGAGCTCAACGTTTTTACTTTCCAAGTGATCAAATAACATTCGCGTTAATGCACCAAAGTTAACATCAGTTCCATAGTCGACTTTTGTTGCAGCGATTGGTTCATTTGATGTGCGGCCATCCATAATTAGTGGTACCCATTCCTCTAATTTTCCAGGCTCTTCTGAGTATTCCATGCCTTGAAACAAAGGGTTCTTTGATAGCGCTTTAAATCGCTTTCGCAAAAATTCTACGTTCTCTTCTCCCTGTACCAAACTCATGTGTGGGATTGGCATAATAAAATCCTGTGGATTAGTAATCAGGTTATGTTCTACGAGGTAGGACCAAAATTGTCTTGAAAGTTGAAATTGCTCATTAATTTTTATTGCCTTGCTAATATCTATAGATCCGTCTGGTTTTTCGGATGTATAGTTAAGCTCACAAAGGGCTGCATGTCCCGTACCTGCATTATTCCACTCATTAGAGCTTTCTTCCCCTGGACTTGCAAGTTTCTCAAATACTTTGATTTCCCATTCAGGTACTAATTCTTTTAGTAAAGATCCCAAAGTCGCACTCATGACTCCGGCACCAATTAAGATAACGTCTGTATTTTTCTGTATGCTGCTCATGATAACCTTCCTTATCCCCTTTATTGGCAAATTGGCAAAAAAGAGTAGGCGCTCCTGCCCATATGTCATTAAAAAGCAAGGCACAGCCAGGTACACACTTTTCTGTCTTTAACTATAACTATATCATAGTCTATTATAATTATTTATAGATTAAAATATCTACTATTATCTGATTATTATAAACTATTTTCCGATAGTAAAAAAGTCATAAACTCTGCAAAAGGTCATAAAAATAAGTAAAACCAAAGCCTTATCATCCGTTTATTTGGATATCAAAGGCTTTGGAACCAAGTTCAGAGCTTTATTACTGTTCATTAAACCCAGTAGCAATAACAGTTACGATAATTTCATCCTTTAAGTTCTCATTAATTACTGAACCAAATATCATGTTTAAATCCTCATGCGTCGTTGAGGAAACAATATCAGCCGCTTCTTGTACTTCAAAGAGACTTAAATTGCGACCTCCTGTAATGTTCATAATGACTCCTCTTGCACCACTAATTGATGTTTCAAGTAAAGGACTATTTATTGCTTTATGTGCAGCATCAGCAGCACGTCCTTCTCCATTTGAGATACCAATTCCCATGATGGCAGTCCCCTTGTGAGACATGACCGTTTTCACATCGGCAAAATCAAGGTTTATTAATCCTGGGACAGCAATTAAATCGGATATACCCTGGACACCTCTTCGTAAGACATTATCTGCCTCTCGGAATGCTTCCAGCATTGGAGTTTTTTTATCTACAATCTGCAGTAAACGCTCATTTGGAATAATAATGAGCGTATCCACCGCTTCCTGCATTGCATTGATTCCAGCTTCTGCATTTGTTGCTCTTTTCCGGCCTTCAAATTTAAAAGGACGGGTTACAACTCCAACAGTTAGGATTCCTAGTTTCCTAGCAATCCTTGCTATTTCAGGTGCTGCTCCTGTTCCTGTACCACCGCCCATACCTGCGGTAACAAAAACCATATCCGTTCCTTTTATCAATTCTTCAATTTCGCGTTCACTTTCTTCGGCAGCTCTTTTTCCTATCTCAGGGTTTGCGCCTGCTCCTAATCCCCTTGTTAAAGATGCTCCAATTTGGATAGTAACATCTGCTTTAGATTGGTTAAGCGCTTGTCCATCTGTATTGACAGCAATAAATTCTACACCTTCTAATCCAGCCTCGATCATCCGATTTACCGCATTATTTCCGCCGCCACCAACACCGATGACTTTTATTCTCGCAAATTGATCAAAATCTGTATCAAACTCAAACAAAGTTGTTTCCTCCTAACTCCGCGAATCCTAAATTATTTATAAAATTTAGAAGTTCCTACTATACCTATTCGAAGTCTCTATCTTTTTTTGGGCAAGATGAATGCCAGCCCTATCATCCTGAAATATCGGTTACCATCATCAATGTGCCTACAATAATATTTCCACGGTAATGATGATGAATAATTTTCATCTGAACTCAAAGGCTTGTTATTCTCCTGCTATTTATTCATTTTTGAAAGAAAATCGCCTAAAAGACTATCAAGGTCGTTCTCTGATTCATCATTTTCTTTTATATTTTTGGGGTCCTCTTGATTATTACGATTCCACTCAAACATTTCTAAGTCATCAATTTCCTGCGTAACGGCAGTTTCTTTTTGAGAACTTTTTGTAGTAGGCTGTTCGAGGAATACGTCCTTTTCTTCTTTTTCCTGTAAGTACAATGCTTCATTTATATCCAAGGAGTTACTGTTTAAGGAAGCTAGCAAGGCAGTAGCACGAACTGGGTCATTTAAAAGTTGATAAATGATACTGCCAAGCAATGCTTCAGAGTGCTCATGCTTTAACCAATTCCGCTGTGTTTTACTTAGCTTGTGCGGAAGAGGGATTGTTATTGTCTCCCGCTCCCTTGAAAAAGAACTGCTAACTCCTTGCAGAACAAAATCTGCGATTTTACTAGAAAAATTCCTTCTCTCTGTTTCTTTTAGCTTTTGCAGCTGTTTTACTAGATGATCTGGAGTATCAGAAGGAATACGGAATGAAATGGCTTGACCTCTTTTTACCTGATTCATTTAACATGTCACCTAATTTCATTTTTTCGCAGGTTCAGGAACTGCCTTTGACTTTTCCGTTCTCCTTACATAATCAGTAATCAATTTATAATAAGCATTGGCCATCATCCAAATGCTCTCTTTCTCATCTTCAAAGAATTCAATATTATAGCCATCTAAACTATTATTAATTGTTTTAATATATTCCTTTAACACATTTGCTCCTCCGCCAACAAAGTAACAGATTTCTGTTTGGGAGTTTCTTTGCCACGTGTTTCGTAATAAACGATATTGTTTTTTCGCAAGTTCCAGTAAAATGCGATCTGTTATATCATGGACGCTTGTCCTACTACCTTTAACCATAATATGGTTTCGGTCATTTTTTCGTGTGATAATTTCGACTACGTCTCGACGGCTATCTAACTCTACCCCATACTTTGAACGAATTTCTTCACGTATAGCTTCTAAAGCCTCTGACACTCCAAGATTAAATCCCTGCGCCTTGTCATCGTCGACATTTCGGTTCTTAATTACTGCTATATCAGTAGATAAGCCTCCAATATCTTGAATGACTATTCTTTTATCTATCAAATTTTTGTTTATAATTTTCAGTTGATTATCCATGACAAGATTAATAAATGCAGCAAATCCTTCGGGATATATTTTTACTTCATTAAATTTAATATTTACCTTTATCCCTTGATATCGGGGTGTTACAAGAAACTCTACTTGGTGGACTGAACCAACCAGTTTTGAACGGTAGCCCGCATCCTTTCCTTCCTTTACTTCTCGAAGTGGTAGTCCCGTTCCAAGCGTATAGTTTGCATCGATTACGTTTTTTGCTCGCGAGAAGAGTTCTGCATTCTCCTCTTTAACAGCATCTAGAGCCAATGTTGCAAAAAGCATTACCAGGGTTTGATCCTCTTCTGATTTTGAACTGCCTGGATCTAGCTCGGTTGCATTATTAGTCTTCGTTGCTAAGTTTCCAACTCGGTAGATTGCATTATTTTCTTTTAATGCAGGGGAGTGTACCTTAATATGAATCCCATCCAGGGGATCTTTCGTATCTAATTCTTCAATTCCAATAACCGGTCGATCTTCTGTATCTCTTGCTACGATATTGGGAATATTTAGTTCATACTCCACTTCTCCAAAAATAGCCTTGATTGAGTCATTTCCGACATCTACAGCAGCAATTCTAGACTTAGACATATTGTGGATCATTCCTTTTAATAGATTTATTTTAAAATGGTAGATCTGTAAAATTAGTGTTATTACATTTAACGTTATAAGAGATTTATAGATTCCACAATGCGCTGAACTGAAAAGAAATATAACTGTAAACTTCTTGTAAACTATCACTTTTTGCATACATTTTTGTAAACAACGCTAACATTTTCGTATACATCTCGTGTTTAAAGGATGTATACATGTTTGTTTACATGTACACGCATTTGTATACGATTTGTTTACTGATTGTAAACAGGTAAACATAATTGTATACACTCCTTTTATGTAAAAATAAGATCTCCAGCTATTTGGTGAATTCTTTTTTACAACCTCAAAAATAGAAAAAAACCGCACCTCTCTGGGTACGGTTCACTTACCTTTTTTAGCTATTACTCGAAAGCAGGAATAGCCGTTTCATCATAATTTTCTTCTAGGAATTTGCGTACATCTGGACTTGTCATAACTTCAGCTAATTTTTGAATTGCTTCTGAGTCAGCATTATCTTCACGGGCCACTAAAGTAATTGCAAAGTCATTTTCAACGCCTTCAGTTAATAGAGCGTCACTTTTAGGTGTTAATCCAAGTGGTGCTGCATACGCAGGTGTCATAACGACTGCATCTGCATCATCATACATTCTCGCTAACATTAACAAATCTACTTCTTCAAATTTGTATCCTTTAGGGTTATCAATAATATTTGCTTGTGTATAGTATGGTCCTGTTTTTTCCTCTAACGTAATTACACCGTGTTGAGCTAACAACGACAATGAACGGTCAATATTAGAAACATCATTTGCAATTGCAATAACAGCACCTTCAGGTAATTCATCGATCGCATTGAATTCTTTTGAATACACACCATAGTTCGCAAAATAGACAGGTACTATCGGAACTAGATCTGCATCATTATTGCGATTGAACTCCTCCATATATGGAACGTGTTGGAAGAAGTTCGCATCAACTTCACCTGCAGCAAGGGCACTATTTGGCTGTACATTATCACCAAGTACTACTAACTCAATGTTAATTCCTTCCTCTGCTAGTTTTGTTTTTGCAATCTCGACAATATCAGTCATTGGTGGAATTAAAGACGCCACTTTTAGTGTTACTTCTTCTTTTTCTGTCTTTTGTTTAGTTTCATTCTCACTTTTTTCATTCTCTTGGCCACATCCAGCTAAAGTGAAAAGAAATAATGCCAATAAAATTAATAGTTTTTTCATTATGTTTTCCCCCTGTTGTTTATCTTTTATCAATAATCCTCGATACAGTAGTACCTGTAAATTGAATTAGCTGCACTAGTATAATCATAATAATAATCATATACATCATTAAGTCAGTTTTGAATTGCTGATAACCATACCGAATCGCAAAGTCTCCTATCCCACCGCCTCCGACCACTCCCATTATTGTCGAATAAGATATAAAACTAATAATCGACGTTGTTAATCCTAGAACAAGTCCGGAGCGAGCCTCAACTAAAAGAAACTTAAAGATAATTTCCTTAACAGAAGCACCCATGGAAATAGCAGCCTCCATTACACCTTTTGGTACATCCAATAACGATTGTTCAACTAAGCGTGAATAGTGAGCAATTGCTATTATCGATAATGGAACAGTTGCAGCAGCTGTTCCAATGGCAGTTCCTATGAGTAATCTAGTAAATGGAATTAAAAACACTACTAATAGCAAAAACGGAAAGGATCGGATTGTATTAACTAGTAAATTTAGTGAAGAAAATACAAACTGGTTCTCAAGCAACTGGCCTTGCCTGCTAAGATACAGTATGATCCCGACTGGAAGTCCAATTAAGACTGCAGCTAAAATTGAAACCCCAACCATTATAAAGGTTTCTATGATTGCTTTCCAAATCTCTGCTTCATATTGAACTAAAATCTCAGGCATTTGTGCTATCACTTTCCTTTGTTAGCTGTTCTACAAACCATGCTGGACTATTATTTAAAGTTTGAATCCCCTTTGGTTCAATTGCTATTGTTTCATAGACTTGTCCATCTGCCATGATCGTTACGCGATTACATATACTTTTAACGACTTCCATCTCATGACTAACAATCACAATTGTTACCCCTAGGCTTTTATTAATGTTTTGTAATACACGTAGAATTTCAGCTGTTGTATTCGGGTCAAGAGAGGAGGTTGGCTCATCACATAACAAAACTTGAGGATAATTCGCTAATGCCCTTGCGATTGCCACGCGCTGCTTTTGTCCCCCGCTTAATTGAGTTGGATATTTATTTTGTAAGCTCTCTAATCCAACAAATTGAAGACATTCCACAACTCTACTATGGCGTTTTGTCTTTGACATTTTTGCTAACTCTAACGGAACAGCAACATTATCGAAAACTGTTTTATTTGCCACTAAATTAAAATGTTGAAAGATCATCCCAATTGTTTGCCTTGCCTGTCGAAGTTCTTTACTGTTTAAATCTGTTAAAAACTGCCCATTCACTTCGACTTTACCCTCATCTGGTATTTCCAATAAATTTATCATCCGCAGTAAAGTAGATTTTCCCGCTCCACTCGCACCGATTACTCCATGGATTTCACCTTTATTTATCGTCAGAGATACAGATTTAATAGCCTGGAACTGCGAAAAAGCTTTAGAAACACGATGTAATGTAATCATAAAAAAACCCCTTTCTATTCACTGAAGGGTGTAGTTACAACGCATCTAATTATAGCTTACTATGGGAAGGTTGTCATTTTAGAGAAATCTTTCTCACCGAAAAATGAAATAAATTTGTGGCCATCTATCTTCATATTCTAAGAGGTATGGTGCTACAACTTTCCTACATTCTGTCCAACTTAACAATGCTATCTGCTATTTTGGGGGAATATGCTTACCCCCAACCTTTTTGGTAGGGGGTAAGCTAAATTACTTGGATGTGAGATGAATTGAATTTACCTTTTAGTATTATTAAAGAAGATTTTATAAGGTAATAATAATGCTGCTAAAGATAGTAGTAAAAAAATAATATCAGGCATGAATGTACCAAAGCCGATTATATGAAGCAAAAAGAATAAGGGATATACCCAACACACATACCAGGACCACCGAAGTCCTTTACGATATGCATTTAAAATAATTGCAAGACCAAACAATGTCATACCTATCACTAAGGATCCACGTAGCTTTAATTCAATCCCAATTTCTGTTTGATCATCTGATAGATATGCATGTAAAACTGAACCTTCACCTACTGGTCCGTTTTCACCTGAAATACTTATAATAAGCATTAGAATTTGTATGAGAAGCAATAGAAACCAAGCCTTTGTTTGCAAAAACTTCACTTCAATCACCTCCTCATACCTATTTTAAAAAATAGGGTAAGTCTCATATTTAGACTGTATTTACTTAACAGGTAGGCCAATTAACTGACATACCTTTTTATAAAGAACACCTTTAAAGAATAATATTGTTGTGGTATTTAATTTATTCCATACTTTACTCTTACCTAAAAAATTTTATATTGAGGATTTTTCTATAAAAAGTATCTCTTGCTGCTGCTGAAAAATATTGCTCCTTTTGAACCTAACTTTTATCCTCCATAATTGAATAAAAGTTTGTGATTCATCCTTAAAATAAAGTATAGTTAGTCTATTAAAACAATCCCCTGATTAAGGATGTGGCAACATGCGTGTTAATAAATATATAAGTGAATCTGGTAAAGCATCCAGACGAGGTGCTGATAAATTAATTGCCGATGGGAGAGTTACCATTAATGGTAAACGTGTGACTATAGGTAGTAGAGTAGAACCTGGGGATGACGTACGAGTAGATGGAAATCCAATCCGAGTAGCAAGGAATTATGTATACATTGCCTTAAACAAACCAGTAGGTATTACGAGTACCACTGAAAAAGGGGTAAAGGGGAATGTCATTGATTTGGTCAACCACCCTTTACGAATATTTAATATAGGGCGACTGGATAAAGATTCAGAGGGCTTATTGCTTCTAACAAACGATGGAGACATTGTTAATGAAATTCTGCGGGCTGAAAATCAGCATGAAAAAGAATATATCGTTTCAGTAGACAAACCGATAACTCCTGAATTTTTAAAGAAGATGTCAGAGGGTGTAAAAATATTAGGTACAAAAACACTTCCCTGTAAGGTAGAACAATTATCAAAATTTGATTTTCGTATCATTTTAACTCAGGGACTAAATCGCCAAATACGTCGCATGTGTGCAGAACTGGGATACGACGTTTTCCGACTGCAAAGAATCCGAATTATGAATATACACTTAGGAAACCTTCCACCTGGACAATGGAGAGATTTATCTAAGAAAGAGAAAACTCAATTATTTAGAGACTTAAACTATGAGCCAAAAGAATGGTAGATGTTAAGTAAGAAATACCATTATAGTAAACCTTAATGCTTCTTTATATAGAAAGAAGCATTAAGGAAGATATTCATAGAATTATTAGTTACTTTTGAATGGTTAACCAACACAATTCAAATTTTTTATTCTCATGTTATGTTGTTGGAAGACGCGGCAGCCTGGTCAGCCTTTACACAATCAATTGCTACAACGAGCGAAATAATGACCGTTTCCATCTCTTCGTCCACTATTTGGACCTTATAGCTATCGCCCCAAGTGAACCACTCCTTGCTCACCATACCTACAATATTGCCATTCCTTAATACTTGAAAATCCATATCCCACCAATTACCACGCACTTCAAGTCCTGCCGCTTCAATCGAATAGCGTGCCTTCAGAAAAGACATCTCCTTCTTTATTATCACAACACCACGACCTTTTACTTCAACATAAAATGTAGGTAAAAAGCTGAATACTTTTTTTGTAATGAGTGCTACTTCTTCTCTTTGTATATTCATAATGGAGAAAGTCTTTGGGATCTTCATGAAGCTTCCTTCGACATAGTATATATCTTTCTCCTGCTGATCTTTTACCGTAAATTTACCACTAAGGCTGAATACCTTCTGTTTTATATAAAGTTGCTTCATACAGTCCTCCCCTTATACCAATATAGGATCGTTTTAGATTACCCAATTTTGGCTAAAACTGATTTCATTATATATCTTCAACATTTGTCCTCATATTACCTTCTAAATAGAAAAAGGTATATAACCTAGACGGTAATATACCTTTTAAAATATATACGATAGGAACACCTATTATTGTTAGAATTTACCTTCATCTACTTTAGTAGCCGTTGCACCTCTAACATTACTTTTAGTCATTATACCCCAACCCATTTTTTAACTCTCACTCCAATGTAAAAGATGCCAAACTGGCATTTCCCATGCCGGTAAAAGTAAAATATAATGCTTGAATGCCATCGGGGATGATAATATCTGCGTAATACTCTGTCCATACATTAGTAAAATCAACCGGAATTTGTCCATAAGCCGGTCCATCCCAAGATGTTTTTACCTCAAAGTTTCCACGACAATACCCGCGAACCTTGATTTTCACTTTTTGAATTCCTTTACAATCAAAATATTTAAATCCGGCCGTAGCAGAATCCTGCATATTGGCGATATAACCTATTTCTTCGTCCCCATCTTTTCCTTCCTGGGTAATCTTCGGATATCTCCCGTCCATCCACGCACCGAATGTCCCTGAATACATTTCCTCATCTTTACAGAATAGATTGCATGCGATGTAAGCAGGGTATTCTCCGCGTCCGACTAACGGTCCCCCATTAGGACCACATGACGTCATCTCTATTTGAGATATCGTTCCATCATCCTGAATATCAATAAGTTCAATACAGCCTTGTCGACTATAACTTGTTCCATTGGTATGTCTGTGGTAAAAGATATACCATTTGCCGTTAACTTCAACCATACTTCCATGGTTATTCCCACCGTAATACATAGGTTGATTGTCAGGTTTATACGAATTTATATGAAGGTCATTGTTGCTTACTATTACCCCTTGAAAGACAAAATCTTTTGTGGGGAATTTGCTTGTAGCATAACAAAGTTCATGCATGACTACGGAGGAGTAAATGAAATAATAAGTATCGCCCTTTTTTCTCATGGAAGGTGCCTCAAAAAATTCATGCCCTTCGTACCCGCTTCCTTTGCTATAAGGCTCGCTAGGTGCGATAAATACAGGTTCTTCTACAATCGTCAGCATATCCGGTCCTAATACCGTCGCCATTGCACCTTTTCTCGACTTGTCACCTACCCCACAAAAACCTGTATAGAGGTAAGTATTCTCGCCCTCCGTCATAACTCCTGGATCAAACTGAGGCTGGTCACCCTCTCTTTCTCCAAGTCGTGCTCCATCAGCATAACGTACGTAACCGTAAAATTCATACTTGCCTGCTGGTGTATCGCAAACTGCCACTGACACAATTGAAACCTTATCAAGAACATAGTAAAGATAGTAACGGCCATCCGGACCAACCGTTACATCTGGTGCATAAAGACACATCCTTCCATCTGGATTAAGTGGGTCATCCGTTTTTTTGTAAATGATTCCTTCATACTGCCAATCAGCCATATCCTCAACAGGCGCTGACCAGCATACATAATCATTTAAACAGAATACATGTCCGTTAAAGCTGTCATGAGAACCATATACATAAACTCTATCATTAAAAACATGCGGTTCTCCATCCGGAATGTATTCCCAAGATGGAAGATAAGGATTTAAACCTTGCTTTCTTGTCATAAATGTTCATCTCCTTTATTAAATTTGGTCAAAATTTCACCAAACAGCTTCTATAAAAACAAAGCTATTCCGCTAAACCTGGAATAGCCTTGTTGTTTTAAATTACAAACTGTACTGTTTCATCATTTTTATCTAATTTAAAGTTTACCTTTTTACCATCACATAAAAGGTCATAATCACCAAGGAATCCTTCAAATGATACCATTCCGTTTTCATCAGTTTTAGAAGTAACATTTGTAGACCAGTCACCTTTGATTAGTTTCTTTAAAACCTCATAAGATGGTTTCGGACTATTATCCTTTCTGACAAATCCAGCAGGAGCTCCAAGCCATGCACCATCATCACTGAAGGACCAAGTCGTAATTGCTTCTACAAGAGGATGTTTAAACAAAATAGAATACATTTCTTCTACTTCTTTTGCCTGACGTTCTTCGAATTCTGGTGTAGATGCCCACTCTGGAATCTGATAATCATTTAAATCCTCAATTTCAGGCGGCATTATATGTCCAGATGTCAATGTGTTTTCTGTAAAGTGAATTGGAAGTCCGAAATGAGAGAAACGGTCTAATACTTCCTCTAACTTTTCACGCCCCCAATATCCTTGATGTTGATGTGACTGAATACCAATAGCATCAATTTGGATCCCTGCGTTTAAGCATCCATCAATCAAGATCTCATAGTTAATAGATGTATTAAAGTCATTTAATAATAGAGTCGCATTTGGATTGAATTCACGTGTTTTTGCAAACATTTCTTTAATAATGCCAACACGGCCAAGGTCTTTACTGATTCTTGTAATGCCATTATCATACTTGTCAAAAATCGGCATAATCACAACTTCATTGATTACATCCCACATATCAATGAACCCTTTAAAGTCTGATACATCACGTTCAATTCTATCAAACTGTGCTTTAAGGATTTCTTCATTGCTCATATCAAGAAGCCAAGGTGCAGTTATCGTATGCCAGCAAAGCGGATGTCCTTTTACGGTTACATTTCTCTCCTTTAACCACTGAGCTGCCGCCTTTAATTCTTTTGTACGTGGTTTTCCTTTTTCAGGCTCAAACATCCCCCAATAGAAAGGCAGTGTAGCAGAGTTAAATACATCTAGAAACTTATCAAGTTTTTCTTCCTGAAAGGCAAGTCTGTCTGCAGGTACATTTTTGTTTGCAACATCAATTACATCAAAAATGCCGCAGCCAAATAAGAACTTATGATTGGTCTGCTTAAATTCTATTTTCTTTCCTGAAACAGGACTCCCAAAAGTATCTACCAGTTTAATTGTCTTGCTAGTCATTCGGTGTTCCAAATCATTAGTTAGTCTCATTCTATTACCTCCATTTTCATAACTGTTTCTAATAGCTTAAGAAAGCGCTTACGCACCTGTTATGTAAATTCTATCAAGCTGTATTTAACAATCATACAAAGCAAATTAAACATTATGTTTTAAAAAATAAAGTTGTTTTAATCTGGTTGCTATATTCTAGATGATTTTAAATCCTGGAATGAACAATTAATAGAAGTTGGCAGTGCAAGAAACCTTCTGATGAGTGATAGAATGAAAAACTAGGATTTGGAAAAGACAAGAATACTAGTTTTTTTACAAGCTTTACTAACTTCAGCCTATTATTTTATTTTAGAAATACTTTTGCAATATAAGATCAATAGATGTAACCAAATTAATACCTCCCTGTTCTTTTTCTACAAAAAATCTATGTTACGATTATTTAAAATTAGAACCAAGGTACAAGGAGGATAAAAGAATGCTCAAGAAAATGGTATCTATTTTAGCAGGTACAGTACTTTCAGTAACCGTATGTGCTAATGTACAAGCCTCAACAATTACAGTACATAAAGGTGATACACTTTGGGATCTATCACAAACAAATAATATTTCAGTAAAAAATATCAAAATTCTGAATCAACTATCAACAGACTTAATACACCCTGGAGATAAACTTACAGTAGCATCACAAAAACAATATACAGTTAAAAAAGGTGATACATTATGGGACATAGCAAGAGCTCATCAAATCTCTGTTTCACAAATAAAAGAATGGAACGAGTTACATTCTGACCTTATCCATCCCGGATTAAATCTATTAATCTTTGAAGGTATAAAACCTACTAAAAGTATTGAAGAAACACCGGTACAGTCTGTTGCAGATACAACTAAAGAAAGTTCAGATGAAGAACCTGTTGTTAAAAAGGAAGAGGAAAGTATTTCTACTGTCACACCCGCAACAACTAGCAAAGCAAGTTCAAAAGAAATCGTTGTAACAGCTACAGCCTATACAGCTACATGTGAAGGATGTTCGGGAATTACGTCAACTGGCATAAATTTGTTAGAAAACCCAGAAGCAAAGGTTATCTCAGTTGACCCGTCTGTTATTCCTCTTGGCAGTAAAGTCTATGTAGAAGGCTACGGAGAAGCTATTTCAGGAGATACCGGCGGAGCCATTAAAGGAAATAAAATTGATGTCTTTATTCCATCTAAACAAGATGCAATCAATTTTGGTGTAAAGCAAGTAAAGGTAACAATTTTAGACTAACTCAATCTAACTAAAAGTACCCTACAAACTTTGAAGTAATATAGTTTGTAGGGTATTTTTTAAGAGTGTATATTATTCTTTTATAGAGCACCATCTAAGAGAATTAGCTAGTATTTTTTGAAAAGCTGGATGTAATAGTCCCTCCTCCAGATGAGCCGGACAAAGACATACTACTCTCCCTGCCCCATAATCATGGGCCCAGCCACCTATAGATTCACCATCAACTGAACTGGACGTTAGGAGTACATTTGTGTTTTCTTTATCACATTCTACAAAGTAATGTTCATCAGGGAATGAGAATGTATCATCCTCTACAATATACGATGATTCTGGTGTAGCTTTGTATTCAACGATTTGATGCTTTTCAGGATGGTATGTAAAGTAGCCTCGCAGCATTGAGATATATCCTTCCACATTTTCGTAACTGGCCATCCCTGAGTGCCATGCCAGCCATCCACCACCGTTTTCTACGTATTCATTTATGGCTGCTGCTGTCTCGTTATTCATCCACGTAACAACCGTTGTGTCCTGTGGATTCAAACGGTTTTCTGCAAATAAGATAAACGCATCCGGTTTTTCTGTTAAGTCATTAAGCAACTTATCGGGAGTACTATATTGGATTTTGATTTCATTTCCTAGCTGTTGTACAGCGTTTTCTAATGCTTCTCTAGAAAGCTCTGCTTTATGATAGTAATCTCCTAAAATAGCAGTGATGGTTACGCCCATTCAATATGCATCTCCTTTTAAATTTCCATTGGATCACCATTATAATCAACAAACACATACTGACTTGTTATTTTTTTCTTACGCTCCGCTAACTCAATGATGCCTTTTGCAGTATCATTTGGATAAAGTGGAGCATTTTCACCACCCATGTCCGTTTTCATCCACCCAGGATGAATCGATAAAACTTGGATATCTTGATCCTGTAAGTAACAATTAAGTTTTTCTGATAACATATTTAAGGCAGCCTTAGATATGCCGTATGGATAATCACCGCTATAGGAATTGGTTAAACTGCCTGATTCCGATGAAATATTAAGTATTGACTGATTCTCTCCCTTCTCCAATAAAGGAAGAAAGTGCTTAACGACACGAATAGGTCCTAAAACGTTGATATCTAAGGCAAGCCTGCAAGCTTCAATATCAAGCTCTTCGATTGATTTACCTCTTTCATTTAAAATGGCAGCATTGTTTATTAAAACATCAAGGCTGTCCGTTTGTTCCTTTACTTGAGTCAAAGCTGAAAGGACTGATTCCTCACTTTGAACATCGATATCGATTATTTGCAAGTTTCCGTTATGAGTTTCTTTTAGCTCAAGTAATTCTTTTATCTTTGCTTCTTCTGTCCCTCTTACTCCAGCAAAGACTGTATCTCCATTCAATAAGCTTACTTTTGTTAAAGATAAACCAAGACCACGATTTGCTCCTGTAATGAAATATTTCATGACTTCTCCTCCTTAGTTGTCATTTTCCAACAATTCAAGAATCACCTTTAGATCGCCAAAAGTATCCATATAGGCATATCTTCCGCCAGTGTATTCGCCTTTTTGCACTAAAGGCATGTTTCTTGATTCCAACTTTGCAACTGTTCCTTTCATATCTTTTACTACAAAGGCGATATGGTGAACTCCTTCCCCATGTGTATCTAAAAATTCTCTCCACGTACTAGGTTGTTCATCAGGCTCAATTAATTCAAGCTGTAAAGACCCCATATCAAAGAATGCTAATTTTGCACGGGCTTCTGTTGGTTCACCTTTATAGCTAGTTTGTGCCTTTTCCAGTGGATCTGTTGGATTTGCTGGCGGCTTTTCCATTCCAAAGAAATCAGCAAATGCCTGAGATGTTTTTTCAATATCCTTCACGATAATACCAACTTGTGCCACCACATTTGTTCCTAATACACTGTTACTCATCTTATTATCCTCCCTGTTTTCCTACTTTATTATTAATTAATTAATCTACAAGAATCCCTTATTTGTAACTCCAAATCCAATTTAGATACATTATTGACTTTTTCACCTGTTATCGCTTTAATCACATGAACTGTTAGAGACTCAATAATTTCCTCAAAATCTACCTTTACTGTTGTGAGTGCAGGCGTACTATAGGCACTCAATAAATGATTGTCAACACCAATGATTGATAGATCTTCAGGTATAGAAAGAGAAAACTCCTTTAATGCCTTGATTGCACCTAGAGCAATACTATCGTTTGCAGCAAAAAATGCAGTGGGTAACTCTGTTCCACTTGCTAATAGATGTAACATCGCATAGTAGCCACTTTGTTGATTGAAATCACCAGGTAGAACCCATTCTGGTCTAATAATTAAGTCATATTTCTTCATGACCTCTGCAAAACCATCATATCTTTGGATACCGGCTAACCTGTTTATATTCCCATTGATAATACCTATGTTTTTATGATTTAAACGAACTAAATACTCTGTTGCAATGGAAGCTGCTTGTTTATTTGGGAATTGGTAAGTTATTCGATTAGACTCACATCTTGGAGTTGGCTCCTGATCTAATACCCCTAAAATAAAGCCTTCTTTTACTAACTCTTCAACAAACTCTTCTGTTTTGTTTACGCCTATTACAATTCCACCATCGACTCTCCTTTGATGAAAAACTTCTTTAATTTTATCTTTCGATGTTTGAGAGTTACGATCTCTAATAACCATGGTTAAAACATAATATCCGTAATTTGCTGCAGTCTCTATTACACGAGTAATTAAGTAAGTGTGAATGGCGTCATTTGATATGATTCCGTCATCAATTGTAATTAGTACAATGGTTCCGGTCTTCCTTCCCGCTAAGACCTGACCAAATAGATTAGGGTAATAGTTATTTTCTTTAATTACTTTCAATACTTTTTCCCTTGTTTTCTCGGGCACATTTG
Source organism: Ferdinandcohnia jepli (assembly GCF_047246645.1). NCBI lineage: Bacteria > Bacillati > Bacillota > Bacilli > Caryophanales > Bacillaceae > Ferdinandcohnia > Ferdinandcohnia jepli. The sequence goes on from NZ_JBFOKR010000008.1 coordinate 215,409, forward strand.
GATAATTATTGATTACCCTGCTAACAGTACTTCTGGAAACGCCCGCTAACTTCGCAATTTCTGTGCTGTTTATTTCTTTCAATATCAAACCCTCCTTTCGTGAACACGTGTTCATTGATAGTGAAAAAATATTGTAAATGGAATTTATCATTATTAGGAATTATTAATTTAGTTTCTGTTGAGAATGATATATTGTTTATGTTGTGATTTTTTGTTGTGAACACGTGTTTACAATTGTTCAAAAAAATTTATAGTCTAGGATATCCTTCATTAAAGCGTTTACACTTTTACTTAAAACCACTATAATCCTACTATTTTTTTCTGTCAATAATTTTTGACTATCTCAAAGTCAGGTACACTAGTGGACTCATGCCAAAGCTGTCTAACTCCATTCATGATAAAAAGCCTCGCTCACTTATGTTACGGTCACCTTGGTTATTTAGCCGCAAAAAAGGAAATTGGTAAATTGGTTTTACCAATGCCCTTTTTCTATTCACATAACACTAAATATTACATCCTAAGGTGAGGAATAATCCTTTAATTTGTCCGAATAATTCACTTGTTCGATCGAACGATATTTCTCACTTAACTGCATTATATTTTTCTTTATTACATCTTTGGTTATATAATTAACAAAACTCTATGAAATGTACACAAAAAGACCAAGGTAAATAGCACCTTGGTCTCAAATTTTTATTGGTCAATTTTTTCAATTAAAACACCTGGTATGGAGATATTTCCACCCATTGTTGATTCATATGTGATTAATCCTGTAGAAGTACCGTAAATTGTAATGACATCATCTTCTAAAATTCTTGAGCTAACAACAGAGGAATCATATTCACCAAACAAAATCGTATCGTAATTATCATTCACAGCTAAACGAATTTGGGTCATTCCATCCCCTTCCATAACTTGAACCACTTTGCCTTTAAACTTTACCTTTTCAAACATATAATCATCTGGAGTTCTTGCTAGTTGGTCATAAGTAACACCAGTCTCATATCCTTGTTTAGCTTTTGCTTCCGCTTTTGCTTTTTCTTCCGCTTCGGCTTTTGCTTTAGCTGCTTCCTCTGCTTCTTTTTTCGCTTTTTCCTCAGCTAGACGCTTTTCTTCAGCAGCTTTTGCTTCCGCTTCTTTAGCTATGCGTTCTTCTTCTTGTAATTTAAAGAATGGCTCCGCTTCTTTTACTTTTGCTTCCAGTTCGGTAATCTTTGTTTCCGATTCCATGTTTTTCGCTTTAAGTTCATCTACTTGTTTATTTAATTTATCACTCTTTTCTACAGCTGCGTCTACATCACTTTGAGATGGCCCCCCTGTAGAACCAATAATAAGAGCAACAATCGCTACTAAAATATACTTCCATCGTTTCTTTGCAAATCCTACTACTTTTTCCATACCCTTTTCCCCTTTTTTATAGTTTATTATTTTAGTATAACATAAAAAAAGAACTAGGCGAAATTACCCGGTTCTGAAAATTAATTGACAGATTTGCATTATAATGACATAAACCGCTTTACAGCATGACTTAGAAAAAAGAAAATGAACTTAGCTTTCAACTAAGTTCAGCCGACTCAAAAATTATACCACCCTATGTGGTTCGGCATTTATTAGAAAAAGTATATGCAACACGTGAAGAGTTATTTAGAAGGGTAAGTATTGCACATGATTATATAAGATCCTTTTTTGATAAACCTATAAAACTAAATGAAATTGCTAGGGTCGCTTTTTTATCACCTAACCATTTATTAAGAACTTACTATCAAATATATGGTAGAACCCCTCATCAGCATATTTCTGAATTTAGAATACAAAAAGCAAAGCAACTATTATCAAAGGCAGATAAAAATATGACTGATATAACCTTTATACTTGGATTTCAAAACCCAGTATCCTTTAGTAAAATGTTTAAACAACATGTTGGTATATCTCCTATAGAATATCGAAAAAAGGTGATATTGGATAAGAAATATTAGAGAAATTTTTTATGCTTATATTGAATAGATATTTGAAGGGAGAAATGGATAATGGAAACGACAATAGTTCAGAAAGTTGGACAAATTGGAATACCTGTAAAAGACATAAATAGGGCACTAGATTTTTATAAAGAGAAACTAGGACTCACTCTATTATTTAACACAGATAGTATGGCATTTTTTGAATGCGATGGATTACGGCTACTATTATCACTACCTGAAAAAGATGAATTCACCCATTCAAGTTCAGTTATTTATTTTCAAGTAACTAATATTAAAGATACTTTTGAGCACTTAGTAGGTAAAGATGTCACTTTTATCGATGTCCCGCATGTTGTAGCAAAAATGGGACAAACAGAAACATGGATGGTATTTTTTAAAGATACAGAAGATAATACTCATGCATTGATGAGTGAAGTACAAGTTTAAGTAAACCAAACAGAGACCGTCTAAATCACATAAACGGTCTCCTTCAATCTAAATTAGCCCTTTTATCCATAATTACTTCTTCCATCTGTTTTACCCTATTTGTGATACGTTCTCCGTAACACATTTAAATTCGGTTTCCATTTAACTATCAAAACACTTTTTTCTGTTTTCTACTCACTATACTTTTAGTGCTTTTGGATAAACACTACTTTTAAATAGTTTCCTTCTTTGTATGACTTTATTGTCGCAAAGTCAGAAGGCAGGGAAAACTCCTCTTTTATACTATATTTTACATTTGATTCCTTACATGCCTGATCAATAAATGTTTTGAATTTTTTCATATCAAAGTTCGCACTATTTGTCGAAGCAACAATTACCCCATTTTTTTCAGTGATGAGAATAGCCTCTTTTAGTAAGTTTTTATAATCCTTAGCAGCACTAAAGGTGTATTTTTTTGACCTAGCAAAACTTGGAGGATCCAGAATAACGAGGTCAAACATTTTCCTTTTCCTTACAGCATATTTAAAATATTGAAATACATCCTCTACGATAATATCTTGGGCCTCAAAGTCTATATCATTAATACTAAACTGCTCCATTGTCTTGCTCAGACTCCGATTCGCAAGATCAACACTCGTTGTCTTAGTGGCTCCACCTAATGCAGCGAATACAGAAAATACCCCGGTATAGGAAAATGTGTTCAATACTGTTTTACCCTTTGCATACTTATCAAAAATGGTTTTTCTTACATCGCGCTGATCGAGGAAGACACCGACCATTGCCCCCTCGTTCAAGTATACAGCTATGCGTACACCATTTTCTTTTACTATTATCGGAAACTGACCTCTATTTCCATCTACAAATCCATCTTCTTCGATATATTTTCCACCAGTGTCATAGCGCTTTTTTTGGTAGATGCCCTCATATTCTACTAAATTTCTCAGTGAATCAACTACGTAATTTTTAAATGCAAAGATTCCTTCACTGTACCAATTAATTAAATAATACCCATCAAAATAATCAATCGTTAATCCGCCAATTCCGTCTCCTTCAGCGTTGAAGACCCGGAAGGCATTTGTTTGTTCACTACTAAATAATTCTTTTCTTTTTTCGAAAGCAGTTTTTATTTTTCTTTCAAAAAATGATTGATCAATCTTTTCATTTTCCTTATGAGTTAGAATCCAGCCATAGCCTTTATTTTGTTTCCCGTAATAACCTTTTCCGATATATTTGTCTTTTTCATCGACAAGTTGGACTATCATACCCTCTTTTGTTAAGCTTTCCATGTTATAAATTGCTTCTTTAAGAATAAGGGGATAACCAGTTTGATAGGATTTCTCAAATTTCGACTTCACCTTTAATATACCTTCTGTCTGCATATACACCATCCATGTTTAAAGTCTATTTTTTTCTATGATTTTGTTTAAGCAAATGTAAACCACTCATTCATATAATTGACAGCACAATGAGTGATATTCGAATAACTCCTTTTTCCCTTTAGCAAAAAAACAAAACTATTTATGGTACGGTTCTCCCCTATTAATCCGAAATGCCCTATAAATCTGCTCTACCAATATCAATCTCATCAACTGATGAGGAAACGTCATTTTTGAGAAGGAAAGTGTGTCATTTGCCCGCTTCATTACGTCATTACTCAACCCCAATGATCCACCAATAACAAACGCAATCTTACTTTTTCCATAGGTGCCTAGCCTTTCTATGTCTGCTGCGAGCTGTTCAGAGGACTTCATTTTTCCTTCGATAGCAAGAGCAATTACATGTGTATCATCGGATAACTTTGATAATATACGGTCTCCCTCTTTTTGTTTAACTTGCTCCATCTCTGAATCACTCATGTTCTCTGGAGCTTTTTCATCTGCTAATTCAACAACCTCGACCTTTGCATATGACGTTAAACGTTTTAAATATTCATTTATCCCCTGAATTAAATATTTTTCTTTCAGTTTTCCAACCGTAATAATTGTGATGTTCAATTTTATCCCCACTTCACTCACATTTTACAAACACTTTATCCACAAAAGTTATCCACATATCCACATTTTCTATCCACATCTTGTATGCGAATACTAGTTCCCTACTATATATACAGCCTTATTTTGACAAAATTCACAGGTTGTTGATAACTTTTCGTCGTCTTCAATCTTCGTCATTATTGGTGCAGATTCGTGTTCATCCACAATCATATCAAGGGCTAAATCAATATGTTCTTCACAACATTTAATCATTTTAATTCCTCCGTAATTCGACTAGAAACGCTATTTTTTACTACTCTAATAATTCATCTATTTATCCACAACGAATAAATTCTTTATTATCTTACCCGTTTCTCCCCTTTTATTCAAAAGTTTATTAAATATTAATAGCTATACCCAAAATCTCCTGACACCTCTTTTTAATCCTACTATTACGCTTTTCTCATCACCATTTTTGATATTAACCTCGGATCTTAATGACGGTGATTTACTGTTTAACTTTTATAAATGGGCACTGTTAAACGCTAGTACTTTCAGCAGTAGATGGCCTCTTTCCGCCCTGGCCAGAAAGCCTCTCTGTCACTTTGCTCATGGAGGGTCTCCCTTGAAACGCATTTCCGCAAAGAGTCTCATATCTTCCACTTCAATCAACATATAAACAACAGCAAACAGCACAACCTAAAAAAAGATTTTTTACTAAAAGTTTAAATTGTCAGAAATTGGTCTACAATATTGAAGAAAATTGAAATGAATTAGAGGTGTATGTTTATTGAAGAAGTCAACATATCTTATTTTACTTGGAGTTATCTTAATTGCAGGAGTGAGTTTTTCCTTATTTTCTAATGACGATACAACCGTAGAAGATAATAAGGGACTCTATCAGAATGATGCAGACGAGGTCTCTAAGGAGGCAGTAGAAGTAGTTGCTGCTGATGATGGTAGTATTAATGCCAATCATTTGTATATTCCTTGGACAATTAACAAAAGCGGAAGTTCCTTTTTCCTGAGTCAACGTGAAGGATCAGTCATTCAGATTGATGGAGAATTTGGATTAGTCGAAGTTCAGGATGTTACTGTTTCTGAAGACATTCATCAAGAGGGAGAAGGCGGATTTCTTGGATTTACGTTGGCTCCAGATTTTGATACATCTAAGATGGCTTTTGCCTATCACACATATCAAAAAGATGGTAAAACGCTAAATCGAATTGTCTCATTAAAACTTGATGACAATAAGTGGAACGAAGAAGCTGTCCTCGTGGATGGAATCCCAGGTGGAGAAATAAATAATGGCGGTCGAATTCTAGTTGGTCCAGATGGAATGCTATATGCGACCACAGGTGATACTGGAAAAGGAGAAAACGCACAAAGTCTTAAGAATCTAGCTGGTAAAATCTTAAGAATGGAACTAGATGGCGATATCCCTAAAGACAACCCTTATAATAATTCCTATATTTACTCTTTTGGACACCGGAACCCGCAGGGGTTAGCCTGGGATAATAAAGGTAAACTTTATAGTTCAGAACATGGAGAGTCTGGACATGATGAAATTAACCTTATTGAAGCAGGTAAAAACTATGGATGGCCAACCATTCAAGGTGACGAGGAAAAAGATAACATGGTGAAACCACTTCTCCATTCAGGCGACAGCACATGGGCACCGTCTGGCATGGCTTTCAAAGACGGAAAACTATTCATAGCTTCGTTAGCCGGTAAGAAAATCTTTACGTATGATATTGCAACTTCAAAAATGAACGACTTTTTTGGGGATGCAGGAAGACTAAGAGATGTAATGATTGAAAGAGATGAGCTATTTACGATTACTAACAACCATGATAGTCGTGGTAATCCAAACGAAAAAGATGATCGCTTACTTCAAATCTCTTTAACAGAAAAAGCATCAACTAACTAAAGCTAATATAAAAAAAAGAAATCGCTCAAACTAAAATGTACCCTATAGAATAGACACTTAAAAAAAGTGCTCTTTCTATAGGGTATTTTTTGTATAATTTAAAGTACA
>NZ_JBFOKR010000009.1:0-215848 GCF_047246645.1 Ferdinandcohnia jepli
GCATGTATTAGGCACGCCGCCAGCGTTCATCCTGAGCCAGGATCAAACTCTCCGAAGAAAGTATTGATTGCTCAATAATTTGTTACTTGAATTAAACGTTGACGCTTGTATTGTGTTCAGTTTTCAAAGAACTTTTCGATGTCGAATTTTGTCGACTTCTTTATAGTAACATAATGTTCATTTTATTGTCAACATTTTTTTAAAATGCTGTACAACGCAGTTTGTAACTTGGTAGTTCCCTCCGTCAGAAGCGACATTGACTATAATAGCATCTATAAAACTATTAATCAATTGTTATTTTCTTCTAAATTCGCTTTAGTAATCCTAAGTATTGGATTCCACTCGGATTACTTCCTTCATTTAATACATTTTCTAATATGAAATAAAGCTTAAGGAGAGTATCCCTAAGCTTTTGCTAGATATTATTTTACTTCTGCAACTCCTGTTACAGTACCATCAATAACAGCTGAAGCTTTTACATCTTCATTTGCAAAATAGATATTCCCTTCAACTGTTGCTGTTTCATGTAGATTAAAGCCATTTGCGTCAACTACTACATCACCTTTAACCGTACCACCTTGAATACGTAAGTTTTCACTTTGAACGGTTAACTTTGGAACCGTTAGCGTGTATTTAGCTGTAATATTATGATCCTCATCTTGTGCATATAATCCTATTTTACGATAGATGTCACCACTAGCTTCTCCTTTATCTCTAAACTCACCTGCTATTACGACTTCACTATCAATTGTTACGTCTCCTAGTGTAGCAATAATCCATGTTCCATTTTCACTTACTGCATTTACGAATGCATCTGCATCATTTACTAGCGAAGCTGTTGTTACTACATCTGCTACTCCAGCAACTTCTGTTGTCCCAGTAACTTTTCCATCAATTACAGCTGAAGCTTTAACTTCTTCATTTGCAAAATAAAGATTACCATCGATAGTAGCTGACTCGTGAACATTAAATCCATTTGCTTCTATATATACATCACCTTTTACAGTACCACCTTGAATACGTAAGTTTTCACTTTGTACTGTTAATTTTGGAACAGTAAGTGTATATTGCGCAGTTATGTTGTGATCCTCATCTTGTGCATATAAAGCTATTTTGCGGTAGATGTCACCATCAGCTTCGCCTTTATCTCTAAACTCACCTGCTACTACAACATCTTCATCTATTGTAAGATCTCCTAGTGTTGCAATGATCCATGTTCCATTTTCACTTACTGCATTAATAAAAGCACCAGCTTCGTTAACTAAAGAAGCTGTTGTTACTACGTCTGTTGCAGTTTCCGCTGCAGTTGATGTTTCCTCTGGTTTTTCAGTTTCCTCTGCTCCACACGCTGCTAATAATGAAGCTGAAATTGCTAATGCTGCTAATGCTTTGATTTTCATGATCGTATCCTCCTGTTTGTGATTTCTTTCACAAAAAAATATTATCATATCGTTTAACAAAAGCGTATGGATATTCTGTGAAAAAGTGAGCAGCTTTTTAGTAAAAAATAGTGAACTTTTTCATATCTTATTGAATTTTTATCTCTCTATATTTCTCAATATGATTATTTGAAACTTTCTTGGGTAGATTATAACCGAGATTATAGGAAAGTGAGTTGATGATTTATGTCTAATCAAGGTCGCCAAAACAAGGAACAAACAAGGGAACAGATAGAAAAACATGACCATAAAAACGATGTAGAGATGGGTTCTGAATATCGAATCGGAAATGCGAAGCATCAAAGCCAAAAGAAAAGCGGAAGACAAACTAACAAAAAGTAATTCGTTAAAATGACACTATATTGCCCTAATATGGCTTTCACATTAGGGCCAAAATTAATAAAGAATCGTTTCATACATTAAAAAATACACACGGCATAATCATCATGCCCGTGTGTATTTTTTCTATTTTTATTCGAAACCTGCTGACATTACATCAGGGTTAGAACCTACTCTTTCGTTCTTGTTTAATCCACTTATTCTATCCATATCTTCTTGAGATAGTTCAAAATCAAAAATATCCGCATTTTCTTGTATTCTATGTTCTTTAATAGACTTTGGAATAGTTACAACTTCTGTTTGAAGATCCCAACGTAAAATAATTTGAGCAGCACTCTTGTTATATTTCTCTGCAATTTCATTAATAGTAGGTTCACTTAATAGTTGACCTTGTTTAAGTGGTGACCAGGCTTCTAGTTGTATTCCTTCTTTTTTACAAAATGCACGTAATTCTTCTTGAGCTAGATGAGGATGATATTCAACTTGATTAACCATTGGCTTTATTTCAGAGTTTTTCATCAAGTTTTCAAGATGATGTACATGGAAGTTACTAACACCGATTGCACGTACTCGACCGTCTCGATATAATTTTTCTAATGCACGCCACGTTTCAATGTATTTATCTTTTCCAGGCCAGTGAATTAAGTATAAATCTAAATAATCAAGACCTAGTTTATTTAAACTTGTCTCATATGCTTGAAGTGTAGTTTCATACCCTTGGTCAGCATTCCAAACCTTCGAAGTAACAAATAGTTCTTCTCTAGCAATGCCAGATTCTTTAATGGCTTGTCCTACACCTTCTTCATTTTGGTAAATAGCCGCTGTATCAATGCTCTTATAGCCATGTTTAATCGCGGCCTTAACTGCATCAATTACTTCTTGACCTTCTTTAACCTTAAAAACACCTAGACCGAACCATGGCATTACTACTCCATTATGTAATGTAGTTGTTTCTTGAAGACTCTTCACCATTTTTTATCCTCCTAAAAAATGAAAACTTTTACCAATATAGTTTCTCATACCAACTATTATTTTTCAAATTCTGAGTTTGAATTGAGTAACAAAACTTGCCCTTTAGAAAGCTATACATTTTTAAAAGAAATAGAAAAACATGTACTGAACTAGCACATGTTTTTTCTACTTCTTACATTGAGATTTCAGTTTGTCGCGTTTGATTTCTATATTTTATTAATAATGTACCTATTGTTAATGTAGCAAATATTAATCCAAATCCAATTAATATGGCCAAATTGAACATAGCATTTCCAAAATCATTTAGAGAAATTACTGATTTTAGCCCTTCTATAGAGTAAGTAAAAGGCAGGTAACTACTTAGGCTGCGTAATCCTTCAGGAAGCATTTCAATCGGTAAATTAGCACCTGTGATAGAAAGCTGTAAAACGACAAATGCTAACGCAATAAATCTCCCTATGTTTCCGCCAATTGCTGCTAAGAATAGCACTACACTAGCAAATATTATACTAACCACATTAGTAAATAAGATAAAACCTAAAGGATTAGTCACATTTAGTTTTAAAACAAACAACACAACAAGTAATAGTAAAAATGCCTGAGCAATAGCAAGTGATGCAAGTTTTAAAAATTTTACAGTAAACCATTGAATACTTGAAACCTGTTCTGGCCTTTTAAAATTGATGAATAGAGACATGATTAGGATTCCTACGAATAACCCTAGTGTAATAATATAAGGTGCAGTTGAGTCACGATAATACTCATAGCCATTTACTTTTTCGGCTACTAGTTCTACAGGTGACGAAAACATGTCTATGTTTTCCTGTTCAGTATTAAGACCGCTTGTCTTTTCTGCTCCATCTTTTAAACCTGTTGCAAGTTCTTCACTACCTTCATTCACCTTTTTAGCACCATCATTTAGTTGTGTTGTTCCCGCAGCTAAAGTTTTCCAACCTTGATTGACCTCTTGATTTCCGCTTGCTATTTGACTAGCTCCACTGTCAAGAGTGGTTACCCCATTTGTTAAGTCTGTCCAACCCGCTCGGACTTGTGAATTTCCATCAGCGATTTGTTTAGCACCAACCTCTAGTTTCAAAACACCATCAACAATTTGGTTTTGCCCGCTTACTAGCTGCTTTAACCCGTTATTTAACTTAACAATCCCTGGCGATACACTAGTTTCTAATCCATCAGCCACTTTATCAGCTCCGTCTGCCAAGCCAACTGATGAAGTTGATAATTTAGTTAAACCAGCTAATATTTCATTAGCTCCATCGACTATTTGCTGATAATACGGTCCCACTCTAACTGTAACATTCACATTCCGGTAAGACTCTAACCCATCTACTAGCTTTTGGGCACCTTCAGCTAATGCAGCTGCCCCATCCTTAACTGCGATGGTTCCATCCGCAACACTTCTACTTCCATCTACCAATCGTCCATTAATACCGTCTACTAAATCTTTGCTGCCTTTTTCAGCTGCTAATAGACCATCTAAAAGATCATTTGTACCTTTATTAAGACTTACTAAACCTTCATGTAATTCTTTTGATCCATCAGCTAGTTTTGAGATATCTCCTGATTTACCTTGTAGATTATCTAATAATAATGAAGTTCCTGCCTTTAGTTCCTTTGTTCCATCAGCAAGCCTTGAAATGTCAGACATTTTTTCTGTAACTGATTGGTTTAGTTCACTTGTTCCTGTGTGGAGTTGTGTTGTTCCATCTGCTAATTGTTCCGATCCTTCCGCAGCTTTTTCAAAACCTTCTGCCACTTCATCCAAACTATTAAATACTTGTGAAGTATATTGCGCAGTAATTGTGTTCGCCAACGTTTCTCGGATTTTTTCCGTAGCACTATTGGTAACTTGTGATGCTAAAAAGTTTAGACCTTCATTCTGAATATACTCTAATTCCAGCTTTTTCGGGTCTGCATCCATAACAGTTGTAACCCTCTGTGAGAAATCTTCTGGTATGACAACAACCATATAATAATCATTGTTTTGAAGTCCGCGCATGGCTTTACTTGAATCAACAAAATCCCACCCAAGCGATTCGCTTCCCTTTAAACTATCAACCAATTGGTTCCCAACATGTAATGGCTCTTCACCATTAATTGCCCCTTTATCATTGTTAACAACTGCTACCGGAAGATTTGATAAGTTATCATATGGGCTCCATTTTGGTGATAATAAGATTCCTCCGTAGACAAAAGGTACTAAAAGCGCAAGTATAATAGATGCTAAAATAGCTTTGTTAGCTGTTAACTTGGCGAATTCAGTAGAAATCAGCTTACGTAATCCCATGTATAAACACCTCCATAAAAAAGATTTTTAAAAATGAATACTTATTCATTACTGCTATAGTAATCATAATATTATGAATTATGAAACATATATAGCTAAATCTTTTAAAATGAGGTAATTTACTAATTTGGGAGTAATACTTTATTCACTAAAGAAGTAGGCATTTATAGACTTAGTAGTAGGTTAAATATATAAATAGAATTAGCGACAAACGGTTACGTAACTTACTTGAAACACCTCTATATTACTTAGTAGCATTAAAAAAAGTGATTCAGTTAAGTGAATCACTTTCTAATCAAACCAATAATCAGTTTTTCCATCTACAATTCGTTCAAGTTCCATTTCAAAATTCAGTTGCAAAGGTCCAGGTAACTTTGTTTGAACCTCTTGTATTTCAGTTACCTTTTCAGCCTCTTCTATGGTTTTTGGTTTTTCATCAAGCAATGTAAACCATTTTTCAAATTCTTCTATAAACACATAAAAATCACGTTCAAATCTTTCTGCCCAGTCTGCACCCTCATCACCAACTGTTTTTTGCATCATTCCCCAATCGTCCATTGCATTCTGAAGAGCAATTCGAACATTCTCAAAACTCATCTCTCTCCCCCTTACTTAAACCATCCCTTTTCCTTGGACTGTGTGATCGCCTCTATCCGATTTTTTACTTCTAACTTATCTAATATTGTAGATATATAGTTTCGGACAGTTCCAGCTTTAATTCTAAGTTCGTCTGCGATTTCTTTTGTATTTTTTCCATCTGCCACAAGCTCGAGAACCTCTAATTCACGCTCAGTTAACGGGTTTTCTTCAGAATAAAGGTCGTCCATTAATTCAGGAGCGTATACTCGTTTTCCACTCATAACAGTTCGAATGGAATCGGCCAATTCTTCACTTGGACTATCTTTTAACAGATATCCTCTTACGCCAGCTTTTAATGCACGCTGAAAATAACCAGTACGAGCAAAAGTTGTTAGAATGATAACTTTACAGTCCAAGCTCTTAATTTCTTCTGCTGCATCAAGGCCAGTCTTTCGTGGCATTTCAATGTCCATGATACAAATATCTGGTGTAAGCTTTTTAACTAAAGAAATAGCTTCCTCTCCGTCGCTCGCCTTGCCGACAACTTCCATATCATCTTCTAAATCAAGGAGTGAACCTAATGCACCGAGTACCATCCGTTGATCCTCTGCAATAACTATCCGTATCATAAAAGCCCCTCCACTTCTACTTGCTTTTTAACATTTGGTATTTTTATAAGTAGTGTAGTACCATCATCAGATAATATCTCTAAGCTGCCATTTACAAATTCTAATCTTTCTCTCATTCCTTGCAGGCCATGTCCATTTATGACAACTTTTTCAGGAATTATCCCAATACCATTATCCATAACTTTTACAATTATTTCATTATCAATTTGTTTTATATCTATATTACAACGTGTTGCCTTGCTATGTTTAACGACATTGTTCACTGCTTCCTTAATACACATACTAATGATATTTTCATGAAACAAAGAAACATCTGTAAATGGTTCATCCTGAGTAAATTCAAATTCAATTTCGGCTGCACGAAGGATTTCCTTAACACGGATGATTTCTTCTTTTACTCGTATCCCTCTCATTTGAGAAACCATTTTCCTTACTTCATTAAGTGCTGTTCTAGCCGTTTGTTGCACATCCTTTAATTCATTTCGGGCCTGTTCTGGGTCCTTTAGAATCAATTTTCTTGCCAAATCACTTTTGAGACCGATAAGTGATAATTTTTGTCCTAATGTATCGTGTAAGTCCCTTGCAATACGTTGACGTTCTTCCTGCTTTACGAGCTCTTCAATCCGGTTGTTTGCATGTTCAAGTTGAGCTTCTAACCGATCTTGTTTCTTCTTATTAAATATATTAAACGGCAGTAGAATCACACTAATCCAAATAATAATAATAAACGGCAGTTGCTTTAAAAAGAGGGCGTCCTGTAAAACAAGATTATAGTTAATTGAAAACGTAGTACTGATCAAATGAATGATATATAACGTTAAAAAGGCTGCACGATTTCGTATATTTCCATTATAATACGCTATATAAAATGCAAAATAAATAAATTGAAAAAGAATCGTCATGGTTAGTGAAATTGCTATAAGAATTGATGTCCACAGGTAAACCGGCCAACTTTTTGATGCAAATGCGAATCTTAGTGATATAAAAAATATAATTGTTAATGTAATTCCTATAATAATTTCGGGCGTCGAGGATGATTGAAAAATAAAATAGAAAGGTAATATACTAAAAACCGTCCATATATATGGTGAAATACCCGACCCCTTTTGAAACATTAAGTACCTTTTCATAGATAGATTCCTCTTTTTGCCTTAAGTTAATTTGTATCATATCATAATATGGTACAAACAGGTAATAATTAAAAATAATACCAGGTCGTTAAAAACCCAGCTTATTTTTCTAAGCTGGGGATTTTTTTCATACTCTTTTGTTCTGACACTAACTCTTTAATATCCTTGTAGCCAAGGAAAACCTTGTTTTGATCATCCCATAAACGGAATTTCAAGGACTTTAGACTTGTTTTCAGGGTAATTGTTGGCACATTTTGTAGAGGAGCTGTTTGGTTATGAACTTCCTCTAACTTATAATTGGGAACTCTTGGGCTAAGATGGTGCACATGGTGATAGCCGATGTTTCCAGTAAGCCATTGAAGTGGCTTTGGAAGTTTGTAAAACGAACTACCTTCAACTGCAGCTCTTACATATTCCCAATTTTCATCTTCTTCCCAATATGTGTCCTCAAACGTATGCTGGACATAGAACAACCAAACTCCAGCGGTTCCAGAGATCATGAAAATTGTTCCTTGTACAATAAGGAATGCCTGCCAACCAACCGCCCATGATACAAGAGCAGCAAGAACAACGATCCCTACATTTGTTAGATATGTGTTAAGGCGTTCTTTTGATTTAGCGCGTCTTTTATTAAATCGATTTTCAATAAGAAATACATAGATTGGTCCTAATACAAACATCACAAATGGATTTCTGTAGATACGGTATGCAAGTCTTTTCCAAATGGAAGCCTCTAAATATTCTTCAACCGTAAGAACCCAAATATCACCAGTACCACGCTTATCGAGATTTGAACTTGTTGCATGATGGATAGCATGATCATGCCCCCATTTACTATATGGGAATAAAGTTAACATCCCAAAAAATGTCCCAATAACTTTATTTGCAGTCCTATTCTTGAAAAAAGAATTGTGACAGCAATCATGAAAAATGATAAACATCCTTACAAGAAACCCTGCTGCTACCAAACTAATGATAAAGGTTAAAAGATAAGAAATTTCTAAAGCTTTATACGCAAGTACCCATAGAAGTAAAAACGGTAGCAATGTATTAATTAATTGCCAAATACTTGCCCTCAAATTAGATTTTTCAAAAGGAGCGACTTGTTTTCGTAAGCTTTTGTGATCTAGATTGTTCATTAAATCCCATTCCTTTCTTTAACTTTTAGGATAATACGTATATTTTTATCCTTATAAAGTGGAACTACAATCGCAACTTTTCAATAGGAACCAAGGACAATAAAACTCTGGTCTATTAAAGCTGCGTGGCACATAAATTGCCGGTTTTTTTACTACTACCATAATGTTAACGAAGTAAAAAAGAAAAAGGTAGACATGAGTGTCATGTGATTTATATGATAAATGTCATATGTGTTTGTGGATTTAGAAAATAGAAAGCAACTATTTTATTGGATTTATTGCTTTTTTACCTTTCTGAAGGGAAATTAATCTTTTTAAAATATATTTTCACATGGGTGATTGGAGCGCATAGCAAACCAGACTCCAAAAAATGCTGTACATTTGCTCCGTACGTTAATTATGTCGTCGAAGCATTGCTTGTCCTGTACAAGTCTGGTGAGACCGCTCGCTAAGCGAATGCCAGGAGCGGAAATCACCAAACTTTGTAATACGCACCGAAAGAAAAAGCAAATAACAACAAACTTTTAGAAGAGAAACTAAAAGAAATACACAGAAATTTAACATATCAAATAGAAAAATTAGGCATTTTTATGCTATACTTAAATAACAGAATATTTTTACTACTAGATCAACTTATATAAAGGAGGTAACTTATGTATCAATTAAAGGATAAAGAAATGCTCTTTATTTACACAGGTCCAGATGGATCAGGACGAAAAACACTGGCTAGAATGGTTGCTACTGCATTCGATATGGAAACCGTTCCCTCATTCACAACCCGAAGTCCCCGCCCTTTTGAAAACAACGGAGAAGATTACCACTTTATTAGCAAAGAAACATTTCAGCAAATGATTGAGCAGAATGAATTTTTGGAAAGCGTAGAAATTGATGGATATTTCTATGGTATACGTGAAATTGACATAGTAAACATATTTAAAAAACATAAGGTGGTCTATTTAACGTTAAATCCTGAAGGGGCAGAAGTATTAAAAAAGATGTATGAAGATAAGGCAGTTCGTATATTTGTTTTTGCTGATCGACATACTGTCCATGAACGCCAAAAACAACGCGGAGATAGTGAAGAAGATATTGCTCGCCACATGAAACATTATGATGAAACAATGGCATACAAAACTTCATGTGAACATGTATATGAAAACTACGATTTGCCACAGGTTTCTTATCAAATTAGTGAAATGATTGAAACATACTTAGATAGACAATTGATTGCGGATGATTATTAAAATCAAAAAGCACCGTTCACAAGAACGGTGCTTCCATTTTTTTATAGGCTATTAAATGCTTCAGTAAGTACAGGAACCACTTGCTTCTTACGAGAAACAACACCTTTTAACAAAGCAGTATTATTGTCAAGTGTAACATTATAAGCTCTTTCAACTGCATTTGCTTTAGAACCTACAGCTACACCTACAGAATCGTTATTTAATATATCAGTAACAACAAGTAAGAATAAATCTAAACCATTTTCATTAATTTGCTTATTCATTTCCTCTTCAAGCTCACCTTTTCTAGCAAGAAGTTCTTCTGTATCAACAACGTTAACCTGTGCAATTTGCACTTTGCTGCCATTCATTGAAAATTCCTTAGAATCTAACGAAATGAGTTGTACAGCTGATTTATCACTTACGTTTGCACCAGCTTTTAACATATCTAAGCCATATTTGTCGGCATCTACACCAGCAATTTCAGCTAACTCTCTAGCAGCAGTGATATCTTCTTCTGTGCATGTAGGTGATTTAAATAGAAGCGAATCAGAAATAATGGCTGATAGCATTAAACCAGCTGTTTCTTTTGAAATTTGAACATTATTTTCTTTATATAATTTATTGAGAATAGTTGCTGTACATCCAACTGGCTCAACACGGAAGTATAATGGGTCACTTGTCTCAAAGTTTGCAACACGGTGGTGGTCAATTACTTCTTTAATTTGTACATTTTCAAGACCGTCTGCACTTTGTTGACGTTCATTGTGATCAACTAAAATTACGGCTTTTGTTTCATTCCCAACGTTCTCAACTAAACGAGGTGCAGAAACCTTAAAATAATCCAACGCATATTGAGTTTCACCATTTACTTCACCTAAGCGAACTGGCTCAGTATCTAAGCCAAGTTGTTTTTTTAACTCTGCATAAGCAATTGCAGAACAAATTGTATCAGTATCTGGGTTCTTATGACCAAAAACAAGTACTTTTTCCATTTCAATTACTCCTTATTACTTAAAATTAGTATGTATCGTTAACTACTTTCTCATTTTACACAAGTTTGCTAAAGCAATAAACTATTTTATTCATTTTCACTTTCATCAAGGTGATCCTTACAAAACTCATGTACCATTGCTTCTTCATCTTCTTCAAGCTCAAAATCAAGCACCTTATTGTTTCCTTTTTCTAAAAAAGAATAAGAAGCAATTCTTGGCCCCTTGTTGTCTACAGCATAGATAACTTTAAGCTGAACACCGCTTTCTGTGAACAAATCGTCATCTTCTGGTATATCTAGGTTTAGAAAGAATTCATATCTATCGCCTTCTAAAATTCCTGTTGGGTCCTTTAATTTTTCAACTGTGTATTCAACAATTTCCATAACCTATAACCTTCCCTTCAATGTTCCAACTCTTTCCTATAGAACTCCGTAACTATTATACACATTGTTTCCTTTTTCGTGAAAATATTTCTAATTATTGAGTGGAAATGTTTATTTTATGAAACTTTTGGTAAGTTCAATTCTTATTTATATCCCATACCCACCAAAACTTCTTAAAACATACTCATTTACATACGTTTCAGATGCTATAAGCGTTAATTAATTTCTATAGGCAATAAATCAGTTTTATAAGCGTTATTTCATTTCTATAGGCGTTAGCTATAATTTGAGCTGCATTCCAAAATAAAAAGGTGACCCAATACCGATTGGGACACCCCTGACACTAGTTACCTTTTACCAAGGAAAACGTCTTTTTCTATCATCGTCTTGTACACCAAGTACATCACCACGGTCTCGGTCATGATCACGATCTCTTCTGCGGTCTTCTACACCAGCAACATCTCCAGAATGGTCTCTTTTACGTCTTCTGCGATCGTTTGCTTCGATTACAATTACTTCATCAGCGTTGATAATGACTGTATCCGCATTAATAACTCTACGTCTATTATTTTCTGACATATCCTCTTCACTCCCTTCTACTGTATACAATAAAATATGTAGAAGCATAATCAGTGATTGGATGAGTATAACAGTATATCCCCCTATTTTGTTCATATTTAAATTCATAGGACTACCTAAGAGATTAATATGATAGTATAGAATCCCATTTTAAAGGAGTTGTGATCAAATGACGGTCTTTAACAAAATTGCTTTATTTTTTGTCATTATATACTCCGTTATAATTCTGTTGAATACGTATCTGGGGGAGATAGAGCGTGTACAGTCTAATGTTGTGATCTTTGTCTTAAACGGGTTTGCATATATTGTGTCGGCCATAGAAATTGAAAAGGAAAAAATTCAACTTAAAGAAAAAGGCGAATCTACTGCATAGAACACAAAGACGACCACCTCACTGATGGAAGCGGTCGTCTCTTTATTTGATCGAAAGCATGTGGTTTTTTAAGTGAGCTGCAAATTCCTCTAAAAGTTGGACAGAGTTAATATCTGTTTCAAATAATGGAATATAGTATTTTTGCTGCTTAGTAAACTCCTTTTCAATCTGAGAAATATATTCTTTTTCGGTTTCCTTGCGTTTTCTCCAAAACTCCCCTTCAATATCCTGAGTTAGTACCTTATTGATAAACAGGGTGTTCACCTCTAAATGATGTTTTCCAAGTAGCTTAATCGCATTTGCTGTTTCTATTATAGGTAATCGTTCTGGATTAAGTATAAACAAGAACCCTGTCTGTTTGTTATCTAACAATATATTCCGTACCTTAGCAAATCGCTCCTTTCTTCGTTGTAGGACTTTAAAAATAGGATCCTCGATCGGTTCCCCATCATTCAACAGCTGTGTATATGTTTCGTTTCGCTTCTTACGACGATCCAACATTCCGTCAATCCATACACTCATTAATTCAGGTAATGTTAAAAGCCGAATGGTATGACCGGTTGGTGCCGTATCGAAAATAATTGTATCGTAATTTACTGCATCATCTAGAATAATAGAAACAATACGGTCAAACAAGGCTGCCTCTTCTGCGCCTGGAGAAGAACTTGCTGCATCAATCTGCCGGTTTACTTCCTCCTGCATATGAGAACTAACAACACCTTGTATATTCTCCTTCACAGTATTAATGTATTTTTTAGATTCTAAGGTTGGATCGATTTCTATTGCATCCAAACCTGGATAAACTTCAATAGCGTGGTTTTTTAACGATTTATGAAAAATATCACCAACATTATGTGCTGGATCAGTTGACACAAGCAGAGTTTTCTTTTTTTCCTGAGCATGTAAAAGAGCAAGTGCAGCTGCACTAGTGGACTTTCCTACTCCTCCCTTACCACCTACAAATAATACTCTTTTTTCTCCAATCATAACGTTACCTCCATTAACAACACCGTATTCCTGTCAGAGGAGACTTTTCCATCCCCATACGTAAATGCCATTCATGAAACTTCTCTATAATATAAGGATATAACTCTAATGTGTAATAGAATGCAGGATTTGGAAGGCCCAGTGTTTCAGATAAACATAATAGCAAAAACAAGTCATCCTCATCACGTAATTCTCTAGCAATCTCTGTACGATGGTTAACTGATAAGATTTCATCGTACAATTGCAGCAATTTCTTTAAAGATTCCATCCCTTTCATTTATGACACCCTCTTGAATTTCTATTTTCATAAGTGAAAAAGGAAACCCAGATATAACCGGGTTCCTTTACTAGGTAATTACATATTTGCATCCAAGTTTGGCGGTTTGTCTTTTTTATTTAATTCTCTAAATGCCGTTAATACAATCCAAATCGCAAATATTAAAATGATACTACCAAGAATAAAGAGCAGCATATTCGCATCCGTTGAACCTGCACCTGACCATTCGAAGACTACCTGTTGCACCATTGCCCAAACAGTCATTACTAGAAGGAAAACCATCGGAATAATAGTTACTAAGTAATTTCTACCTTGACGTTTTAACCAAACAGAGATTAAAAGTAGGCTGATCGCCGCAAGTAGTTGATTTGAAGTTCCGAATAATGGCCAAAGTACATATCCACCTGACCCGAAACCATTTGGTCCTTTCGGTAAAAGAACCAATGCAGCACTTGTAACAACTGCAACTGTAGTTGCAACGTTTGCTTTTTGAAGTGAAGGTACTTTGTATTCGGCACCTAACTCTGCAATGATATATCTCATCAAACGAACGGAAGAATCAAGTGTAGTAGCAGCAAAGCTAACTACAATTATTGCTATAATTGTTGCAGCAATATCTGCTGGAATCCCAATACCTGTTGCTAACTGAGCACCACCAGCAATGAAGTTTCCTAATCCACCTGAGTTTGCGGCAGCAAAACTATTGTATGCTTCCTTAAATTCACCAGCGTTCGCAAATAAAGTTACACAAGCAATAATTGAAATTAAAGCTAAGAAACCTTCTCCAACAGCACCAAAGTAACCAACGAATTTAGCGTCTGTCTCTTTATCTAACTGCTTTGAGGAAGTCCCCGAGGATACAAGGCCATGGAAACCAGAGATTGCTCCACAGGCAATTGTTATAAACATTAGAGGTAACCAGGATTTATCTGCAGCATCACCATTCATCATCGGAGCTGCAATTTCCGGGTTCAAAAATATTAAACCTAGATACATAATACCCAAACCAACAACTAATTGATGGGAATTTATATAATCTCTAGGTTGTAGTAGTTTCCAAACAGGAAGAGTAGAAGCAAAAAAGCAATATACCATTAAAATTATAATCCAAACAAAAAACGCCATTGATACACCATTTAACCCAAACAATGTCGTTGCTTCTGCTCCACCAAAATAGCTTACCAAATCAATCTGTAGTGCAGGTACTTTACTCGTTAGCACAGCAGAACCGTACATGACAATAAGAGCGACTATAGATGGGAACAACATACTTCCCTTCTTCTTATAAACGGCATATCCGATCCAAATTGCAAGTGGAATTTCAATAAACACCGGAATTACACTTGCTGGGAATTTAATAAATAGATTTGAAATAACCCAAGCAAATACTGCGTTTACCATCAACACAAGAATCAGAATAATAAATAAGAATAATAGCTTTGCTCGCTTACCGATTAACTTGTCGGCAAGTGTACCTACTGACTGTCCTTTATTTCTCACCGAAAGGACAAGCGTTCCAAAATCATGCACACCAGCAGCAAATACAGTACCTAATACTACCCATAACAAAGCTGGACCCCAGCCCCAATAAACCGCTATTGCCGGTCCAACGATAGGTGCAGCACCAGCAACTGAAGTAAAGTGATGTCCCCATAAAACCGTTTTCTTTGTTGGTACGAAGTCAACTCCATCATTAAACTCATGGGCAGGTGTTACAAAATTTGCATCTAGCCGATAGATTTTCTCTGCCACAAACTTCGCATAGTACCGATAACCCAAAATAAATACGACTGTTCCAAAGACAGCTAACCAAATTGCACTCAAGTAAATCCCTCCAATACTTTTTTATTAGTAGGTCTTAAACTTTGATGCTCTTTTTTATGTTAACCGCCATTTGTAAGCGTTGTCAATATAATTATCTAAAGAATCTATATATTCAAAAATCGACAAAAGAACAAAGGAAAAGGGACTTTTTCAGTCCCTATCATGTTAGCAAAGCTCTATCATTTGCAAGCTTTGAACCTCTAATTCTTTGAAATTCATTTAAAAGTTGATCAATTGTTAGATTTTTCTTTTCGTTTTCGTCTACTTCCAAGATAATTTGGCCCTTATCCATCATAATAAGACGGTTTCCTAAATCTAATGCTTGTTGCATATTATGTGTAACCATTAATGTTGTAAGATTATATTTTTCTACAATTTTTTTTGTTAATTGTGTTATTAATTCAGCACGGGCAGGATCGAGTGCAGCAGTATGCTCATCCAGTAACAAAATTGCTGGTTCGGTAAAAGTAGCCATTAATAAAGATAAAGCCTGTCTTTCCCCACCCGATAATAAACCTACCTTTGCTGATAATCGGTTCTCTAATCCTAAGTGAAGTGTCTCTAGTACTTCCTTAAAATAATCCTTACGTTTTTTCGTAACACCTTTTCGCAATGTTCTATTTTTATTACGAGAATAAGCCATTGCAAGGTTTTCCTCAATTGTCATATTAGGGGCTGTACCAGCCATTGGATCTTGAAACACTCTTCCAATTAATCTTGCACGTTTGTATTCTGATAAGAATGTAACGTCTTTTCCATCAATCGAAACTGTACCAGCATCTGGAATTAAAACACCGGAAATTACATTCATTAATGTAGACTTTCCTGCACCGTTACTTCCGATAACTGTCACGAAGTCTCCTTGCTGCAGCGTCAGATTTGTCCAATCAAGAGCTATCTTTTCATCAGGCGTTCCCTCATTAAATATTTTATGAATTTGATTTAACTGTAGCATTCGCCTCACCCTTTCGCTCAGAATGGACATGAACATTTACAATTTCACGTTGTCTTTTAGCTCTTCTTCTTTTATCACGTGTACCATCCAATATTTTTGGAAGTACGAGAGCAATTATTACAATAGAAGCAGTAATTAGCTTCATATCACCAGGCTGTAAGAAATCGACACGTAATGCCAGTGACACAACGATACGATAAATAATCGCTCCGCCAATTACCGCAAGAGTTGCTCTCGCAATTGTCTTTGTTCCAAATAAAGCCTCCCCGATAATAACAGAGGCTAAGCCGATTACAATCATACCAATCCCCATGCCAACATCAGCAAATCCACCTTGTTGCGCAATTAAAGCACCTGAAAAAGCTACTAACGCATTTGATAAACCCAGTCCAAGTATTGTCATAATATTTGTGTTCGCAGAAAAACTGCGAATCATTCGTTTATTGTCTCCTGTAGCTCTAACAGCAAGGCCAATTTCTGTCCGGAGAAACAAGTCTACTAAAATCTTAATAATAAATGTAACAACAATCATAAATAGTAAAATACCCCATGTTGTTGGTGGGCTATCCCCTAATCCTATTGTTGATAACAGTGAGTTAAAGAATGTATCAATACCAGTTGAAGATGATACATTTGATACATGAGTAAATGATGTATCAATACCTAATAGAGAGACTGTTGATTTCCCCATAATTCTCAGATTGATTGAATATAGGGCAATCATCATTAATATTCCGGATAGTAAAGCATTTATTTTTCCAACCGTGTGAATTAAGCCAGTAATACTACCTGCAACAAACCCAGCAACCAATGCGAGCAAGGTCGCAATAAAAGGATTTGTTCCTCCAGCAATTAAAATACCAGAAACAGCAGCTCCGGTTACGAAGCTGCCGTCTACTGTTAAGTCTGGAAAATCAAGTACACGGAATGACAGGTAAACACCAATTGCCATAATGGCATAGATGATTCCTGATTCAAATGCCCCAAAAACCGCTGTAAACATGTTGAATCATCCTCTCTTATTCTCCTTCGTAGATGTCAGCAATTTCTTCCCATTCAGGTTTAATTTCTAATCCTTGTGCTTCTGCTGCCTGTTTATTAATTACAAGTTGTAAACTATTTGGAAGCTCAACTGGGATTTCGGAAGGCTTTTTCTCACCTTTTAATATTTTTGCTGCCATAAGACCAGATTGATATCCAAGATCAAAATAATCAAAACCACTTGCAGCAATTGCTCCAGCTTTCATTGAATCTAGCTCCCCAACAAATAGCGGAATTTTATTATTGTTCGCAACAGAAATAATTGCATCTAATGCTTGAACAGCTGTATTGTCTGTAGGAATATAGATTGCATCAACTCGATCTACAAGTGATTCTGCCGCTTGCTTAACCTCTGATGTATTCGAAACAGAAACCTCAACAAGCTCTGCTCCACCACTTTCGGCAAGTTCTTTCACTTTTTCAACTTGAACAACTGAATTTTGCTCTCCAGAATTATAGATAACGCCAATCTTTTTAGCCCCTAATTCTTTCGTAATAAAATTTATAGTTGTACTAGTTGCTTCTGGGTGATTGTCAGTGGTTCCTGTAATATTAGGACCTGGCTTATTAAAATCCTCGACTAGCTTTGCTCCTACTGGATCAGTTACAGATGTAAAGATAATTGGAATCTCCTTTGTTGCGTTTAGTGCAGCCATTGCACTTGGAGTTGCATTGGCAAATATGAGATCTACTTTATCACCAACGAAATTTTGTGCGATTGTAGCGGTATTACTTTGCTCACCTTGCGCATTTTGGAAATCGTACTTCACGTTTTCCCCCTCTTTAAATCCTTCATCTTCTAGTGCCTTCTTAAATCCTTCAGTTGCAGCATCTAAAGATGTATGAGGAGCATATTGTGTAAGCCCAATAACATATTGCTTTTTATCCCCGCTATCTGCATTATTATTGGCTGCTCCACTACTACAACCTGCTAATGCAAGAAAACCAGCTAGTAAAACTCCCATCACTTTACTTGATTTTTTCATTCATATCCCCCCGGACTCTATTTTTCTTTAACTAGTTCTAGCTATTCTTTACAATGCTAGCATCAGTTTGTACACATACACTTTAAAGCATAAAAGCTTAAAAGCGTTAGTGTATGTAATTAATCGTTATATTATCATCTACATTGATTTACGTCAATTGATTTTTCAGAAAAATTAAGCATCTGAACAATAGAAAACACGATTACACCCAAGAAGGGATTCTAAAACCGTTTAAGTCATGTATTAAAAGTACAAAAAAAGATAGATAAGTTTCACCTTATCTATCTGTACAAAAACTATCTGTATCTTTCCTCTTTAAATGGGTTCGCCGTCATTGAGTACCCTAGTTCCTCCCAAAAACCTGCAGAATCTTCGGTCATGAATTCAATCCCTGTTGCCCATTTTGTACCTTTCCATAGGTAGAAGGAAGCAGGAGGTATAAAGCGTAATGGATACCCATGTTTAGGAGAGATATCTCTCCAATCTTGTCCCTCTTCTTTCCACCGGAATACAAATAATGCGTCATTCCCTAACAAATCATCCAACGGCAAATTCGCAGAGTAGCCGTATGGATCACCATTATAATACCCATAAATTTTAATGTACTTCGCTTCCTTTGAAACATCTACAAGCGTAAGCAGTTCTCTAAGCGGAATACCTTCGAATGTTGTTCCAAATTTTGACCATGTTGTTACACAATGCATATCTATCGTAGAAATTGCTTTTGGCAAGCTCATGATTTGTTGATATGTAACCGTTCTTTCTTCTTTTACTTCTCCGAACAGCTTGAAACTCCATGTTTCTTCATCAAACTTATAAATATCCCCTTGATGTAAAATCGGCCAGGAATCAGTTTCAAATTGGCCTGGAGGTAATTCATTTACCATATCTATCATCACCTATTCCCAAAAATGTAATTTTTACTAATACAAGCAATTATACATAATAGTATATACATGTTTATGAGCATTATAGTAATATGTAAACTCATGGGTTGCTTTTTTTATCTTTACATATTGAAATCCAACTAACTATTTATAGCAACGAATTCACAAAATTAATGAGGTGTTTTTTCTTTGAAGCAATCAGAACAATGGTCTTCAAAATTAAGTTTTATTTTAGCCGCAGCAGGTTCTGCTATTGGCCTAGGAGCTATATGGAAGTTCCCGTATGTGGCAGGAACAAGTGGCGGTGGCATTTTCTTTTTTATATTTCTTATATTTACATTACTTATAGGGTTACCACTCTTATTAGCCGAATTTATTATTGGTCGGAAAACTCAAAAGGATGCGATTCAATCTTTTAAAGAATTAGCACCAAATACTTCTTGGCACTTTATTGGGCGGCTGGGTATCGTTACTAACTATATCTTATTATCATTTTATAGCGTTGTTGGTGGATGGATCATCATTTATCTTTTAAATGGCATTATCGGTAATTTAAACGGACTAACTGAAGCCGAGTACGGAGAGCTATTTGGAGAAACGATTGCAAATCCAATCCTTGTGGTTGGGGCCCAATTTCTGTTTATTCTTATTACTATTATTGTTGTTGCACAAGGTGTACAAGCAGGAATTGAAAAAGCAAGTAAATGGATGATGCCTGCTCTATTCATTATTTTTATCTTTATTATCATGCGATCAGTTACACTTAAAGGCGCATCTAAAGGAATTGTATTCTTTTTAAAACCTGATTTTTCTAGCATAACTTCAGAAACTATATTATTTGCTCTAGGGCAGTCCTTTTTTGCATTAAGTGTTGGCGCATCTGTTATGATAACGTACAGTTCCTACCTATCTAAAAAGGAAAATTTAGTTCAGTCTGCATTTTCAATTGTATTTTTAAATATTCTTGTTGCTTTATTGGCAGGATTGGCAATTTTTCCAGCTGTTTTCTCATTTGGTCTTGAACCAAATGCAGGTCCAGTACTTTTATTTAATGTACTACCAACTGTCTTTAGTAAGATGCCTTTTGGAATGCTATTTTTGATTGCCTTCTTACTTTTATTCTTATTCGCAACGTTAACTTCAGCTTTTTCAATGCTTGAAATTATTGTGGCTACCCTTTCAAAAGGTGACCAAGAAAAACGAAAACGTTTTGCGTGGATTGCTGGTTTATGTATTTTCTTAATTGGAATACCTTCTGCTCTTTCGTACGGAATATTAAGTGAAGTTAACTTGTTTGGCAAATCAATTTTTGATTTAGCAGATTACTTAGTAAGTAATATCTTGCTACCAATAGGCGCGTTCCTTATATCACTATTTGTTTCATTTAAGATTCCACGTAAGGCCTTATTTGATGAACTTAGACTGGGAAGCAATTTATCGATAACTCTATTTCATGCGTGGTTTGTGTTAATTCGGTATGTAGTGCCTGTTGTCATTGTGATTGTTTTCTTGGATACAGTTGGTATCATTTAATATAAAACCCACGGAGATAAACCGTGGGTTATTTTCACTTTAATAAAGTCTTTTGGTATAGCTTTCTTCTAGACCCTTTTTAATGGATTCAACGCTCGTATTTGGAAGCTTGGCATGCTCAAATATAATCTGTGCAGCATAAGGTAATGTTTCTTTGTCTTCCCAGGTGTCAGGACTCCAAAGTTCAGAACGTTTAAATGCTTTAGCACAATGAATAAAACACTCCTGAATCTCTACTACAATTCCTAAAAGCGGTTTTTTCCCTTTAATAATCATTTTTTCTAAAATGTCATCATCTCTTACAAGTGTAGCCTTTCCATTTACTCTTAAGGTTTCCTCTAATCCAGGTATTAAGAACAGCAATCCTATTTGGGGGTTTGTTAGAATATTTCTCATTGTGTCCATTCTTTTATTTCCTTGTCTTTCAGGAATAACTAGGTGTTTTTCGTCTAAAACATGGACAAAACCTCGTTGATCTCCTTTTGGAGAAGCGTCACAGTTTCCATATTCATCTGCAGACGAAATGATTAAAAATGGTGATTTAGTAATAAAGTTTATGCAGTTATGATCAAGAAAAGAGATTGATTTGTTACGTACTAACTCATTTGGAAAACCAACTATATCGCGCAATTCCTGCTCCGTTTTTAACTCTTTTTGAAAACGTAAACGATTACCCATTTTCCCCACCCCTGTTATATTTCTTGAAATGCTCCAACTCCCAGTCTACCATATTTATCCACAGGAATATTGCATGAGGGAAACTCAGCGAATACCGAGAGACTATAGATGACAGCAAGCCGTAACTGTGCTTATGCGTTTAGGAAAATATTATTTACTCCTTTAAGCTAAAAAAACGCCCCGTATCACGGAGCGTTAATTCTGTTATACAGTTTTTGTTGTTGCTGTTTTAACTGCCTTTACTTCGTACAATCCACCTTCAGAATCAATGATATACTCTGGTTTAGGTTGTCCTAACTTTGCTTTATGACCAGCGATATGAGCATCACTTTTTTCCCATTGCTTCCATTTTTCTTCAGATTCCCATCTTGTTGTGATGACAACTTCTTCATCGCCTCTTCTTACTTTTTTCACCATAATTGTTTGGTCTATAAAACCTTCTTGTTCTGCAACAAGTCCTCTTTTACCGAAGTTTTCTACAACCTTATCTGAACTGCCTTCTGTAACCACCATTTTTCTCATTTGAACAAACATATCTACATCTCCAATCGTTACCACGTTGCTTTTTATTTTAGTGATAATGATTATCAGTGTCAACAAATTTTATCTTATTAACTTTTGTCTAAGCTTCCCTCTTCATCCTTTTCAACGACGATTATTCTCATGATTCGTTTTTCATCCATTTCTTCCACTCTAAAAATATAATTTTCATAAACAATTTCAGGATACGAATCTGTTGAAGGAATATAACCCAACTGACCAATTATAAAACCACTTAATGTATCAAATTCATCAGTTGGTAACGAAATCTTTAAAATATCTTCCACTTCG
This sequence comes from Ferdinandcohnia jepli, assembly GCF_047246645.1. Lineage (NCBI taxonomy): Bacteria > Bacillati > Bacillota > Bacilli > Caryophanales > Bacillaceae > Ferdinandcohnia > Ferdinandcohnia jepli. The sequence goes on from NZ_JBFOKR010000009.1 coordinate 22,085, forward strand.
TATAGATTGATCGTCCCAACCATTGAGTAGGTTTTATCATCAAGTTGAGTAACTTCTTCATCAGCAATCGTATATTCATCATATTCATCAAAAATATTACCAACAATTTCTTCAATCAAATCTTCAATTGTGACGATGCCGTCTGTACCACCGTATTCATCAATAACAATCGCCATATGGATATTATTTTTCTGCATTTCCTTGAAGAGTTCGTTCGTATGTTTAGATTCTAATACAAAATAAGGGTCACGGAGTAATTCCTTTAGATTAAATGTATTATCTTCACAATTCTCAACAAACTGTATTAATTCTTTTGTATGTAAGATACCCACAATTTTGTCGATACTTTCATCATAAACAGGAAAGCGCGTATATTTTTCATCCATAACTAATTTTATAATTTCCTGAAGAGAATACTCTAGTGGAACTGCAACAATGTTTGTTCGATGTGTCATAATATCGGAAACAGTCTTATTATCAAATTCAAAGATATTATTTATCATCATCTTTTCAGATTCTTGAATAGTTCCTCGTTCTTTACCAACGTCGACCATCATCCGTATTTCCTCTTCCGTAACATTTTCATCCTCGGCATTCGGATCAACACCAAATAAACGAACGATTCCATTTGTTGATAGAGTCAAAAGCTTTACAAACGGAGCAGTTAATTTTGATAAGATAGTCAATGGCGTAACCGCGATCATAGAAATCGCTTCAGCTTTTTGTAAAGCAAGTCGTTTAGGAACTAATTCTCCAATAACAAGTGTGAAATACGATAATACTAATGTGATAACTACGACCGAAATTGAGTTAATCAAGCCTAAAGGTATTGGAACCCCCATGTCTATTAACCATTCAGATAAGTATCCTGCAAATGTTCCTGCTGCAAATGCACTGGCTAGAAACCCGGCAAGTGTAATACCAATTTGAATGGTTGCAAGAAAGTTGCTAGGATTTGACAATAACTTATGAAGCATCTTTGCTTTTTTATCACCACTGTCGGCCATCATTTTGACTTTGTTATCATTTAAAGAAACCAATGCCATTTCAGATGCTGCAAAAAAGGCATTTAGTAACATCAACAATAGTAATACAATAATTTCAAAAACCACTGATACTTACCCCCTAAAATATTATATAAATTAACTATACCGTTTTTTAAGAATTGAGAGAAATTTTACCTATTGATTTTCACCATTTTTCTTTAAAGTCCCCTTATCATTTATTCATTATGCTAATACCTTAATTAGAGCGAAGGAGTTACCAACTTCATCGGTAACTCCTCCACTATCAAACGCCCTCTTGGACTCCATCATCTTTTTTCTTTGACAACAACCAACCACCTAAAGCGATTAAAAGTAAAATCACATAAAATGTAATTTTCCATTCTGGAGACTTAGCAAACCCTTCTGGCAGGATTGCCAGTTCCGGGTGGGATAATGTATAAACAGAGAGTTTAACTCCCACCCAACCAACGATGAGGAATGCTGCAATTTCTAAGCCAGGTCGCGAATTTAACAGCTTAACAAAGACATTAGCGGCAAAACGCATAATAATTAATCCAATTAAGCCCCCGGCAAATATGACTAAAAACTTTCCACCATCCAAACCTCCAATATTAGGTAGGCTTGTATTCGGTAGCGTTACAGCAAGAGCAACTGCTGCAAGAATAGAATCAATTGCAAAAGCAATATCAGCTAGTTCAACTTTAAAAACCGTTCCCCAAAAGCCTGATTTTTTCTTTTCCTTTTTATGCTTCTGCTCTTCCTTTTTAATATATATTTTTCGGATGATATGATTTGCTGCTATAAACAACAGATATAGTGCTCCAATCGCTTGTACCTGCCATACATTAACAAGAAATGATATAGCAAAAAGCGATGCAAATCTAAATACAAACGCACCTGCAAGTCCGTAAAACAATGCCCGCTTTCGTTGATCCTCTGGTAAATGTTTTACCATAATTGCTAACACTAGAGCATTGTCAGCTGCTAATAACCCTTCCAGTCCAATTAATAATAATAATACCCACCCGTATTCCACTAATATTGATAATTCCATCGATTATCCCCCAACTCTTATATTTTTAGTTAATACTTTTCTTGCCTATCCTCCTATCTAACAGAAAAAAGCCTTTACCATAAGTCGGTAAAGGCTTAAAAACAAAAAGACCTTTACCAATTAGTTATGGTAAAGGTCTTGCTAACAACGTAAGGTTGCCAACAAAGCCGAGAGATAAAACTCCGAAATGACGACTTCGTTGTAAAAGCTACTCCCCTTTAGGGATATTTAACTGTAAATATACTATATTTCATTCTTGAAGTTCAGTCAATCAATTATTTATCTTAAAGCTTTTAAAAATTAAAATTTTATTATTGACAATATGTTTTTCAGGTTCTATAATTTATCTTAAAGTTATTTATCTTGAATTTAAGATAAATGAACACAAACTACTTTTTGGGGGATTTAAAATGACAAAAGCTAAATGGGCAGTAGACGCATCTCATAGCAGTATTGATTTTTCTGTAAAACATATGATGATTGCAAAAGTAAAAGGTTCTTTCCAAAACTTTGAAGCTTCTATTGAAGCAGATCCAACTGATTTAACAACAGCTGATATTGAATTTAAAGTAGACCTTGCAAGTGTTGACACAAAGAATGCTGACCGTGACAACCACCTTCGTTCAGCTGATTTCTTTGACGTAGAAAATCATCCTTCAATGACATTTAAATCAACAACTATTGTGAAAACAGATGATGGTGAATACGATGTTACTGGTGATTTAACAGTCCGTGGTACAACTAAACAAGAAACTTTCAAGGTTGTATTTGAAGGTCAAGGGAAGGATCCATGGGGTAATGAGAAAGTTGGATTTAGTGCTGAAGGAAGCATTAACCGCAGTGATTATGGTTTAGTATGGAATGCTGCTTTAGAAACTGGTGGAGTATTAGTTGGAGATCAAGTTAAAATCTCACTGGAAGTTGAAGCTCAAAAAGCTGAATAAAACCATTCAAGAAGGCCTGGTATTCCAGGTCTTCTACTATTTTATAGAAAGAATAACAGGTAATAAAATTATAACAATACCCACTATCACAAACACAATACCAAATATCATAGCAAGTAAATTAGGATCTCCTGTTACACCATTCCATAAGACAAGATTGACTAAGAAAAGAGCTTTCTTTTTATATATAATAACACCCATCAAAACTAAAAAAAGACCGATTAGGATTGTTAATAAAGTCTCCACCTTACCACCACCTTACCTAAAATGGCTATCGTACACATTTATGGATATAGTATAATTACGATTAACCGACGAAAAGGTTTCAGTTAGTTACTGTATAACATACATATTACAGAAACGTTGGAAAAAGTAATATACTTTTATCTACACAGTAAGGAGAAGCCTAATGATAAAACAAATTGCAACAGTTGCAGTCTATGTAGAAGACCAACAGAAGGCAAAGACATTTTGGTCAGACAAGGTAGGATTTGGTGTTATCGCAAATCACCCAATGGGTCCAAATGCATTTTGGTTAGAAGTAGCACCACAGGGAGCAGAGTCCCGTTTAGTTATTTATCCGAAGTCAATGATGCAAGGATCAGAAAACATGAAAGCATCCATCGTATTCCAGTGTGAAGATATCAAAAGTACATATCAAACATTAAAAGCAAACGGTGTTGAGTTCTTAGGTGAACCACATGAAATGCAATGGGGTACTTTTGTCTCATTTAGGGATGAAGAAGGAAATGAGTTTCTTTTGAGACAATAATATGAAAAAGCAGGTTCCGAATTCATTTTGGAACCTACTCTCCTTTATCCTTCCCTATAGTAAACCCTTCAAAAAACCTTCCACCATATGGCTCTAATACCTGGTCTACTAATTTAATTACCAGCTCTTTTTCACCATTTTGATAATAAGTATCGAACCCATAAACAAACTTTTCTGCAAACAAAGGATCATATTGTTTTAATGAACGCACAATCCATTTGGATGTCCCAATCCATTGGCGATTTGTTCGTAGTACAAACTCACTGACTAACTCAGCTAAGGTATTGGCAATAAAAAGTTCTTCGGCTCTGTTCTGACTACCTATAAAGTCGTCCAGTGCATCCGTAATAAAATATCTCTTTGTATCTATTATCTTTTGCGACCAGGCTTCAGGTCCCCTTTCTAATAATAGGTTTGCCTCAGTCTTAATAGATTGAATGATTCCTTGATCTTTGAGAACAATCCCCTCTGCAATCATTCTAGGCAAAGACGGCCTAGCTCTTTTATAGTCACTTATAAAATATCCCTTGTAAGATACTAAGTTATGTGCAAATAATTCAACTGGCCAATTTGAGAAATAGAAAGACTCCCTGAAGGAAGATTTTAATTGATTATCAAATATTAAAATATCTAAATCTGATGTATTTGTTGCTTCACCACGAATTACACTTCCTGCTAATATAGCACCCTGGCAGTCTGGGAAACGTTCTTGAATTAAGAGATGTGCTGTTTCTATGGGCTTACGGCCATTTGTAGACAAATCTTACAAACCTCCTTAAATGTGCTCTCATAACCTTATGAATTACCTCAGGGTGCGACCGGACTATCTTGTGGGCGTTCATTACCCCGATGAGTTACCTCGCGTTGTGTTCAGAATATCATCTGGATACTCATAACCCGATGAAAATATAACCAACGAACTATCTTTGTATAATCAATTAATCATTCTAGGACGCATTACTTTTTTCCTTTTTTTGTCTTTATATATATTCGTTCCAATTACCCCAAATATAATTAGGACAGATCCGACAATATGAAACATATAAATCTTTTCATTCAAGATAAGCACCCCAGCGACTATCGAAACAACAGTAGACAAATTAGAAAAAACGCTCATTTGGGAAGCACTAATTTTAGAGAGAATATAATTCGAAACAAAAGATGTTACCAATGATGCAAGTAAACCCAAGAAGAATATTGCAACCACAAATTCTATATTTGACCACGGCTCGAGCATTAATTCAATTGAGTTAGTTGTACTATGTTTTACAAGTGCTGCTATGTTAAAGAAAACAAAACCAATTCCTAACATAAAGAATGTTAACTCTGCTGGTTTGAACGTCTTTACAAGGGAACGTGCCAGTACAGTGTAACCAGATAATGATATACATGAAAGTAATAATAGTAGAATACCAGAATAATTGGTTAGTGAAACTGTGCTTCCCTTCATAACGAAGATATAGATTACACCAAATACTGAAGCAAAAATAGAAAGTTTTTGTAAGATTGTTGTTTGCTCTTTCAAGAACAATGAAGCAAATAGCATTGTAATTATAGGTATTGTTGCAAACAAAATTCCTGCTTCAGAAGATGGTACAGTTTCAAGACCAAATGCCTGAAATGTAAAAAAGGCTGATGGATAAAACAATGTTAACGGAATGATTTTGTAAAAAGATTTTATCTTCAAATCTACCTTTACAAATTTAAATAAGATTAAAAACAATAATGTTAGAAAAGCAATCGTAAAACGGAAAGCCAAGGTATCCAACGGTGTAGAAATTGTTACTGCTGTTTTGGTAAATAAAAATGAGAGTCCTACAATCAACGCATTTATTAATGCCCCTGCATAAGCTAAGTAGTTTCCACTTTTCATATTCTCACATTCCTTCTGATTTGTTCTATCTTGATACTACTCTTATTACGAAGTGCGAGTAACAGGCATTAGATGGACTATTTTCTACGACTTTTGAATGAGATTTTCGTATAGTAAACTATTTGGAGTAAGAAACTAACCTTACAAATACGTATTCGAAAGATGTGTTAAATCGTGTTTAAAACTATTACGGAGCAGGAATGGGTTTACAATTATGCAAAGAGTAAGGAAAATCCACTACCTGTTGTTTTAGGAACAAACGGTACTTGGACTGGTAATGGTAAACCCATGATCATCCTAATTGGTTTTACAATGGAGGATGTTTTGGTACTTGGAGATATGTACGGAGTATCACACCATCCTGTAAGGAAAATGAAAAGTCATGATATTACCTACTTTGCTATTAACATTATTGAAAAAAAGAAAGTTAAGGAAATTATCAATGAATGGAAAGATCCCGCATGATGTAAAGATAGAATGAGAAGTATTACAACAGATAAGACCAAATCACAAAATGATTTGGTCTTTACCTGTTCTTAGTATTCATATAACAATGTCACAATTTTATCTTCAATCGGTTTACCGTATGAATCATCCATTAAGTTATTTAGAAGTATTGAGAAAATTAATTGCTCGCCGTTTCTTGTCTCTATGTAGCCTGAAAGTGCACTTACTGTTCGAATTGTTCCCGTTTTGGCTTTTACTTTACCAGCCATATCTGGAGATTTCATACGATACCTAAGTGATCCACCTACCATACGTTCACTATTACCTGCAACGGGTAATGCATTTAGAAATACTGGAAACCAACTTTGCTTTTGCGCAGAAAATAGCAATTTCGATATGTCATTAGCGGAAACAAGATTTACATGTGAGATTCCTGAACCGTCTCTAATGAGCATACTTTTTGGATTAACACCCATTTTACCAAGTTGCTCTTCTACTACTTTAATCCCTTTTTCCCAGCTACCCTCATTTTTGTGTATCCTCCCCATCTCTTTAACTAGTGTTTCACCATGACCGTTATTACTTAGTTTCATAAAAGGTACAACTAATTCTCGTAATGGGATTGACTGGTCTTGTGCAATTGTTCTTGCAGATTCCGGAGTATTTCCTATTCCATCAGCACCAATAACATGTATACCTTCCTTTGCTAATGATTGTTTAAATAAATCTAATGCATAACCCGTGGGTTCCCAAATTGCAATCCATTCCGAAACACTGCTAGCCTTAACTGGTATTGAACCTTCTATTGTAATTTCATTTGTTCCATGCTCACGAATAATGGTTATATCCTTTTTACCTTTTTCTTCAACTGTTTTTACTTTATTTGTGATTTTTACATAATTTGTAGCAGGCTTAACTGAGACAGTTGCTGCTTCTCCTACCTCTTTGCTCGGACCTACTTCCACAATGACTGTCCCTGAATCATAATCTTTATTAGGTGATGCTGTTAATCCTGAAACTGCTGAACCATAGTAATATGTTTCATCACTCCATGTTAAGTCAATTGAATAGCGTTCTTCATCATACCATGTGTCATCGGCCACAATGTTGCCAAAGACTACTTCTATACCTGACTTTTTGAGCTTTTTAGCAAGTAAATCAAAATCTGACTGTAATAAAGTAGGGTCTCCCTTTCCTTTTAAATATAAATTTCCTTCTAGACGATTCCCCTTAAGTTTCCCGTCTGTCAGCACCTCTGTTGAAAATCGATAGTTCTCTCCCAAGGATTGAAGTGCAGCGGCTGAAGTTAATAGCTTCAAATTCGATGCTGGACGCAACCGAACATTACCAGCATGTTCAAATATTACCTCCCCTGTTTTTGCAGAACGAACACTAATTCCAGCAATTGCACCTTGCAAATTAGGTTCGGTTTGAACCAACTGTTGCAATTGCTGTATGACTTTATTTCCATTTGAAACTGCCTCAACCGATTCGCTTTTACCATCTACTGAAGGTATGGTAGCAATTAGTAATATGAAAATAAGAAGTTTACCTATTGTTTTAATCCTTCTCACCCCTATATCGAACAAGTTCTAATTATTACCATATTTTACACAAAAATAGGAACTATATGAACACAAAAATAAAAAACATCCTGGAAGGATGTTTTTAAAAGAAAACGATATAGATAACTAACGCTAATACAATACGATAAATTGCAAAAGGTAATAATTTAATTTTATCTATTAATTTTAAGAAGAAACGAATTGAAATTAATGCAAAAACAAATGCACTGATGAATCCTACAATAAAGAACGGTAAGGCATTCATATCAAAGTACTCTAGATTCTTTAAAAAAGAAATCCCACTAGCACCCGCCATAATTGGAACCGCCATTATGAATGTAAAGTCTGCGGCTGCACGATGGCTTAAACCAGTTAATACACCACCAGAAATAGTCGCACCAGAACGTGAAAAGCCCGGCCATAATGATAGACATTGTATCAAGCCTACAGTAAATGCCTGCTTATACGTAATTTGGTCTACAGTTTGTGTATTAGGATGTTTTGCACTATAACGATCTGCAATGATCATTAAAATGGCACCTACAACTAGCCCAATTAAAACTGTTTCAGTGCGAAATAAATATTCATCAATTGCATCCTCAAATAACACACCTAAAATACCCGCTGGTAATAGACCTACAATAATATGTGTTAAACGTAAATGTCCTTGACCTACAGCAACAATTTTCTTTTTACGATTTAAACCTAGTAAATCAATGAAACGGTCCTTAAAAACTACAATTACCGCTAAAATGGATCCTAACTGAATCACAACTTTAAACGTATTTGCAGCATACTTCCCCAAAAACTCTTGAGATTGTAACCACATATCATCAACAATAATCATGTGTCCAGTTGATGACACTGGAGCAAATTCTGTTAAACCCTCTACCAAACCTAATATAATTGCTTTTATAAGTGTAAGAATTTCCATTCTATGAAGGACTCCTTTGTTATTTTTACGGCTCTATCTTCAGACAAACCCACAAACATTTATTATCTTGTTTTTGATCTACGCTTTGAGAAGAATAAAATAAGAAACCCGATACCTGCTATTGCAATAAGTGCGTACGTAATATTCGAGTAAATGTCCATATAATGAACAATTTCTTCCCATGATTCACCTACGGCAGCTCCTATAGATACTAGTAAAACATTCCAGATTAATGTACCTAGAGTTGTAAATAGTAAAAACAAACCAAATTTCATATTTGACATACCGGCTGGAATCGAAATTAAGCTTCTAATTAATGGGATCATCCGACAGAAGAAAACTGTCCAATACCCGTATTTATCAAACCAGGCATCTGCCTTATGAATATCCTCTTTGGTAACTCGTAAGATATGTCCCCATCGTTCAACTATTTTTTCTAATCTTTCCACATCAAGAAGCAAGCCTACTCCATATAAAATAACTGCTCCTACTACAGATCCAAGAGTGGCTGCTATAATTACCCCGGTAACCGTCATATTTGTCCAGGTTGTCATAAACCCTCCAAATGTAAGGATTACCTCAGAAGGAATAGGTGGGAATACATTTTCTAATGCAATCATTAGAAATACTCCGAAATACCCAAATTGCTCCATAAATTCTATTATCCAATTATTTTCCATTGTTACCTCCAAGTAAAGAAACTACTATTGCTTAAGAACTCCACTATAAAGTTATTTTTGTGAAACTCACATGACTTTCATTTAACATAGCATTTCCTATTGTAATCTATGTTTGTCCTAGTTTAAAGTATACCTTTTATTTATTTCAAATTTAAATTAATGGAGTTCAAGTATAACCGGGCAATGGTCACTGCCCATTACATGAGAATGAATCTGTGAATCTTTGACACGGTCCTTTATTTTCTCAGATATGATAAAGTAATCAATACGCCATCCGATATTCTTTGCACGGACATTTCTCATATAACTCCACCATGTATATTTATCTATTTCTTCAGGGTATAGATATCTAAATGAATCAATAAACCCGGAGTTCAACAGTTCAGTCATTTTACTTCGTTCTTCGTCTGTAAAACCTGAATTCCCTTTGTTTGACTTTGCATTTTTTAAATCAATTTCAGAGTGAGCTACATTTAAATCACCACAAAGAATGACAGGTTTCTTTGAATCTAATTGAATGAGATATTCACGAATCTCCTCTTCCCACTGCAAGCGAAATGGAAGTCTTGCTAAATCTCTTTGAGAGTTTGGAGTATACACATTCACTAAGTAAAAATCTTCATATTCTAATGTAATAATTCGTCCTTCTGCCTCTTCATCACTTTCTCCAACTCCGTATGAAACAGAAAGTGGCTTAACCTTTGTGAAAACTGCAGTCCCGGAATACCCTTTCTTAACAGCGTAGTTCCAATACTGATGATAACCAACTAGGTCCAGTGAAATCTGTCCCTCTTGTAATTTCGTTTCTTGCACACAGAAAATATCTGCATCGATTTCCTTAAAATATTCTAAATAGCCTTTAGTAACACAGGCTCTTAAACCATTTACATTCCATGAAACAAGTTTCATAACGTTCAAGCTTCCCCTTTTTTCTATTTCTATTTGTTACTCCTCATACATCATTTTCTTTGTCATTCCACCATCTACTACCATGTTTATACCTGTAACGAAATTATTTTTTCTATCTGTTAAGTACAAGCACGCATTTGCAATATCGCTCGGCTTTCCTACTCGCTTCGAAAAATGTTGATGATGATCTATCTCTCGTAAATCCTCGTAATCTCCAGTTTCAATCCAACCAGGAGAGATGGCATTAACCGTAATATGATGCTCTGCAAATGAAGCAGCTAGTGCATGGGTAATTGCAACAATTCCACCCTTTGTAGCAGCATACCCTTCTGAATATGGTTCTGACATGATTGCCCTTGTTGAAGCAATATTTACAATAGACCCACCATTCTTACTGTCACTCATATATTTAGCTACTTCTCTTGAACACAAAAAGACACTTCGTAAATTGGTATTGATAATGTCATCCCATTCTTCCACTTTTACATCAAATGGAGACTTAAATAAGCCTTTTCCTGCATTGTTTATTAAAATATCAATTTTACCATAGGTTTGAAATGTTTTGTCCATTAATTGAATAATATCATGTTCAATACGTACATCTGTTTCTATGAATAATGCATCCCCTTGTAGGTTTTGAATATGCTGAACTACTTCATTACCAGTAACTGCATCGATATCCGCTACAACCACCTTAGCACCTTCTTGTGCAAATGCTGTTGCAATTCCTTTGCCTATTCCATTTGCAGCTCCCGTTACTATAACTACTTGTGATTGAAAACTCATTACTACCACCAACCTAATCATATTTATGTAAATCAACATTATCTTAATTAGTCCATTTCTCATTATAATCTACATCAAAAATCTTGCAAAACATGAATGGGAAAATAAAACAACGAATATGGAAGGATGGCCATGTTACAATGTCGTAGAGGAGTGTGGAGTATGACTACTAATTATAAACTTTTACTATTAATCTGTTGTTTCTTTACTCTACCTATTCTTGTAAGCTTAGATCCTATTACACTTAATTCTTCCTATAACGCTAAATATGAATCTCCTGAAGGAATTCAGTTTTTAAGTTATACTGAGAATTGGGATGAATTCAAACTAGAGGGATTATATAAAGAATTGATAAAAAATAAACATGGAGAAGAAATCCAACTTTTACAAGAAGTTCGGATAATAGGTGGCCCGTCTCCAACTGATTCTAGAATAACAGGAAACTATCATCCACTTTTAAATAGCATTACACTCTATAACGGAAATTCAAACACCGATGTATCTTCTTATTCGGATACACTTGCACATGAATATGGACACCATTTTGCATATTACTATTTTCCATCTCATCATTTTTCATTTTCAAAATGGGCCGAGTTGAGAGGTTTAAAAGAATCCCCGGTTCGTTGGGATTCGTTTTGGAATTATTCACTTACTGCTCACCAGTGGCACTCGCAGGAGATTTTTGCTGAAGATTATGTATTACTCTATGGTGCAGTTAATGAAGATCTGAATGTAAGGGATATTTATAATAGCAATGAAGCATTTTATTTGAGTACACAACATGAGAATCAAAATATCCCAAATGTGCTTGATAACGATGCACTACATCAATACCTAGAAAATGAGACTGGAGTAAAGATTGATGAATCCCGGAAGTTAAAAACACCTAGTATTAAGGACGTTACAAATACCGACTTAGTTTATTCTATTTCTGAGAAAACTAATGTTGCCTATCGCTTGAATCTAACATTCTATTATAATGATGAGGAAATAGATTATAACGAACTCAAAACGGTTACATCTGATTATACGGGGAATACAATCTCCTTCAACTTAGATGAAATACTTACATCTACCCCGATTAACACGAATTCAGTTAGTGCTAGCATTGATGTCATTGACTTGAATACAGCTTTCGGTTTTTCATCTAATGAAGTTACAATTAATATACAAAATAACGTACTGCAGTCTATTAACTAAAGGGCCACAATTAAGATTTGTGACCCTTCATCTTTTACTACTATTCATTTTTACCCAGCTTTAATGCAACACGTTCAACTCTAGGATCTTTACGTAAGACTCCTACTTCCCTAAGAACTGTCATCATGAACTCAAAATGAGCATGTCCCTTACTAGTGATAATATTATGATCTACACAAACATCAGCATCTATATAAGTACCAGAAGAAAAGTACTTTGAAAACCTTTCTTTTGCAACTTCTACACATGTAAATTTCCCTTTAATTAATCCAGCTCCAGCTACAATTGCAGAAGAAGCACAACTAGCTGCTACTACACCTTTATAAGTTTGTAAAAAATTCATAAGAGGTTTATTATCAATTAAGTCTTCGGTCACATTCCCACCAGGAAAAAGCAATAGATCATACTCATTCGGTTTAGAGCCAATTAGCGATTTAGAATAGATTCCGACCCCACCATCTGTAGAAATCTCCCCTCCTTCGATTGATAGAGTTTCAATTTCGTAGCCTGCATTTTTTAAAAATTTATGTAATAGTGCTACCTGCCACATCGCAAAATCATCATATACGATAAATCCCACTTTACTCAACAAATAATCCCCTTTGCTAAATATTTTGATAATTTTACAAAACGTTCCAATTATGATCCTATCATGAAATTGTGACTTCTTCTATCTTTGAATAGAAAACATATACATTTCATTATATAATATCGTTAGAGGCTTTATGAAAGGCGGTAATGACCATCCCAACACCTAGTATGGAAGATTATTTAGAAAAAATATATTTGTCAATTCAACAAAAAGGCTATGCTCGAAGCGTTGATATCGCTTCTTCATTAAATGTCTTACCTTCATCAGTGACAAAAATGATGCAAAAACTCGATGAAGAAGGCTATGGTATATATGAGAAATATAGAGGTTTCGTCCTTACTGATAGAGGAACTAACGTAGCTAAAAAACTTGTTGAAAAGCATGAAATGCTTGAAGATTTCCTAAAAATGATTGGCGTACATAACAAAAACATCTACGAAGAAGTGGAGAAGCTTGAACACTATATAAGCAAGGAAACTTCACTTTGTTTATCAACTTTGTTGGACTTTTTTGAAGACAATCCTTCTGTTAAGGAAGATTATATTAACTACCGAAAGACAAAGTTATAACTAAAAAGGTTTATGAAAAGAGCTTGAATCCAAGCTCTTTTTTTCTAGGAAGTAAAAGTTAGATATCATTTTCCATATAAGTAATTAGTTCTTGAAAATACTCCATAGGTAAGGCTTGTGTATCACTGTGCAATTGACTCTTTATAACAGCCACAACCTTCAACTGAGGCAGTACGACAATATATTGACCGTATATTCCATTCGCATAGTAAAAATGAATAGGATTGTGATCATGATTACTTTTGAAAGTCCAAACTTGATAACCATATCCATATGTGCCTTTTTCGGTTGTCTCAAGCTCCTTATATGTTGACTGCATTTGGTTAACCCACTTAGTAGAAACAATCTGATTTTTACCGTACCGTCCATTGTCAAGAAGTAATGTCCCGACTTTTAACATATCATCCATATTAAGCGAAACACTGAATCCTCCCCCATTTATTCCTTGTGGATCTTTAACCCATAAGTATTTTTGAATCTTTAATGGCCCAAATAAATATTCGTCAGCAAATGCTTCAGTAGATTTTCCCGTTATTTTTGAAAGAATTGCACTCAATACATGGGAATCTCCTGAATTATATTGAAATGTGGTTCCTGGTTCAAAAACAAGCGGTTGAGCAAGTATAGTTGACACCCAATTGTTTGACCCTTGAAAGTTTGTAACCTTAAGACCTGAGGTCATGGTTAACAAATGGAATAGACTAATATCTCTTTTCTTATCTTTGAGATCCGGGAAAAAAGTATAAATTGGTGTATGAATGCTTTCTATGTATTTTCTATCGATAGCAATTCCGATTAACAATGAAACAATTGTCTTGGTAATAGAATATACTTTTGATGTTTTATTATAAATTTTGTTGTTTTTAAGGTATTCGAAAACTTTCTGATGCTCCTTAGATATTAAAAACCCCTCTACTTTAATTTTTTTTACTTTTTTTTCTAAAGTAAGTAATAGTTGCTTTTCCATAAAGCTCTGTCCCCTTACAATATCAATCTATTTCAATAAATTTCATGTATATCCAAAAATAGTAATTCATTTTACCATACTTTCAACCTTCTGTTTATACTTTTTTATATAAACAGAAAGTTGAAAGTTTCGCATAAATCGAAACCTTCTAATTTAGATATACGTATATTTTATTATTAATGTAAGGAGTTGGTTCGGTTGAAAGATATAAAGTGTCAGCGTTGTAATGGTGTGGAATTTAGAGAAGGAACTGATTTTATGGCGATAAAGCCATTGGATAAGAAATTCTCAACTGGTTCTAATAAGATTTATACTTTTTGCTTGAATTGTGGTGAAGTTGTTTCAATCAGAATTGAAAATCCAAGTAAATTCAAATAATATAAAACCCGAAAAAAATTCGGCCAAATCATCAACTGATTTGGCCCTGGTGTTTATTTTTTCTTTTGTGTTCTTGATGGGACTTCATTCTCTTCGGCAAATTCTGTTTGATAACTTGGTCGCAGATGCTGACTGGATTGTTTTTCGTCATTTTTTCGGAATACCTTATTTTCCATATATGCATGAAACAATGCTTCACTTAAAGCAATAAATACGGATGCAAAGAGGGATGCAGTAATTAATGCTGATGTTCTCTCAAGAAACAGATAACCTAGTGCCCAAAGAGAAAAGAAGGCAAGTCCAAAATCAGCAATAGTGGCAACTAAATTCCCCATTCTCGGTAAAATAAATAAGTCGCCGATTACATATGCTAGGCCTGTTAAAAGTAAGCTAATAAATAAAAGCTCCCCGATTGTAGCATCTCCAAAAATACTTAATATTGATAATACTACAATTGAAGTGATGATAAACTTTATTCCAATTGCCTTTAAATGATTCATTCCCATAATCTCCTTCTTTTTCTATTTACATTAGGTTTTGATGAAAGAGTAAGGAATATAAACGGTAATATACGGTAAAGTGCCTTTTATTCATAGGAAAACGTAAAAAAGCCCCCCACTCAGGAGGCCCTACATTACTTGTTGTTTTAATTGACTTGTAAATAAATTATGATAATAGCCCTTCTGTTGTAAGAGTTCATTGTGTGTGCCTTTTTCCATAACTTCACCGTCATTAAGAACAATAATTTGATCGGCCTTTTCAATTGTATTTAATCTGTGAGCGATTATGAAGCTTGTTCTACCTTTCATCAACCGTTGCAAAGCCTCTTGAATCCTCATTTCCGTAACCGTATCAATACTACTTGTCGCTTCATCCAAAATTAAGATAGACGGATTAGCTAGTATGGCCCTTGCAATGGAAAGAAGCTGTTTTTGACCTTGGCTTATACCACTTCCATCTTGCTTAAGGATTGAATTATATTGATTAGGCATTTTCATAATGAAGGAATGTGCATTTGCAAGCTTGGCAGCTTCAATGACTTCCTCATCTGTAGCGTCTAGCCTCCCATATCGAATGTTCTCAAGAATTGATGCCTGAAATAAATACGAATCCTGTAACACAAAACCCATATTTTTCCGAAGGCTTTCTCTCCTAATAGTTGAACTATCAATTCCATCAATAAAAATTGTACCACCATCAGGGTCATAAAACCTTGATAATAAATTGATTATTGTTGTTTTACCAGCCCCGGTGGAACCGACAAAAGCTACAGATTGACCTGCTTCTACAATGAAACTTACATCATTAATGGTATTACCGCCTTTTTCATATGAGAATGAAACATTCCGGTATTCTACATCACCATTAAAATCCCTTATGTCGGATGAAAGCTTTTCATCCTTTGCTTCAACTTCTTCGTCCAGGATATCAAAGACACGCTCTGCACCGGCAATTGCAGAAAGTAACGTATTAAATTGATTAGCAAGGTCATTAAGTGGCCTTGTAAACTGTCTGGAATACTCAGCAAAGATTACTATTACACCTATTGTAATATGTCCATTAAGAGCGAGTATCCCCCCAACTCCCGCAATAATTGCGAAACTTACGTTATTAAGTACGTTCATTAATTTAGGAATGAATCCAGAGTATGCTTGAGCTAAATATCCGGCTCCCCTTAATCTTGCACTCTTATCGAGGAATTCGTTTATTACTTTTTCCTCTTGTGAAAAAGTTTTAACGATTCGTTGCCCTGAGATAATTTCTTCAATGTAGCCATTAAGGTCTCCTAAATACCGCTGTTGTTCTTTAAATAACTTTCCAGTTCGATTGGTAATCCATTTTAAACCTAAAAACATTAATGGAATAATAATCAATGTAATCAGCGTTAGCAATGGACTTAACCAAAGCATAATTGTAACTGTACCAATTAGTGTTAGTAAGCTTGAAAAAATTTGAATGACAGAACTATTTAGTGTTGAACTTACATTTTCAATATCATTTGTGACACGACTCATTAATTCTCCATGTTGACGCTTATCGAAGAAATGAATTGGTAGCCGATGAAGCTGATTAAAGAGCTCTGTTCTCATTGAGAATACAGTATTTTGAGCAATTCCTACCATCCAGTAGTTTTGATACCATAGTGATACTGAATGGAGAATGTAAATAACGAGTAAAGCCATCAATAAAAGCAATATCCCCTGATGATCCTTCGTTACGATGTATTGGTCAATTCCTATCCCAAGTAGATACGGCCCAAGAAGTCCTAATCCCGAGCTAATGACAACCATTGCTAGTACAGCATATAATAGCTTGCTATTTACGGCTAGGTAGGACCAAATTCTTTTAATTGTTCCAACGCGATTTTTGGCTTGCGACTTTTGTTCTCGGTTCTTACGGAAAGGATTACGAATTCGCATGGACATGTTTATGAGCCTCCTCCCCGAATTGAGTTTCAAATACCTTTTGGTAAAACTCTGAAGACTCTAACAGTTCTTCATGACTCCCCATACCTAATACTTTTCCATCTTCTAAAAGTAAAATCGTATCTGCAGCCATGGCAGTATAGATTTTGGCTGTGATTATAAATGTTGTACATGTATACTTTTTCAACTCAGCTAATAGTTTTGCTTCAGTTGATAAATCTAATGCACTGGTACTATCATCAAGCAAAAGAATCCGTGGATTTCGAACAAGAGCCCTTGCAATTGAAATCCTTTGCTTTTGTCCTCCTGAAAGATTGACACCCTTTTGTCCGATAACGGTGTCATATTGTAATGGCAGCTTTGCTATCGTGTCATGTATTTGTGCTCGCTTTGCAGCAACAATAATTTCTTCCATAGAAGCTTGTTCATTTCCCCAATGGATATTTTCCTTAATTGTACCCGTAAACAACAACGCTTCCTGTGGAACAAACCCAATTTGTTTACGTAGTTCATCAATTTTTAGGGTTCTCACATCAATATCATCGATAAGGACGTTTCCGCTTGACACGTCATATAATCTTGGAATTAGTTGGAATAATGACGATTTACCTGATCCAGTAGCACCAAGTATCGCCACTGTTTTACCTGCCTCAACTGTAAAGTTAATATCCTGTAATACTTTTATAGCTGTTCCTGGATATTGAAAGTCGACATCTCGAAACTCAACAGTACCTTTCGCTCTTTGGATAACGTTAACGTTATCGATTGATTCAACTAAATCAATATCTGTATCTAATACTTCAACAAGACGCTGAGAAGACGCCCTTGCTCGAGAAAAGTGCATAATAATCCATGAGAAAACAGAAAGGGCACCCGTAATCCTTGTTGCGTAATTTATTACCGCAACTACTTCACCAACCTGCGCATCACCTGTATTAACATCAATACTTCCAAACCACAATATTGCAAGAATGCTACCATTCATGAGTAATAACAACACGGGCATAGTTAGTTCTATTAGGCGTAATGAAGTGACTGTTTTCTCCTTCAGTTTTTCATTTGCATGAAAGAAGCGACTAGTTTCATGCTTCCATCTGACAAATGCCTTAATAAGTCTCATACCGGATAAATTTTCACGCATTACCCCATTCACAGAATCTAGCTTTTCTTGAACTGTTTGAAATAACTTTCTTGCTCTTGTCATTACAAAAATAAGGAAACCAACTAAAAGTGGTATCGTTACAATTAACATTAGCGCTAACTTTACATTTACTAATAGTGCCATTATCATTCCAAAGACAATTAGTAAAGGAGCACGCAACATGATGCGTAAACTCATAAATACTGTATTCTGAAGCTGAGTTACATCATTTGTCATCCTTGTGATTAAAGATGCGGTTTCAAATTTCTGCAGATTTGCGAAGGAAAACGCTTGGATTTTCCCAAACAATGCCTTTCTCACATCAAACGCAAAGCTTTGACTGGTATGAGATGCAAAAAATGAATTGGTGATCCCTGATAAAAAGGCTATCAAGGAGATCCCTACCATAAAACTTCCCCATTTAATAACAACAGATAAATCATTTTTTAATATGCCATCATCAATAATTTTAGCCATTAGTAACGGTTGCCAAAGTTCAACTGCAAGTTCAACAAGCGTTAAAAATAGTGCGACTCCGATCGGTAGTCGATACGGTTTTAAAAACGTCATCATTCGTAACATAAGAAGCCCCCAAAGTATCTAAAAACAATTTTACTAAATTCCTTCGCTTTCCGAATTATTATTATAATGACTATAATACAACAACTATTCTTTAAATTCACTTAAATTATGAAACTTTTATATTATCTTTTACTGAATAATTGTTATTTTTCCCTAAATTGTAGTTAAAATAGAAAAAACCATCTCCTTAAGATAGAAAATGGTTTTAATATACTCTATTTTACCGAAAGTTCCTGCCACTTAGCTAATAGTTCCTGCTCTTTCTCCCTGGTAATTCCAGCTAACGTTACTTGACCGTTTTTTTCTTTTAGATTCCACTCGATTGTGTCCTTTATTGTATCCTTAAGTGGTCTAAATGTTAATCCGTGACCATTTGCCTTGGAATTATCAACCCTCAGCATGCCTCTCATATCAGGTTGATCTGGGACCGTTGGTAACCAAAATGGCATATTCACCCAAGGACCTACTCCATTTTCAAGTAAAAATACTTCACTTATAGGATGTATAGTAACATCCTTCTTAGCGAACTCCTTACAGCTTTCAAATAGGTCAGCAAAGCTTATCTCCTCATTAGGACCGACAGCATTGTATGTGCCTGTTGCGTTTTGCTCGATCAATTGTAGTGTAAATATCGCTAAATCACGAACATCAATCCATTGAACTGGCTGGTCAAAGCTATCAGGCACTACAATATCCCCACCATCATAAAAGCGCATCGGCCAATATGTGAAACGATCGGTTGGATCATCTGGACCAACGATTAAGCCTGGACGAATATTCAAATGCTGTTTAGGTAGGCTATCCGAAACAACTTTTTCACAAAGTGCCTTCAGAGGTCCATAGGTTTCACCTGTGACTTCTTCAATCGACTCATCGGCTAGTGTACCCACTGAATCCGTTTCTGTAATCCCTGGCTTTCTAAAATCTTCGAATACTGAGATTGTAGAAATAAAAGTGTATTGTTTAGTCTGGTTTTTTAAAAGTTCGACTGAATCCTTTACAAGCCTTGGTATGTATCCTGAAGTATCGATAACGGCATCCCATTCTCTACCCTTAAGTCCCTCTAGATTTCCATCACGATCCCCAATAATTGTCTCCACTTCTGGAAATAACCCTGGATTGTTTTTCCCACGATTAAACAATGTAACCTCATGTCCCCGATTTAAAGCTTCAATTACAATATGTTTTCCTAAAAATTTAGTCCCACCAAGTATTAATATTTTCATCTGATAACCCCCTTCTAAAATGACTAGTCGGTTTTAACATAAGTAAACCATAATAGTACGCTACTTTCCATTATTTATGTTCGACAAATAAAGATACCTATAGAAAAAACACCAAAAGCTACATGCTTTTGATGTTTTGTTGTTTATGTTGATGAATATACATTTTCTGACTTACAAAGAAACTAATTATGATGGCAATTGTCAAAGCGACTAACATATATAAAACCAAATCATGCATCCCCGCTTCAACGTTTTCTTGACGAGTAATCAGCATTCCCATAATACTTGCACCAAATGTTGTGCCAATATTTCGGGAGAAGAAATGCAGACTAGTAGATAACCCTTTTTGATGTATTTCTGCTAATTCTTGAGAACCAATCGTTCCAATTGTCACGACTAAGCCAAATGCGAATCCTTGGATCGTTAAAAGTGTGAAGATATACCAGAAGCTCGTATCTTTTCCTATAAAAAACGAAAGGATTGCTGAAACCATAAGTAATCCATTCCCTAAGAAGATGGTATTTTTATATCCATATTTGATAACCAAGTTGCCAGACGGAACACTTGCAAATAGCCATCCCATACTCATGCCAAATAAGACCAAGCCACTAACAATGATCGATGCCCCCTGTACCTCCTGCATAAATAAAGGTACATAGTTTGAAAACGCAAAAATACTAACGAAAATAAGAAAACCATTTACGTTCAACCATACTAAACTTTTATTTTCAAGTATTTCAATCGGTATAAACCGTTTCGTTGACTTTTTCTCTGCCAAATAAAATGCCACTAAAAATAACACACCGATTGTGTTATAGAGTACTAGATTTTCAGTAGTAACAGTATTCATTAAGAACGCTAAGATACCCCCGGTAAACAGAAAGGCACTTGTAAAATTGAGTGGATCCTTTGCTTTTGTAATGCTTTCTTTATATGGAATAAGTAATAACAGTACAATTACACCTATTGGGATATTAATATAAAAAATCCATCTCCACGAGAGCGTTTCTACGAAGAATCCTCCGATGAGCGGAGCAATAACAGCAGCAATTCCCCACATCGCCGAGAAGAAACCTTGGATCTTTCCGCGCTTTTCAATGGAATAAAGGTCACCTGCAATGATCATGGTAAGGGGGCCGACACCACCTGCACCTAAGCCTTGAATTGCACGATAAATAATTAACTCAATCATGGAATCAGCCATTCCACAAAGTAATGAACCTATTGAGAATAGAATAATAGATATACTAAATATCTTCTTTCTACCATAAATATCTGCGAGCTTTCCGAATATAGGCAGAGAAACAGTAGAAAATAATACATAGATAGAAAACATCCAACCGTAATACTCATAACCGCCAAGTGTATTGGCAATATTCGGTGCAGTCGTTTGAAGAATAGTAGTATCCATCGCACTTATAAGCATTGCAAGGACAATACTTATTAAGACAAATGATCTTGATTTCATAAATGTCTTCCCCTTTGAGTCTCGAATTATTCTATTATACTATAGGAAATGGATAAGAATAGCTATACTTTCCTTGGAAAGATTTTGATTCGCAGTCTTTTTTCACCTATAATAAGTAACATTCTATTCTAAATGAGGTATTCATATGATTCGTATTACTGCGGTCTCAATGGAAAATGAAATTCTAACTGACATTCCCATCAAAAGAATCAATGAACTTAAATGTAAATGGTTCTGGATTGATTTTAATAAACCTACTGAAAGTGAGTTAGAAGAATTAACAACTACCTTACGATTTCACCCTCTTGCAATAGAGGATTGCATTCATATCTTACAAAGACCTAAGTTAGATTTTTATGAGTCAAATACATTTTTTGTTACACATAGTCTCCATCAAGAAACAATGGAAAAAGAGGAAATTAATATGTTTCTAAGTGAAAAATATATTGTTACCTTTCATCTAGCAGAATCAATTGAGGTAGATGAAGTATGGGGAAAATTTCATGATACAGAGGAACCGGATATATGGGAACCCTCGCTCGTGTTATACTACATTATTGATAAGCTAGTAGATAATTACTTCCCCATTATTTATCAACTTGAAGATAAATTAAATGAGATAGAGGACAATTCGAGCCATAAATCGATGGAGGAGCTTTTAGATGAATTATTTGATACACGCCATAATTTACTTACATTACGACATACAGTAATGCCCATGCGTGACTTAGTTTATCGAATGATAAATTCACATCGACTTGAAAATATTAAGCATCGGCTTGAGTATTTCTATGACATACACGACCACCTGTTGCGGCTCACTGAAAAATTAGATGCAAATCGAGAGTTAACAGCAGATATTCGTGATAGCTATTTATCTTTAAACTCACATCAAACAAACAAAGTAATGCGAATTTTAACCGTAATCACTACTATTTTCATGCCACTA
Organism: Ferdinandcohnia jepli; assembly: GCF_047246645.1. NCBI lineage: Bacteria > Bacillati > Bacillota > Bacilli > Caryophanales > Bacillaceae > Ferdinandcohnia > Ferdinandcohnia jepli. The sequence goes on from NZ_JBFOKR010000009.1 coordinate 44,557, forward strand.
ACCTTTATCGCTGGAATATATGGAATGAATTTCGCTCATATGCCTGAACTTACATACAAATATGGATATTTTGTGGTACAGGGTATTATGTTTGTGATTGGAATCGGAATGTTTTTGTGGTTTAAGCAGAAGGGTTGGTTTAAATAGGCTTGTTTTGATAGTAAAACCGTCGGCTATAGTGCTCCTATATTCGTTATTTTTATTTTATGGCAGTAATTCGTTTCTATCGTCGTTATTTTCTTTCTATAGCGATAAATCAATTCTATAAGCGATAATTCAATTCTATAGTCGTTAGACTGTTTCACATTAGAAAACTCGGCGAATGCCGAGCCTTTAGGCGACAGCAGAGCCGTAGTTGCACTTATGCAGATAGGAAAGAATTTTATACTTTCCTATCTGCCATAAAAAGGTGCCCCAACCAACTCGAGGCACCTCCCAATCCTATTCAACCTCTGGTAACACAATGGAAGATGGATGTTTTCGGTCATGTAAGATCGTAACGATTCCACCCAACTGGTTAAGTAGTTGTGGAATTGGTGACATGGAATGTGGAAAATCACTTGGTCCAACAGCTACACGAAGTTTATGTCCCTTTTTAATAACAGCATTGGTTGGGAAGATTTCAACATTCAGTTCCATTGGTACCCCTGGAATAACTTTCTCGACCGATTCTTTCGTGAACGGATGATATGGTTGAACCAGCTCACCATCTAAATAGCGGCTCTTCTCAGAATCAGTTTTACGGAATGATGCAGCCAGCCAGCCAGCCGTTATTTCTGTGGATGTTCCATCAGGTGCTACGTCAGTAACTCTAACTGAAACTATAGCCTCTCTTACGGTTGTAGACACAAACAATTTTGCTGCAAGTGGCCCACTAAAAATAAAATCTTCTTCCATTGCTTCCGTTGTAAAGGTTATCTCTGATAGTTCTGTTATCGATTATCCTTACTACAAGGCGTTGAACTTAGTGCCCCTGCTAACCATTGATTTGAACTACCAGAACAGATTCCGTTTACTTGGTGTTGTAGCATGTAGTCCTTTTTCTCAAACAGACCAGGCTCTTCCTGATTTAGTTTTCCATTTTGATGCAAGTACCATTTGCTTGCTTTTGTATTAGGATTTGGATAATCTGATTGAACGACAAATTGATTTGCTCCAAGCAAAAATTGCGTTACATCTGGAATCTTATTTACTTTTGTGTTGATACCCTTTAGATAATGATCAAACCAGCGTAACGCAATTTGATCAAGAGTCGGAACTCCATCTTTCGGTAATCCAGAACCAAAGTCTCCATGTGTCCAATTTCCCATTAATAGCTTTGTCGGTACTCTACCTTTTAGCTTTTCATAGATCATTGGCTCTCCACGTTGGAAAATGTCATGCAACCCTCCTGTAACAAAGGTTGGAACTTGAATTTTATCTGTCACATAGATTGGTGATCGTAAATGTGCGGCTGGGCCATCATATGCCCATTCTCCGCCCGTTACCAGGGAAGTTAATGTTGTAGACGGGAACGATAGTGTACTGCCAACATGGCCTAATAGAGTAGTTGTTGCCGTGATTGGTTCGCTCAGAGTATATGTAGGTGGTAATATTCCTGTTGTTGTAACCAAACCTAGCCAAAGTGGGATAAAACCGGTGTTCATCATACCGCCGGACATTAAGATATCACGATACACATCACCCATCGGTACAATCGGAAAGATCGCTTTTAGGCTTGGCGGCTGCTGGGCTGCAGTAAAAAGCTGATTAATAGCCATATATGAGGCTCCCCATAAACCTACATTCCCATCACTCCACGGCTGCTTTGCACTCCACTCAACAAGCTCGTAGCCGTCACGTTGCTCAGCCTCTCCAAATGAATCCCAAGTTCCCTGAGACCCACCTGTACCTCGAACATCAACAACTACATGTACATAGCCTCGTTCGACTAAATATTGATTGTGCTCCCCTAGTGGACCATTTTTATTATAAGGAGTCTGGGTTAAAATAACAGGAAACTTTCCATCCGCATTTGGACGATGCACATTAGCTACAAGCTTCGTACCGTCACGCATAACGATAAATACATCCCGCTCTGTAACTACATCATAGCTTTTTTCTCTGTCATACGCGTCCCACTGTTTTCTAGTTTTCTGCATTTCTACTTCAGCAGAAACCGAGTTAGACATACCAGGATAAAAAATACTTGTTACTAAAATAAAAACAAGGCTTACTATCAGTTGTTTTTTCATCTGACACCTCCAATATTCCCCTTTTATGTAAGCGTATCCATTTTTCTGTTTAAAAAATATAGATTAGTAGTAGTAAATTAGCTACTGCATTAGACCTAAAATTCACTATAGAAAATCAATGATTAATAAAAAACTTTCTGAAAATACTATCAATAGTTCACTATTTTAGTATATAATACAAAATATTAGGGTTACGAAATAAAAGGACCTATTTTGAGAGGAGAATTGAAATGACTACAGTTAAAGAGAAACTATTAACTCGTTCTGAAGTTCCAGTTGAACAAACCTGGAATCTTGATGATTTGTTTCAAACAGTTGAAGCTTGGGAAGCAGAATTAGCTGGAATTCAAGCTGATGTTTCCACAGTAACAAAGTATAAAGGTTTACTAGGAGAAGGAGCAGAAACTCTATTAGACTGCTTACTAGCTCGTGAAGAGTTGCAAAAACGAATCGTACTCGTTGCTACATACGCAAGTCTACGTTTTTCTGAGGATGCGACTAATCCAGACAATCAAGGAAATGCTGCTCGCGTTTCGTCTGCACTTTCTGAAATTGGGGCTGCATTATCATTTATTGAGTCTGAAATCCTTACACTACCAGAGGGTACTATCGAACAATACATAAAAGAAGAGCAAGGTTTAGAAGTATTCCAGAATAATTTATCTCTTATACTAGAGAAAAAACCACATACGCTTTCACCTGAAACAGAGGAAGCTTTAGCTGCATTAGGTGAAGTTCATGATGCTCCATATATGATTTACCAACGAAGCAAGGCTTCAGATATGAAATTCTCATCTTTTAAGGATGAGGAAGGTAATGAGTTACCATTGTCATTTGCTTTATTTGAAGATCGCTACGAGCTTTCAGAGAATACAACTGTGCGCCGTAATGCATACGAAGCTTTCTCTGAATCATTGAAACAATACCAAAATACGTTTGCTGCAGCATATGGAACAGAAGTTAAAAAGCAAGTTGCGCTATCAAAACTTCGTAACTATGAATCTGTTACGGATATGCTTCTACATCCACAGCAAGTGACAAAAGAGATGTATAATAATCAATTAGATATTATTCAAAACGAGCTTGCTCCTCATATGCGTAAGCTTGCTAAATTAAGACAAAGAGTTCTCGGATTAGATACATTACGTTTTTGTGATTTAAAAGCACCTCTTGATCCAGAATTTAATCCTAAAACAACATATGAAGAAGCGTCAAAAACAATTCTTGAAGCATTACAAGTAATGGGTCCAGAGTATAGTGCCATTATGGAAAAAGGATTAACTGAACGTTGGGTTGACCTACCAGCTAACGTAGGAAAGTCTACTGGTGCTTTTTGCTCAAGTCCTTACGGTTCTCACCCGTACATCCTTATCACTTGGACTGACACAATGAGAGGTGCATTTATACTAGCTCATGAACTTGGACATGCTGGGCATTTCTATTTAGCAAATAGTCATCAACGAGTTGGTAATACTCGCCCTTCTACTTACTTTATAGAAGCACCTTCAACTATAAATGAACTATTATTAGCAGAGCATCTACTCTCAAAAACTGATGATAAGCGAATGAAACGATGGGTAATTCTTCAGCTATTAGGGACCTATTATCATAACTTTGTAACTCATTTACTTGAAGGTGAATATCAGCGTAGAGTATACGCATTAGCAGAACAAGGAAATCCAATCACTGCTCCTGCATTAAGCTCAATTAAACATGAAGTATTAACTTCGTTCTGGGGAGATGCAGTTGAAATTGATGAAGCTGCCAGCTTAACCTGGATGCGCCAGCCTCACTACTATATGGGCTTATATCCTTATACGTATTCCGCTGGATTAACAGTATCAACAGCTGTTGCTAAGTTAATAAAAGAAGAAGGTCAACCTGTTGTAGACCGTTGGTTAGACGTACTTAAAGCTGGTGGAACCATGAAACCACTTGAGTTAATGAAATATGCTGGTGTTGATATGTCTCAGCCAGACGCAATTCGCACTGCTGTAGCATATGTTGGCGGATTAGTTGATGAATTAGAAGCTTTATATCAGTAAGAAATAAATTTATTAGACAAAAGTAAAAACCTTAGCTTAGTTTCGTACTAGGCTAAGGTTTTATTGTAAGTCAGAACTACCCTTTTCTTTTTCTAACACCTTCATAATTCTCTAGAAAATCCAGAGACTCTCCATATTTACTCGCGACAAAATCCTTTTCGGAGGAACTTAGTTGTTGGTAAATACTTCGTAACGTAATCATTTCTCCGTCATTTAGAGCAATTTGATGTTCAAATAACTTATTTGCCATATCAAATAACCGTAAAGCATCGATAAAATTACTATTTATGCTCATGTCTACACCTCTACTACAAATCATTACCCACTATTTATCTAATTTTAATTTCGCTAACGCATCTGCTAGCGCTGTATTGATTGGCTCTTCTTTATCTTGATTTTTCAAGTATTTTGAAACGTCCCTTTTAGAAACCTTACCTGCTTTGTTTTTTTGTCTTCTTTCATTAAAAGCGGACATCTTTTCTCTGTGACCACATTTACAAACAAATAATTGCCCCTCTCCTTCTCCTCGAAGTTCAAGTTTTTTATGGCAATTTGGACATCTAGCGTTGGTAACTTTCGAGATATTCTTGCGGTGCCCACAATCACGGTCCTGACAAACTAACATTTTGCCTTTCTTTCCATTTACCTCTAGCATAAGTTTTCCGCAATCAGGACATTTTGTTCCTGTTATATTGTCATGCTTAAATTTAGAATCACTATACTTTATTTCAGATACAACTGTCTTTGTGTACTTTTTAATATCCGAAATAAAGTCATTTTTGTTTAGTTTACCTTTTGAAATTTGTTCTAACTTTTGCTCCCATTCAGCAGATAGTACAGGAGATTTTATATCCTCAGGTACTAAATCTAGTAGCTGTTTACCTTTATTAGTAATGTGAATATCCTGACCTCTTTTTTCAATTAGAAAGCTATTAAAAAGTTTTTCAATAATATCAGCTCTTGTTGCAACAGTTCCTAGTCCACCTGTTTTACCAATTGTGTCAATTAATTCCTTGCTCTCACCTGCCATGTATTTTGCTGGGTTTTCCATCGCAGATAATAATGTTCCTTCGTTAAAAAACTTTGGCGGCTGGGTTTCTCTTGAAATCTCATTAATTGAATTAATCGTCAGGTTCATACCTGGTTTGATGGAAGCAGGTATTTGACTATCATTCTGATCATCTTCTTCATCATTCGTAGTTATTACTTCTTTCCAACCTAGAGAAGTTACTGTAATTCCTTTTGCTACAAATAATTCATTACTAATACTAGCAAATACAACTTTTTGTTCGTAGGTATAAGCAGGTAAAAATACTGATAAAAAGCGTTTTACAATTAAATCATATAGTTTTTCTTCTTTTGAAGATAATGCTTGTAGATTCGCACGTTCTTCAGTCGGTATGATGGCATGATGATCAGTAACCTTACTGTTATCTACAAACGATTTATTCGTCTTTATACCGCTCTTTATTATCTTTGATGCCAGTTTTACGTAAGGCTGTGTCATACATGCCTCAATTCGGTCCTTAAGGGTTTCAACTATATCTGTAGACAAGAATCTTGAATCTGTTCTCGGATACGTTACAAGTTTATGCTGTTCATAAAGTTTTTGTAATACATTTAATGTTTCCTTAGCCGAAAAACCAAATCGCTTATTCGCATCACGTTGTAGTTCTGTTAAATCATAAAGCTGTGGTGCGTAGCTCTTTTTCTGTGAAGTCTGAACATCCTTAATCTCTATGTTTTGATTCGATAGTTTACGTATTATTACAGTTGCGTCATTTTTATTAAAAACACGGTGTTCCTTCGAATTTTTGTGCTGCCACTTGAAAGAGATGTCCCCGGCATGAACATGAATTTCCGAATATGGTTTTGGGATAAACTGTTTGATTTCTTCCTCTCTTTTAGCAATGATTGCTAAAGTAGGGGTTTGTACACGTCCACATGATAATTGAGCGTTAAATTTCGTTGTTAATGCTCGAGTAGCATTAATTCCAACTAGCCAATCCGCCTCTGCACGGGCTACAGCCGAAAAATATAGATTTTCAAATTCCTTGCCATTTTTTAAGCTTGCAAATCCCTGTTTTATCGCTTTATCAGTAACAGATGAAATCCATAATCGTTTAATAGGCTTACGTGTATGGGACTTTTCAATAATCCACCTTGCCACAAGCTCTCCTTCACGACCCGCATCTGTCGCAATAATAATGTCTTTGACATCCTTACGTTGAAGCTGTGCTTTTACTGCACTATATTGTTTCCCTGTTTGTTTAATAACGACAAGGTGTAATGGTGATGGAATTATAGGTAAGTCTTCTAATTTCCATGATTTATACTGTTCACCGTATTTTTCAGGATCTGCTAATGTAACAAGATGCCCCAAGGCCCATGTTACAATATATTTTTCATTTTCAAAATAGCCATTTCCCTTCTTCTGACAACCAAGTACTCTAGCTATGTCTCTTCCAACAGATGGTTTTTCTGCAAGCACGAGTGATTTCATTGCAATACCTCCAATTCATTCATTTATTATACAGGTATTTTAAGGGTATTACACTTTTTATGGTGCTGGAATTCTTATAATTAATGCCAAAATAAAAAATACCCAGCTATCGCTGAGTTGATTTAGCCTTCTCTATTCACTGGCAAAACGATTTTAAACACCGTAGCATCTTGAATTGATGAACATGAAATAGTTCCCCGGTGCTTTTCAATAATTTTTTTACAAACAAAAAGACCAATTCCTGTTCCAAATTCTTTTGTAGTATAAAAAGGTTCAAAAATTGTAACTAACGATTCTTCTGGAATCATCGGACCGTTATTTGTAATCGAAATTACAATTCGATCATTTATTAATTTCCCCTTTATCCATATTTTACGATCATAAGGGGTTGTTTTTAATGCATCTATCGAGTTCATCAGGATATTTAATAATACCTGTCTAATTTCGTCTTTATTAGCAATGACTTTTAAATCACTTTCTACCTTTATATCTACTTCAACATCTCCATCTAGTATACTTGCATATATAAACTCTGTGATTTCAGTAAACATATCTAAAAGTGAAATATCATTTTCATCACGCTCAATTAATTCCTTTTTAGAAACATGAAGAAATTGAGATATCTTATAATTAAGCTGATTTAATTCATGACTTATGATATCTAGATACTTTATATCGGGGTGATCTGTGCCAATTAATTTTACGAAACCGATTACAGCAGTTAGCGGATTTCGGAACTCATGTACAAATGTGGATGCCATTTGTCCGAGAATTGTTAATCGGTCTTGATGACTTTGATCAATATACTGGATTTTATCCTGTAACTGCTTATCCTTTAATTCAGTATACTTTGATACTGCATAATACGAAAATTGATCAAACACTCGATTGACCTCTTCAAATACATATTCCAAGTCATCTCGGTTAATATTTGATTTATATATGTATTTAAGAATCTCACTTCTTCCTAAATTAACATTGTATACGAATTCACCAATATTAATATTTGCTTCCACTCTCTCTGCAGCTATCCTATAGGCAAACTTTTTTAGTTCTTCATCACCGATGGGTTCGATAATAGAATTTTTGACAATCTCAAACATACTTAACCCATTAAGAATAACCTTATCCTTGTGTAGATCTTCGCCCGATATAACAATATGATCTTTCCAAGACTTTAAAAACACTGATAAATTACTTTCAAGATAATACACAAGTTCACCTATAACTAAATTCAAATTATGTCACCTCTTAGAGTAAGAAATCAACTATAAAATACTATTATCCTAATAATATTCTACTATTCTTTCAAATCTCCTTTAAAATATTTTCGAATTTTTAAAAATTTCATCTTGGAAATTGAAATGTAAAATAGAAAAAATAGACAAGTTTCGATGAGGGTCAAGCATACACTAGAGTAAGACAAGTTAAAGGGGGTTGTGAAGTGTGAGGTTTATCTTTATAAAACGGAGTTGGGTAGTTGGGTCCTTCATATTTGGGGTTATTATTTTAGGCGGCTGGTTTTGGCTACAACCACAAATCATTCCTACTATCTCTACTGTTACTGCAGAGGATGAGAATGTTGTGATACATATTACAACAGGTGAACTAAATTCAAAAACAGAAGATGGTAAAGAGATTGAATCGTATTTTTGGAATCCTGGAACGGTCTATGTACCACAAGGTAAAAATGTTACTTTCAAGATCTACGGTGTAAACGGAAGCGAACATTCCTTTTATATTGAGGGTACTGACATTAAAGGTACTGTAAAAAGAGGAGAAGAGCTTTCTGTTAAAACTAGCTTTAAAGAAGAAGGTATGTACCGCATTATTTGTTTAAATCACGGTGATATTAAAAATAACGGCCCAATGATAGGATACATTGTGGTTGATTAATAGAAATTGTTTGAGCCTTGTGGGAAGACAGCACTATTCCGTGAGGCTTTTATTTATTTTAGTAATACAATATTAATGGGGATGATCTACTAGAATCATCCCCTCTGTTCTTATATTTTCCTCACAACAATAACCGGTGAGGTTTTTCGAATCATGCAATCCTCTATATCCGATTGGGCTAGTAAACCTAATGTAATCGCAGCTTCGATTTTTTGTTGGTCAGGTTGTTTTACAGTTTGTATACAATCCACTAACTTCAAATCTTCTAATCTCTTTACCATTTTTTCATCATGAAAACCTTCCGAACATCGAATTTGTCTTTGGATTTTATAGTTTCCGACGACAGATTCTCCCTTTTCATTTTTTCCGATTGTTTCATCAAAATAAACGTTAATGACTTTCTTCATTTCTTTTAGTTCTTTTTCAATTTGTTTAGCCTGTTCACTTAACATAACATATCTAGCCATTAGCTCCTCAGGTATTTCTGAAAAACTATTTGTACCTTCTTGGTTCTGAATCATGATAATTCCCCCAGTTACTAGTTTACTTAATCATATGTTGTAAAATAGGAGAACATTCTTTCTTCTTTTTTAGATAATTATTTTAATAAATGTTCCTATATGTTTCCTGAAAGATACAAAGTTTGGTGATTTCCGCTCCTGACACTCGCTTTCCACGGGCGGACCGTGAGCCTCCTCTACGAAATGCGTAAGCGGCTTGGTAGAAACGAGGAAATTGGCCGCCAATAACGCCACGTCCTGTGGCTTTGCCGGCACTAGCACATCCTGTGCGTCGGAGACTCCGACATAAGAGGCGTATTTTGCCTCTGACGGAGGAGTTGAAATTTCTCGAGTTTCTAGCTGCTGAAGCTGGACAAGTCGCTAGGCTCCTGCGGGGTCTCACTTGACTTGCACAGGACAAGGAATTCTCCGGCAGCATATGCATCGCACGAAGAAAATGCGTAGCATTTTCGAGGAGTCTCGTGCCATGCGCTACAATCACCCTGTAATTCATTATTTTGCTCAAGATAAACTCCATTAGGCATTATAAAAGCAGCAAATTTGCTAATTTTTCTGAAACATACGAAATCCAGCTATCTCATAAAATAGCTGGATTTTTCTTGTTATAACTTTAAAATTTCCTTTGTTAATATATCTAATGGTTCGAGCAGGAGACTTAACAAAGTGGTCGTTAGTAAATGAATTGGAAGTAAAGTTTTTGATAGAATTGAGGTAAGTAATTTTGTAAGGTCTTCTGCTTGTTTATTTACTATCTTTAATCTGTCTAACTGTTCTTTTGATACCGTCTCCTTTGTGATTAATTCATCTTTGAGTTTTTGTAATTCGGTTATATTCTTTTGGACTTTTTCTTTAAGTGAAGTGTCCTTTGTCTTACTTAAGGTTGCAAGCAGTTCCTCTAAAACCGTGATTGTATCATCAATTAAGACTAATGCTTCATCTAATAATGGATCAACGATAGGATCAAGAGGCTCAATTGGTATATCTTTTATTGGCTCAACTATCTTTGGAGGTAATTCTTTAATCGGTTCTATTATTTTGCCTGGCGCCTCTAATACTGGATCAATGATTTTACCTGGAATATCTAAGACTGGATCCAACACCTTACCTGGAACCTCCAATACTGGGTCAAGTACTTTCCCTGGCCCATCCAGTATCGGATCAAGTACTTCCTTAATTGGATCAGTGATTTCATCAGGTATAAGCGGGTCTGTTACATCCAAAACTGGATCTAAGACTTCACCTACTGGATTTGTAGGAGCGGTTGTTTCTCCTCCATCTTCTGCTCCTGTATCACAAGATAAAGGTCGTTTTTCATCCATAATATTTTGTATTTCATCCTTGATAATGTTTGCACCTTTTTTATGTAGATCCGTTAAAACTGATGCAAGATGTGGTTTTTTTATGGATGAATGCCCATTGACCGTCGTAAGTGATAAATTCTTCATGTCCATATACGAACTTGTCATATACTCTGAAACTAATGTTACATTCTTTAGACCAACTTCTGGATAAGAAACCCCAAATGCTACACAAGCACCTTGAAAATCTATTCCTGTGGCATCAACTATAAGGTTCTGTGCTTTTATTGGACCAGTAGCCTTTATGATGGTTGAGACAGGTCCACTTGGAGTATTAAATTCCTTAACTAACGTCATTCCATGTATTTTTGCTTCCTTATACTCAAAACGAATAACTGGTTGACCTTGATTGTTTAGTGTGATTTTTGAAACCATCGTGTTTCCTTCAATAAGATCTGCCTTAACAATAAAACCGGTTAATGAGGTCTCATTTGCAGAGGCATGATTACTTAAGAATGTCGTGAAACTTAAAAGTAGCATTGCTATAATGGCAATTTTCGATATTTTACACTTTACTACCCTCATCATTTGAATTTCCCCTTTTCCTTGTAATTAGCTGAAGGGTAACAACAGATAGATAGTTTTTTATTACTTTCATGCATCCTTATAAAACGAACTCACTCTCCGGTTGAGTCGTCTCAATTGGAAGTTCCTTTTTTGTTTCATTTTGAACAGGGACATTTTGCCATGCTATACAAAGGGAGCCGCCAATAATGCCGAGTATTGTTCCAACAAACATTCCCCCAAGTGCTCCCATTACTGAGAGAACGGATACAAAGATAATGAATGCTCCCAGAATAGTAGAGGCATTTGGATAAATATAAACCATAATACTTAAAAGTATTAAAATCCCCCCAAATAGAAGACCTACATACGCCATGCTACCAGGTAAGAAGGCGATCTTGGCTAGGTGCATTGGTATCCATAAAATTAAGAGAGAGGACAGTAAAGAGATTGTTGCGCCCCAAAAAGGCCTTCTTGATCTCCAACCATTTTTTTTATTATTTTTCGCCAATTGTAATCACCTCGTAAATTCTACTTATCTATCGTTTCAACAGTTAGTCTCATGCCATCCATTGTAATTGTTTTCTGGAAAAGGTAGTGAGTTTTAAGTTTTGCATTCTCCAAGATGATTTTATCTGACTCTTGTCTAAATTGATCTTGCCAATTGGTGCTTGTTTGCTCTCTTAATACAAGACCATTAAATTTTGCATTAGCTAAGATTTCAGTTGCATCATGCTGCAGACCTGTAATTTGAACAGGCTTTGATGCTGTAATTTTAACCTTAATCCACTTTTCACCGAGCTTGAATTCCTTTGACAGGATTAATCCGTCAATTGTTAATTTGTCTATAATATTTGTACCTTGAGGGACAGAGCTGGCACTACTTGTATCTCCTAGTTTCGGATAAAATACATACCCGTCACCTTCTAGACGGTCAAACTCAACGTAAAAGTCTCCTACCCCAGCGATTGGCACAGCGTACCCTGTACCAGTAAACCCGAACAAAAAGCCGATCAAACCTAAAAATACAAAACCAGATGTTAATGATAGGAAAAACCTTTTCTTATTTGTTTTACCTACCACTTCATTTTCTTGTATGCTCTCTCTCATACCTTCACCCCATTACTTTTTTTACTAATTTTACAACAATCTGAAAATTAAGCCAATTACTACTTACATCGGGTTTCAATCCTTAATGTAAGCACTACCCCTACATTTGTCGGGTTGTTTTCGAAAAATATGAATATATATAATTACTACCTATTACTTTAGTAGTAATTTAAGCAAATATAAATTAGGGCTTTCTAGTTATCTATTCCGTTTTAGAAGAGAAACAGTAGTCCAATGAAAACGGATACAATATAATGGAATATATATCCATTACTTTTGGAGGGATTCAGGTGCAACTTTCATTAAAAGCAAATATGGAATCAATTTTGCTTAAAGGCCTTCATATTCTATGGTCAAACAAAGATGCAATTACAAGAGAATGGCGTCGACTCCTTCAAAAGGATGAGGCTATCCTTGAACAAAGTCTTTATGCGAAAAAACTTGTTGTTCAAATAGAGAAAGCACTTATTGACAGTTGCGCACCAACAATTACAACTTTCTTTAAGAATTTAAGTCCTATTAAGGTTCCTTTATCACCCTATGAATCAAATCAGTTCATTATGTTTCTTACCTATCTTGAAAACATTGTACACAAGATTACAAGAACGACTATGAACTCAACCTACCATGAGTACCAAGCCATCCATTATCTTTTTTCCAAAATTAGCAAAGAACTTCTAGCAAATTCGAAAAATGAAAGTGAGACAGATGAAAATGTTCGTTTATCTGACCTAACTTTGCAGCAGCTTCTTTCAACATTGCAAATGAAAATAGAGGCTACCCAGAATCAAAATCCATTAACAGATTATGAAAATGAGGCTGTTTTATTATTCAATCAATGGATCTTAAGGTCTACAAATTTTAACAATGCTGTGGAGAATATTGCATCAGGATTTGTAAATTGTCTTCCATTTAATCGTTGTGCTTTATTTTCTCATGAAAGAGAAAAAGGTGTGGGATTAATGGGGTATCATGTAAAGGATATTGAGAAGATAACAGAAAACATAACTAATGTCCCATCAGTACTACATAACATAAAAAAACTCTTTAACTTACAACCGATCTATATCGCAAATGCTGCGCAAGCCTTCCCAGAGGAGTATGTTGAAAAGTTTCAACTTGAATCTGTTGTTATGGTCCCTCTGTATGCATCCTCTAAAAATAAGTTATTAGGGATTGCAATTGTAGACTGTGGAGAAGGAACTTATTTTGAACTTTCTCAAGAGCTAGTTATTGCCCTAATGCGTTTTGGACAAAGCGCTGCTGAATTATTAGAAGCACATTGGGATGGAAGAGCCCCAAACTTGAGTGACTCAACCACCCCTACCCTATCCCCTAGAGAAATTGATGTTTTGCAGCTAATGGCAAATGGGTTGTCGATCTCAGAGGCCGCTGAAGAATTACAGTTAAGCTCCTATACTGTAAGAGATTATGTATCCGCGATTATAAGAAAATTAAACGCTAAAAACCGGACTCATGCTGCAGTGATTGGAGCTGCAAAAGGGTTAATACGGTTATAAAAGTAGGTAGTAAAAAGACCATTCCTATCGAATGGTCTTTTCATTACTTATATACTCTTATATAGAAGCTTTTTTAATAACGGGAAAAGCACATCGGGAAGTTGCTCAACATTTGGGACAAGGATGCTATACTTTCCATAAATGTTTTGAATAGTCTTTTGCTGTCCCTCATCAATATCACCATTTGAAAGGAAAACATTGATGACCTCTATTCCATATTTACGAGCAGCTAATACAGCTTCGTGTGTATCGATTATGCCATTTTGTTCATAATCAAACGCTGCAGGCTCGCCATCTGAAAAAACAAGAAGAAATTTTTGTTTTTCTGACCGTTCTAACAGTTTTTTCGTTTGTAATCGAATGGTAAAACCATCACGATTGTCTTCTTCAGGCTCCAGTTGCATAATTTCTGCACCAGAGCTCCTTTTTAATGAAGAATCAAAAGTAATTACATTTTGGAAATAATTTGGCTGCTTGGTGCTGTCGGCATCATTTGTATCCTCCCAAAAACCTGTAACCTCATGTGGTACCTGGACAGATTTCAGAGCCTCATGGAACAATGCAATTCCATGCTTTGTTTGATCCATTTTGTCATGCATTGAGGCCGAGCAATCAACTAAAAGAGAAAATACCGCATCTATTTGAGTTGAAGGTTGATCTTTTTTATAAAACAATCTTGGGTTATCATCTGTAAAAATTCGTATCAACTTTTTGTTCAAACGACCAAAATGCAGATCTCCTCTTGGAAGATTTTTCTTATGCTCTAACGTCTTTAAAATCATTTGTTTTAGCTTTTTTTGATATGGTGCAATGGTTGCTTTACGCTTTTCATATTCAATCAGTTCGTGATGATTTGGTTTTCTAGCATTCAGGAAGACTGGGTATGCAAAACGATTTTCTCTGCCATATTCAAACTGTGTTGACCCCTCTTTATCGGTTTGCATTGATTCCATTGATTCTATTTTCGAAAAATCATTATTGTTGCTCTTACCCGAAGAACCCTGGACCATTCCTAATGCCTGGTCTCCTGCTTCTCCTTCTCTTGCGCCTTCACCTAGCAAATTTGTTCTAGAACCCTGGTCAAGGTCAAATTGCAAAAAACTCTTTGTTGGCGTTTCAGTTTCTCTATGCCAAGCAGCCATTTTTTGCTCATGAATGTCTTCATCACCTTTTTTTACATCATCTAAGGTATCATTGTTTCTTAATTTATCCTTACGTTTTAAATCGTCAAAGTTCAAACCCTCTTCTACAAGGTCATAGTCAAGCTCTGGCAAGTGGAAGTACGTATTTAATAAATCTTGGTCTACAACGTCTTCTAGAACAGCAACAATCTCCTTGCAGGTACGTATAATATGGTCTGTATTCTTTGCATCGAAAACGGAAACAACTTTATTTCGTATAAAAGGTAAAACTTGATCGATCTCTTGTTTTATCGGCGGGATATCTTCAAGTGGAGAGTCTGCCGTAATAAGAAGAAAAATTGCATTAAACAAAGCATCTGTGTGAACGCTTTTGACAATATTCACATGCAGCTGATCCTCAAAATACATCCGATAAACAGCTCTTCTCTTATCAAATGTTCTTCTAGTTCCTGGTCTTTCCTTTTTACAAAGCTCTTCTAACCTGATATCTTCGAAAAGCATAAATAACTGCTTAGCAAAATTTATAAGCTTACTTTTTCTACAATAGTCTAAATACGTGTTTATTTCCTTGTAATCAGTATAAGAAAGGCTACCCAACGAACGAAGAAAAATATCACTTAATAAACCATTCCGCTTATCATCTTCAGGTCGATTATCCCAAAAATGACTGATAATAATTTTATTTTGAAGTGGGTCAAGATAGGATCGATACCCAAACTCGACTTCCATTTCTGGATTTTTTGAAAGAGTTTTGGCTAAATCAGACAACTCCATAAATAGAAAGGAATCTACTTTTTTATCATTAAACTGTATAAACCTCATTGAAAAAACCTCACTCAAACAGGGTTTCTGCTATATTTTTAACGGCTGCTTTCTCTCTGTCATCATCAAGTTTTTCAATAATTCCTCTTTCTATTGCACGTAACGGTGGCATATACATCGCTAAGTCACAAGTATCTATAAGCGCTCTTATTGAAGCAGCTTCTTCTGACAATAATCCACTTCGAACCTGTGTAATCAAATCGGAGGATAATGATACAAACTTTGTAAGTAAACCTTGGTCTTGAAGAGCTGTTTGTGTTTGAAGAACTTCTTTGAGCGCTTCACCTTGGATATATGGAACGTCAATAACAACAAAACGGTTTTTCAATGCTTCGTTTAATGGTACTGTTCCTACATATCCTTCATTAATAGCAGCAATTACCCCAAAACCATTCTCTGCTCTAACAACTTCTGCAGTGAACGGATTCGTAATCATTTTCCGATAATCTAATACTCCATTTAAAATCGGTAATGTTTCTGGTTTAGCCATATTTATTTCATCGATATATAACAAATAGCCCTTTTTCATAGCGTTGATAACAGGACCGGATACAAACTCTATTTTCATTTTCCCTTCATGTTCTTGAATCGTTTTATAGCCAAGAAGTGCCTCAGCATCTAAATCAACAGAACAGTTGATGCTATACATCGGTTGTTGAAACAAATGTGAGATAGTTTCTGCAAGCTTTGTTTTACCAGAACCTGTTGGTCCTTTTAAAAGAACATTTTTTCCAATACTTAGCGCAATGATTGCATCTTTAATTATGGAAATATCAGATGGAGTGTAGCCGCCATTGCCTATAAGCATCTGGTCTTGCGAGTCTTTAATCAATTTATTTCTAGTTTTAATATCTACTTGTATAGTAGTAGGTAATTGTAATTCCTCAAATTGAATAGACATAATATCAAAATCCTCTCTTACTTTTCTTCCCCTCATGATTGTAACGAAGTTCAATTCTTGTAGCAAAGATTTTACCTTAGTTTGTTAAAAATTTGCATGATATATGATTTTTTCTTACAAATATGGTATGATGATTGTAAATATCAATAAAATATAAATAACAAATTAAAAAGACCGTAGATGTTGCGAGCATCCACGGCCAAGCAATAGAATGGTCCCACTATGGGGATCGGCCTTAAAGTACAAAAATAGACCTCACCCTGATTTTAGCGGAAAAGGGAGGTCTATTTTTTGTTGTTGTTAAATGATAATATCGCAACAACGAGAGACGCAAAAGAAAGCATGATAACAAGACTTTCAAAAATCGTCATAGGCATCACCCCCTTTCAACGGGGATTAGCCGACCACCCTATATTGGACAATCTATTGCATGTTTGTATTATAACACAAACCTATACACGAACGTATGTTTGTTATGAAAAATGATTCTTTAGACTCAGTAAACTTTCTTGGAAATTCTTTCTTAAAGTCGATTCATCCTTTTTAAGTATTTCTCCTAAATAACTCAGAAGTTCATTATCAAATGCAAGCCCGCTTGCATGGTTTCGTTTAACAAAGCGTTCAACATCTGCAAAATTTGCAAACGTAGGTTCAAGCATCTTCTTCTCATGGACTACTCTCCACTGATTCTCTTGACCTAAGAAAACGAGAGATTTTTCACCTTTACGGTTTACGAATAGAACTCCACTTTCATTTTCTTTTACATTCAATTCATTTTGCGGAGCATCTTGGCGTATGGCGTATAAAGGGAACGCATTTTTGACAAATAACTCAAACGCAGTTTCACCCATTGAACATCCAGACGCCTTTGGATGTCCTCCTCCACCAAAACGTTTTGCAAACTCAGAAACATCTACTTCATCATATATTGTACGAAGACCAATCTTTTTGGTACCAACGTTAAGAATGGCAATTAAATCGAGATGAGGATTTAATTTTGCAAGAGCATTTCCTAATTCAGAAATATATTGTTCGCCATGAACGATACCAACACAATAATCCTCAATAAACGTTTGTACGATTTGTCTATTTTTAGAATTGATATATCGTTCAATTTTTTTGTCTTCAGTATCTAACAGGAATTCCTCTGCATCAGTTAGACGGAAGGTATCTGTTGCATTTTTTAATCTCTCGAGCATTTCCGATTCAAACTGCTCAAGCCCTATAATGAAAAATAAATCATTTAATCTTTTTGCTTCAATTCGGTTTTCTGTTTCCCATTCCCATGTATCATAAAGCCTTACTAATTCAATGAACTCTTCTAACCCTTTACTTTGCTTTATAAGGTTTCTTTCTAGGAGAAATTCATAATACAAAGAAGTTGCACATGTTTTTTTTCCAGTTTCATACTCAGCTTTAACAAAGCCCCACTCATAGTCATTAAAATGCATGGCTGTTTTGTGGTGATCGACCATTTGAATATGATTACCCGCCTTATATCGCTTTTGCAATTCTTTTTCATTTTTTTCATTAACAGCTAAATCGGTTATGTATACCTGTGCGTGATTGTGCTCAGGGTTTTCTATGTATTTTTCCACTCTTTCATTAAGATTTCGGTATGAGCAATAGGAGACATCAACTGATTCACCAAATGCTAGTTTGGCAACTAACCCGCAGCCTACTCCGTCTAAATCACTATCTGAAAATAATTTGATCATGTGTCGTAATCCCCTTTCACTCCTAGTTTCGATTATTATATCCATTTTCATACTGTACTTTTGCAATAAAAACAGCACTCAACAATTATACCAATGTTTTAGTATTTTATTTGGGTTAAGTGCAAAAAAGTATATTATTATTTTGAATTTATCCTAAAAGATTAAACTTTGCAGACCACAATGATTAATGGTCTCCGCTTCACTCGCTTTCCACGTGCGGACCCTGAACCTTCTCGTCCCATACTCTTCAATCCCCCCTGCATTACCAGTAACGTGCTTAATATAGACTACAATATTACCAAAATTGTATAGCAACAGGAATTAATAAATATATTTCAACACCTTTTTGTGTTATAATCCTTTAATCAAATAAGTAGAAATGAAAAAGGTATAAATATGAAACAAACATTTACAATCAAAGAAAAAAACAAACTATTTATGGGTATTTTACTTCCTATCCTGATTACCCAAGTTGGGCTCTATTTAATGAATTTTGTTGACACAATGATGTCTGGGCGTGCTGGAGCATACGATTTAGCAGGGGTTGCAATTGGTTCAAGTCTTTGGGTACCAATTTATACAGGGTTAAGTGGTATTTTATTAGCTATTACGCCAATCATCGCGCAATATGTTGGGGCAAGAGAAAATAGCAAAGTCCCTTTTGCCGTTATGCAAGGTACTTATCTTTCTGTCATACTCTCAATCCTAATTTTAATTGTAGGATGGATTTCACTTGACCTACTATTAAATAATATGAAGCTTGAACAAGAGGTACGAATTATTGCAAAGGAATACTTAGTTGGACTTTCATACGGTATTTTTCCGTTATTCGTGTATTCAGTGTTACGATCGTTTATTGATGCACTTGGTCATACAAGAATTACAATGTTTATTACACTCGTTTCTTTACCCATCAATGTGGTATTTAACTACCTACTTATCTTTGGAAAATTTGGTTTTCCAAGGTTAGGCGGGGCTGGGGCAGGCTACGCAACAGCAATTACGTATTGGATTATCGTATTAATTGCAGTTGTCATTATTATCAGACAAGTTCCTTTTACTGAATTTAAAGTGTTCCGCACCTTTTACCCCATTTCCTTTTCTAGTTGGGGTGAAATTTTAAAGCTTGGGTTACCGATTGGTTTTGCTATCTTTTTTGAAACAAGTATATTTTCTGCGGTTACACTATTAATGAGTGAATTTAGTACCTTTACAATTGCAGCCCACCAGGTCGCAATTAACTTCGCTAGTCTTTTATATATGGTACCTTTAAGTATATCAATGGCACTAACAATAGTGGTTGGATTTGAAGTTGGTGCAAATAGACATAAAGATGCAAAACAATATAGTATCTTAGGGGTTGTCATTGCTCTTTTAATGGCATTGGTTAGTGCGGCCATTATCTATTTTTTCAGGGAGCCAATTGCCGGAATATACTCTACAAATCAAGAGGTTGTATTGCTAACAACACAATTTTTAATTTATGCAATCTTCTTCCAGCTTTCTGATGCTGTTGCTGCACCTATACAGGGGGCACTTAGGGGTTATAAGGATGTAAATATCACCTTTATTATGACACTAATCTCATATTGGGTTATCGGACTTCCTTTTGGGTATTTTCTTGCTACCACAACTTCCCTAGGAGCCTTTGGATATTGGATTGGGTTAATAGTTGGACTTGCTGCAGGTGCAGTTACATTATCAGGTCGTCTATTCATCGTGCAGAAAAAGGCAGCTACTATCGAACAAGTAAATTAATGAAACCCAGCTAATGCAGCTGGGTTTTTTTATGATTTAGTTAATCACTGGATCAGGTTATTCAAATACTGAAGTTCATCTTTATGTGTATACTCGTTTGAACTGGGTGTTTCAAGTACTAAGGGGAGCTCTTTTACATAGGTACTCTGTAGTAATTCTTTTATTTGTTCTACTTTAATATGACCGTTGTGAATATTTGCATGACGGTCTTTCATTGATCTTGTCGGATACATAGAGTTATTTAAATGTACTGCTTTCAAATGAGTAAAGTATCCTAACTCTTCGCCTTTTGCTTCTACTTCAAACCAATTATCTCCTTCCCAAACACCGCTAGCAAAAACATGACATGTATCAAGGCAAAAACCTATTTTTTCTGGGTAATCTGTTAATTGCCTTACTTGTACCAATTCTTCGATTGTTGTTCCGGTTGGCCCACTTTTCCCCGCGTTATTTTCTAGCAAAATAAGGGAGTCACCTTCCCATTTGCTTAGTATTACGTTTAATGTCTCAATCATTCGTTTGTAACCTTCTAACGGGTCAGTCTCATCCCTTACAACTCCAAAATGAACTACAACTCCGATAGAGCCGCATTCATTCGCAATTTCTAAATCATTTAAAACGGAATCTATGACTAACGTAATTTGGTCTTGTTCTGCCACAAGATTAGTCGGATATGGGGTGTGTGCAATTGTGAGAAGGTCATTTTGACTACAATAGTCCGCACATTTACGTGCATCTTCTCTGTCAAAGCTCTTAACAGATAAACTCCTTGGATTTTTTGGAAAGTATTGAAATGACCTTGCCCCTATTTTTTTTGCGTGTTGTGCAGCACTGAGGTAACCATTTCGTATGCTAATATGACTTCCAAATCTCATTTTTTTCCTACTTCCTACTTTGTTTTATCTTTATAGTCCTCGAAATATTTATGAACTATTCAAATAGCTAAAAATGGACATACTGTTACTGAGGTGACAGAAATGGTAAACTTTACATCTAAAGACGAAGATTGGACTGTGCAACATAAATCAGTGAAGGAACTCGAAGAGGAAATAGGAAATTATTTTCTAACATCCAAGAAATATGCTTCTGAAATCTCTAGCGATGATAAAGAGGAATTTTAATCGATAGTAAAAACATCATTTTGCGCCAAAAAAAAAAGAGCGAGGAAAATTCTCGCTCTTTTTCGGTAACCTAATGAAAATATGAGAGTAAACTAGCTGCTCTCCATGCAATGATAAAGGAAAATAGGCTTATTAGTGTTACACTTACTATTTTAGACCTTTTCTTGTGGCTTCCTTTAAAAACAGAAAATGCGAAGGAAAATCCAACAAGTAAAAATAGGATGACGGAAATCTCCATATAGACGTTCATCTCCATAAAAATACCCCTTTCACTAAAATACAATGAGTATTTGTATGAGCCCACCATTATATAATGTTAGATTATATCGCAAACTCTAAAGTTGTACAACGTCATTTATTCCTATTTTTAATTCGTTCTAACTCCTCAATATGGAGGGAGATAAGCTGCAATTTTTGTGTCTCTTCTATGGTGGAATCCATCACTCGTTTAGTTGCCAAATAGAACTTGTCATTTGGCAGCTTTCGCACTCTGGGATGTGTCATTTCATCAAGAAGATCTTTTTTTATTGTATCTCTGATTGTTTTTTCACTATTATCCTCATTCAATAAGATACGGTTATTCCAAAGAGATTGATAAACCTCCAATAGTAACGGATAGTTAGTTGGATTGTTCATTATGAAGGCCTCTTTACTTATCAAAGTGATAGGTCCAAAAGATTTCCTTCCGAATCCAGTTCAACATGTCTTCGTCACCTTCAGCAATTTTCTCAGTTAATCCTTTTAACATAACTTCTGTTTGTGAACGGTGTGCTCGAATCGCAGCAAGTTTGATATCTTGAACTTCACTTACATCAAACTCAATGTCATGTTCGCCTAACTTTTCAACTCGATCATGGGTAATTGCTTTACAATAAACAGTTGGACGTTGTTCCTTTGGAATACGGGAAACCGCTCTAATTGTCGCCTCACCAGTTGCATCATGGTCTGGATGAACACCATGACCCGGGTAAAAAGTAATGACTAATGACGGATTAACTTCCTTAATTACTTCCCCAATTTTATCAGCAACATATTCCGGATCTTCAAATTCTAATGATTTGTCACGGAAGCCCATCATGCGTAAATCCTGAATACCCATTGCTTGGCAAGCATCTTGAAGTTCTTTTTTCCGAACTTCTGGTAAAGTTTCTCTATTTGCAAAAAATGGATTACCTAAATTTCTTCCCATTTCACCAAGGGTTAAGCAAGCATACGTAACTGGTACTCCTTTTTGTGTGTTAAGTCCAATAAAACCCGCAACTCCAAATGCTTCATCATCTGGATGAGGAAGCACAACTAATATATGACGTTCCATTCTATTACTCCTTTGTTCATTAGTATGTAGTGTTAGAAAGGTGTTTTACTTAACTGAAGGGCAACAGCTAACCTGCCTTCTTCATCATGGCCAGCTAGTAGTAAGCGACCTTTATCATCTATTTCCCAATCTGTTAATCCCTCTGCATAAACCCAACCCAAAGCTAGCTTGAGTCCAACGCGATAGGATCCTTCCCCAGTTATTTTGCCGTGTGAATATGTAATGAGGTTATTACGAATATACGCACCAGCCGATATTTTACGAGCACCAGAATGAACTGCATATGCCCCGTTTGTTGTCTCTAAATGAATATAGACATCTTGGTTTGCAAGACGATCAATTTCTGCTTGAACTTCTTGTTTACTGATCGGTTTCAAAATGAATCCTCCAAACTAAATATGATAATATAGGTTACTTAAGTATTATCGATTTTATCAATAAACCTTTTATAAAGCGAATGATAAGTTTTATACATTTAAAAAATTAGTAAATTTTTGCATGTATAAACAGAGAATCGGTTATATTACAAATACAAAAGGTGGTGAAGAAGAATGAAATCAAAAGATAAATTAGATTTAGTCCGAGACATGGAATTTGATATTACTAACAAATTCATTCCAAATCTATGTGAAGCAAAAACATTAAAGGTAATCGATATTAATGGTTCTTCCGTACGAATAGAACTTGAAAACGCACGATCAAGAGGTGTATTTCCACTCTCTCATTTTCAGTCTTTAATTCGCCAAGGTGCATTAGTATTAACAACTCATGAAAATGAAGAAACCGCTTAATTGAATTCAACCATTACATATAATTTTTTACAATAATACAATAAAACAACCATCCTAAGATGGTTGTTAATTTTTACTTATTCGCCTAAACCTTCAGCTTTTAAAACCTCTTCAATACCTTGTATTGCTTCATCTGCATCATTACCTTCAGCAGATACAACAATGTTAGATCCTTTTGGAACACCAAGTGACATAACACCCATAATTGACTTTAAGTTTACTGACTTGCCATTGAATGTTAATGTAACTTCTGATTGGTATTGACCAGCTTTATTTACTAGTTTTGTTGCAGGTCTTGCGTGTAATCCTGTATCTGCTGTAATTGTAAAAGTTTTTTCAGCCATATTAGTCCCTCTTTCTTTTCTACAAATTCCTTCTTTTTTAGAATAGCCATATAGCATGGTGATAATCAAGTGAAATTTTTTAGAACTGACAATTTGTACAGAAAAAACACTTTCTAGAGGAGATTATTTCTTTTTTAATTGGGTGTCCACATCGGTTACACTTTTCGCCTTCTCGATCATATACCTTACAATGATCATTATATCCACCCGTTAATTTATCTTCCTTGAATAACGGTAGTTCAATATAACCACCTAATTGAATGGCTTCCTTTAAAACTGATTGAATAGAATTATACAATTTCTGTACTTCGGAATGTTCCAAGCTATCAAAAGTTCTTGATGGTAATAATTCAGCCGCATAACATATTTCATCAGAATAGCAGTTGCCTATACCAGCTATGAACTCTTGATTCACTAATGTCGTTTTTAACTTACCCCTTTTCTTATCAACAAGTTGTTCGAATAATAGTAACGTAAAGTCTTCTTTTAGAGGTTCTGGGCCTAAGTCCGATAATTCATCTTTTAATTGCTTGTCATCTAACAAATGTAAGTAACCTAATCGTAATCCAATAAAAACAAGTTTATGCGAATTGAACGAAATGATTACCTGTTTGGTCCGTGAAATGGTATCAGTATCATTCTCTATGTACATGAGTCCACCTAACATAAGGTGAAGAAGCAAACATTTGCCTGTATCCAATTGGAAAATCAAATGCTTTCCTCGCCTTTGTATGTCAACAATTTTATTCCCATTAAGAGCGTCAATAAATAGTTTAGTTGCGGTATTAATGGATTTTTCGCGGTTTACCTCTACATTTACAATCTTATGCCCAGTAACTCTAAGCTGAAGTAGATTTTTATATGTTTCCATCTCCGGTAATTCAGGCATAGGTTCACCTACTTAATAATGTAATGTTAATAGCTTGAACGAAATCATAAAATACATGTATCTTTATTAAACGTTTAGACAAAGCTTTGTCACATTTATGACTTGTTTAATTGTTTATCTACTTCCGTTCTTGAATACAGGATTATATACCGATAAAATTAAATGAGGAGGTACTTTATGCTAAAAACGATAATTACGATTGAAAAATCCATAGATATACAAACCATAATAAAAGGTAGTGCATTAAAAAAACAAAGTGATACTGAATTTATTCTCGTAAATGATAAAAAGGAACTTGCTCGGATTACCATCTCCGAAGGGTATGTTACGTTTTCATACGACGGCTCTTTAAAGTTTTCAGAGTATGAGCAAATCCATAATGCAATACTAACCTTTTCCCAGGAGACTGATGGTAGTATCGATGACTCTGGTAGTAAGTTAGGTTTCTTAGATAATGGTGAACCCGCTTATATCATTACTAATTGGAGCAAATGGACGGAAATGCTGAACAAGGCAAAATATAAAACCCTTGAAGGTCAAATGGTGCGGGTTGTTGATAAAAGTGGCAATGAATTAGGTAATGGAATGCTGGTGGACTACAAATTTAAGGAATCAGTAAACTTAACTTCTGTAATAAGTGAATGTACGCTAATTACATTACTTGGTGAGAGGAAATATCAAGGAGACGTATTATTCATTGAACCAACTGGCCAATGGTAATGTCACAGAAGGGACTACATAAATGTAGTCCCTATTGTAGTTTTTCTAGTTCATTTTGTAGTTGCTTCGTCCTCTTGGCATTACCTTCCGCAAAATTCGCAAGCCTAACTTTTAGTTCTTCATCATTATAAACTCTCTCAGAGGCAATCAAGTACCTCCTCATTAGTTCGGATTCGACATCATAAGCTGTTTGTAGAATTGCCTTTAAAGAGTCATCAGTAAGTGCATCTTCACGATCTTGGTCTCTAT
Organism: Ferdinandcohnia jepli; assembly: GCF_047246645.1. NCBI lineage: Bacteria > Bacillati > Bacillota > Bacilli > Caryophanales > Bacillaceae > Ferdinandcohnia > Ferdinandcohnia jepli. The sequence continues at coordinate 70,018 of NZ_JBFOKR010000009.1, forward strand.
CATAATCTCTCTCATGATTCATCTTTTTCACCTCTCCTCCCTACAATTATTCTCTATTGGAATTCTTATATGCTATAAAACAGAAGGGGATTCGACCAGATACTGGTGGATAACGTTTATTTTTTATAACAAAAAAGCTATCTAAAAGATAGCTCCATAACTTATTTCTTCTTATATTCAAGTTTTCGCCAGTATAGATAAGTGAGAAAAGCAACTAAAGCTGATGCTAACGCTATTGCTGTATTTTCATATACATGCTTATATTCATGACCAAAGTATGCTTCAACCGTATGCTGGAGCAGTACAACGTTAATGGCAATTGTTATAAAAATGATAGCCCAACACATTTTTTTAGCCATGTCTAATTTTCCTTCCAACTGCATAAACGGTATTATCAATAACCTCAACTTCAATTAATGGCAGTTCACGTTGTGGTGGTCCTGCAATCGGATGCCCACTATTTACATCGAAGTACCCTTTATGACACGGGCATAACAAAACATCTTGTTCTCTTTCATAAAATACTGGACATTGTAAATGGGTACATTTGTTGTTATAAGCCTTTAATTGTCCGTCCTTAGTATGCACGAGTATTGCTGGCTCTTCATCAGTTGGATAGTTGAAATTAACTGCTTCACCCTTTTTTACATTCGACAATTTTGCAATTTCAACTTTAACGATGTCTTCTTTTCCATCATTCATCATAGCCTTAATGGAGATCGGAAGTGTAGCAACGCCCAGTGCAACAGATGCACCTACTGCTGATTTTAAAAATGCACGGCGATTATATTTTGTATCATCATCTCTATTTAAGTTATCAACCAGGTTGATCATATCATCATTGGTATCTTTTTGATTTCGCATAACTTTTTTGTCGCTCATGCTAAATCCCCTTTCGTCGCTCAAGCGAGCATTCTTCCCTGTGTAGCTGTCCGTATGACTCCTACTGTATAGGTGGGAGATAACGGACGCTACCCGGATTATATGAACAAGGATAAGTATCCTGCTTAAAATCAATCACTGGAAATGTGATTGTAAGATTAATTCTATCAATCCGTATATACTCCAAAGAAGTCAGGCACATATTGCCACTTGTTTCCTTCTTGTGGTTTTTTACCTTCAACTAGGTTCATTTGTGTTCTTCTGCGTCTTAATGCTTGCATTTCATCAAAATCAATGAATCGGATTGCATCGCTCGGACAAACAGAAGCACACATAGGTGCGATATCATGCTTTGAACGGTCGTAGCACATGTCACATTTGTACATTTTATTCTCTTCGAAATCAAATTTTGGTATTCCAAATGGGCACCCAAATGTACAGTTACGGCAACCGATACATTTTTCCTCCATAGCAGATAATACTACACCCTCTTCTGTAATCTGAATTGCATTTGCAGGACAGACTCTGGCACATGCCGGATCCTTACACTGCATACAGAGCATTGGATACGTTTGTCTGCTTTCAAAAAAATCAACATATTCTACATAGTTACGTTCCTTTGCATCATGGTCACCGCATTCGCGGCATGCTGCTTGACAGGAGCGGCAACCAATACATCTTTCAAACTCTAGATACATAATTTTATTCATAATGTTCGTCTCCTCTCACTGGTTTACGCTTTTCTTAATTTAACTGCACAAACTTTAAACTCCGGCATTCTAGAAACAGGATCTAAAGCAGGATTTGTTAATTTGTTAACTGATAATTCCTTACCCCAGTGATATGGAATAAACACAGTATCTTTTCTAATAGCTTTTGTTAATTTTACATCCACGGTCATACTTGAGCGTCTTGTAGTTAACGTCACCTTATCACCATTTACAAGGTTATATTGACTTGCTAACTCTGGATGCATTTCTGCGTATGGAACTGGACATTGTTCCATAAGGAAATCTACCCGTCTTGTTTGGTTTCCTGATAGATAGTGGAAGACAACACGACCAGTCGTTAAAATATGTGGATAATCCTCAGATGGGTATTCTCCCGGCTCATTCCAGTCGACAACTGCAAGATTCGCTTTTCCATTTTCCGTTCCAAACTTTTCCTTAAACATTGTTGGAGTACCTGGATGGTCTTCGGAAGGACACGGCCAAAAAACGCCGTCCTCTTTATCTATACGATCCCACGTAATACCGTAATAATCTGCTTTTCCACCCTTCGTTGCCACACGGAACTCTTCAAAAATTTCTGCTGCGTTTTTATAAGGGAAGTGTTTACCTCTACCCATACGTTCTGCAATTAAGTTCATGATTTCCCAATCAGGCTTTGATTCTCCGAGTGGGTCTCGAACTTTCCGAATATGAATAACACGTCCCTCAATATTCGTCGTTGTTCCTTCGTCCTCCGCCCAAGTTGTAGCCGGTAATACAACATCTGCAAATTCAGCAGTTTCTGATAAGAAGAAGTCACTTACTACAAGGAAATCTAATTTCTTAAAGCCATCCCAAATATATTCCACATTTGGCGCAGAGACTGCTGGATTACTACAGATGACATGCATTGCACGAATGTTTCCACGTTGAATTTCATCAAACATTTCGTAGGCTGAAACTCCTGGTTTTGGCATCTCTTCTGGATCAATTCCCCAGACACCGGAGATATATTTGACTGCTTCAGGATCAGTAAGCTTACGGTATCCTGGTAATAAATCTGCCTTTTGCCCATGTTCACGTCCACCTTGACCATTACCTTGCCCAGTGAATGTTGCTACACCAGAGGCAAATTTACCAACCTGCCCACGTAATAATGCCATAGAAGAGTACATAGCAACATTATCAACACCCTTTGATTGCTGTTCAACACCGCGTGCGAACATCACAACCGAGCGAGGCGACATGCCAAAAATATGAGCTGCTTTTATTATCTTTTCAACTGCAACACCTGTGATTTGTGATGTGTATTCTGGAGTCCAATGCTTCACCATTTCTTTAAGTTCTTCATAGTTATTGCAACGATTATTAACATACTCTTCGTCAACATAACCTTCTTTTACTAGTAAATGCATAATTCCATTTGCTAAAGCAGAATCCGTTCCTGGTTTTAGGTCTAAGTGTACGTCTGCAACACGAGCAGTAGGCGTTTCACGAGGATCTGCCACAATCATTTTTGCACCTTTGTCCTTTGCTCTCCAAAACCATTGAATACTAGTTGGATGACATTCTGCTGTATTTGATCCGGCAATAAAGAAGCAATCACTGTGCTCAAGCTCTGTCCAAGGTAGTGTTGAACCTCTATCGATACCAAATGTCTTGATAAATCCACCAGCAGCGGAACTCATACAGAAACGACCGTTATAATCAATGTATCGTGTTCCAAGCGCAACTCGCGCATATTTACCTACAAGATAACACTTCTCATTCGTCATTGATACGCCACCAAATACGCTTAGCGAATCTTTCCCATGTTCAGCTTGTAATCTTTTAAAATTTGTTTCAATTAAATCAAGAGCCTCTTTCCAGCTTGATTCTACAAATTGGCCATTTTTCTTTATAAGTGGTTTTAAAATTCTGTCCTTATGCTCTACTGTTTGGTAAGCAGTTACTCCTTTAGGACACATTTTCCCCATCGTTACCGGCCAGTCGTATCTAGGTTCAACCCCCATTACCTTGCCTGACTTTTCATTTACCCGAATATGCATACCACACTGCATTCCACAGTAACAACAATGTGTGGTTATTAATTTTTCACCTGGTTTAATAAGATTTTTCACACCGTCTTTAACTAAATATTGACTCACAACAACTTCCTCCCCACTACTTTACAATTTCCTTCTCTTTGTCCTCTTGATTTGTTGGTAAGTTATAAAATTCATCTGAACGCTTCTTTCCAAATCCAGATAAATGAATATCGTTCATTGTAGAAATTGGACCATATGGGTTACCTTGAGGGGCCTCCATATTCATTTGTTTCATTACTCGAATCCTACGACGACATGCTGGACAGTAATCCGCCAGATAGCTACCATCAGCCAGCTGTAAATCGAAACTCTGTGCAGCAAGAATGTGTTTAACATCTGAGATTTGATCATCACTACTGTAGGTAGTACCACATTTTTTACACGCTCTCGTATCTACCTTTATCACTTCTTGATAGTTCATAGGAACAGCAGTAGCTAATGGACGAATTGGCAGATGAAACAGTTTTCCGAATGGAAAATAAACTAGTAATACCACAACAGTAACCTGATGAATCAACGTCAAATATGGATGCAACCAGCCATCTAAAAATGTATAGGATACTGTTAAAACCAAACCACTTACAGTAACACTTAATAGCAAGTAAAGTGGAAACAAATCAAATTCTACACGTTGAGTTACTTTAACATCTTGGCTCTTTACACGACGGAACAGTGCCATTATTACGCCAACTAAAACCATCATTGCTGTAATATTCAAGCCATTGTATAACAACTCTGCAAGAATTCCATGAGCTGCCATTTTCATTGTTGGAAAATTGAAGACAACAACTTGGTATGTAAGCGGATCAATCAGATCGAAACGCATCCAACCGAATGTTAAACCAAATGTAATTGCAAATGAGCCGATACAGCCCCATGCAATCATAAAATGCTGTACTCCACGATAGATACCGCGTTTAAAAATGAATTTTTGTAAAATTATGTTTTCAAATGCTGTTTTTGCTATCGCCTTGATATTTCTTTTTGCACGTTTTTTCGTCTTAAGATTTTTAATGCTGCGTTTTACCACTTGGTGAGTCGCTGGACGAATAAGCCAAGCACACATTCTTACTGTCAGACCAATTGCAAAAATAAACGATGATATCATATAACCAAGTAGAGCCATATCAATATCTGTAAATTGATCTGTACTAACCCACATCGATCCAAATAGGACTAATGTAACAAAAAACGCATACATACTTGTTTTCGAATAAAAAGAACGTTCAAATTGTTTCATTTTTACGGAATCACCTCTACTAAATTTCACATTTCACTATTTTTCATCATCAACAAATTGTTTTCGTATTTTTATTGTAAGTGAGGTACTTTTATAAAACTGTGAAGTATGTCACACTTTTTGTGGCGAATTAATGACATAGTGAGGTTGGTGTGTCTAGGCAGTGAAAATGGGGTTAGTTTGATTTACGAGTGGGTTGGGTAGCCACTTTGGTGTTGTGGGTTGTGCTTCGGTTGAGGAACGGGATTGCGCCTATTGAATGTGGGATATTCGGGTGGTGCTCGGGTAGAATAACAAGGCGGCACCATCCGAATATCGGTGTTGCGGGTGGCGCTCAGGTAGAATAACGGCTCGGCACCAACCCAAAGTGACTAAATGCTAGCCCCACTCTACCAAAAACTAAATAAATCGCAACTCTATTTGCTTCTATAAGCGATATTTCGGTTCTATAAGCGTTAATCTGTTTCTATAAGCGATAGCAAAACCTCCACACAATAATAAAAATAGAGTGCCTAATAAAAGACACTCAGTCAAACACTCCTATTATTGGCATCATAAATAGTAAGTCCCACTATATCTAAACCATTGATAACAAGTTCATTTTTTATGAGTTCATCATTATCAACATTTATTTCATCAGAGGTGGATAAAAAATGTGATCCAAAAAAGCTAATAACAAGGATAAAAACCGTTATAAGTCCATATTCAACATATTTTTTTCTCATTTATTCACCCCTATTGCCATAACTCCAAAGAAAACTCGGCGATTTCAGAGCCCTAGTAACTTTTAAGCGTTTAGAAAAGCTCCACATACTCTCCTACCGTCCTTAAATAGGAAAAAAATTCCGCCTTATACAGACGAAATTTTTTCTTTCTCTTATTTTCTTTACTCTTTTAATGCAGCTTCAAGAGCAACCTCTATCATTTCGTTAAATGTAGATTGACGCTCCTCAGAAGTTGTTTCTTCTCCAGTTAGGATGTGATCACTAACCGTTAAAACAGATAGTGCTTTACGTCCGAACTTTGCAGCTAATGTATATAGTGCAGTTGTCTCCATTTCAATCGCAAGGATACCATATTGAGCCCATTTTTCTAACTCAGCATTGTCATTGTAAAAAACATCACTTGTGAAGACATTTCCTACTTTTAATTGAAGTCCTTTTTCAACTCCTACATCATATGCATTTTTTAACAATTCAAATGAGGCAGTTGGAGCGTAATCCACACCTCCAAAAGTGAGTCGATTCATTTGTGAATTAGTAGACGAAGTCATTGCTAAAATAACGTCTCTTACTTTTACATCCTTTTGAATTGCACCACAGGTACCAACGCGAATTAATTTTTGCACACCGTATTCGGCCATTAATTCATGTATGTATATAGATATCGATGGAACTCCCATTCCGGTTCCCTGAACTGATACTCGCTTACCTTTATATGTACCGGTAAATCCTAACATTCCTCGCACATTGTTATAGCAATGTACATCTTCTAAAAAAGTTTCTGCAATAAATTTTGCACGTAATGGGTCACCAGGAAGCAGTATTGTTTCTGCTATTTCACCTTGTTTTGCTCCTATATGAACACTCATCATAATTCCTCCTACGTTTATAAATCTTCCATTAACAAAGCATACCACATTTTATATTCTACCTAAAAGAATTCATTAACGCAAAATAGATGGGGAATGATAATCTTGTACCATTCCATAAGGGAGGATTACATTTTGGCTGATAAAATGAGTAAAAAATTAAGACAAGCAGTGCAATATGCAAATGAGACTGATACAACAAAAGGTGTTGGTAACCCACCAAACACTTCTAAAAAAGCTAAACAAGGTTTCATGCAAACGCATAATCAAAACAATCAATCTGACGGAGGCTATTAACTATGGGTAAAAAACATAGAAGCAGAATTAATGCACCTAAGAAGAACAATCATATCCCACCTGAGGCTATCGAAGCTGAGCATATTGCACATGGGAAAGAACATTCAGCAGCTGGCGGCAGAAAAAATGGCCCTGGACATAATCAATGATGAAAAAGGCTTGAGCATATATGCTCAAGCCTTTTGATTAACTATATTTGTTAATAATACTTGTAAGTTGTTCACGAATTGTTGGTAAATCACTTGAATGGACAGTGAATCTCACGTTCGTTTCATCCATTTCTAATGCTTCTGCTAACAGACTTCCTAAGCCTCTTGCGCGTCTATCTACCTGCATCATCACTTCTACTTGACTAGATGATTGAGGGAAGAATACTAACTCGAGTTCATCTAGTCTACCACGGTATTGGCCACTTGTAGGAACAAATTCAAATTCTTGAATAAACGGAAGGCGTCCTCTTAAGCGGTAAGGTGCTGCCTCACAGTCCACCTTACGAAGGCTAAATCCTAAATCATACACTGCATTTAACACCCCTGCAACTAGTGGAGATGGTGAAATTAATAAATAATCCTTATCAGATGGATCGACTGCATTTTTTATATCTAATCCTGTATGAAGCCATACTCTAGTCTTCCCAAGTGTTACAGGAGTATCGAGAGGAAGAACAAATGTAAATGGAAATTCTCTTTTTTCATTAACACCTATTTTAAATGGTTCAACAATTTTCACCTTATTAATTGTTGCTTGTTGGTTAAACTTTCTGTCATTTGACTCTTTAATATAAGTTGTCATCAATGACAGGTAGATTTCATCAATTTGCTGCTCAGTATTTCCGCCAACAACTTCAACAATTCCTTGAACCTCTTCCCCAACCTTAAACTGGTCTTTCGTTAATTTTGCATCAACTCTTGCACTACCAATACCAATACTTGAAAAAATCTTGTTAAATAGAGACATTTATTTTCCTCCCAGATATCAATTTCGTTCGATATAAGAGTATACGAACGGGAATTAAAAAAGTTTCTAAAATGTACATTTTTATTTTAAAAGACAATCCTACTTTGAATTACCTTTATGTATCAATGTAACTATACCGATTGTCAAAAAGAATGCACCACTTAATACAGGATAGATAAGGAGTACTTTTGAAAGGGTTGAAACGGTACCATTTCCAATTGGACCTACTTGTGGTTTGAAAAATGTTAAATAAGTTCCTACCACAGAAAGGATTATCATAAATAGGCCACAACTAATAAACACCCAACTCCTCATATCTTCACCTCGATCTAAAATCACTGCTACCTTCTTTTTTCTACAAATCAGTGAAAAATCCTTCTACTAACTCTGTTTTAAAAAGAAAAATCGACGGCGAGCCGTCGATATGTACTTACTACTTATTCATCCTCTTCATCAATTACACACTTATAAAGTAGATATTCAAATGTAATGTCAGCGAGTTCGTCCAGTTCATCCTCGCTTGGGGCAAAACCCCTTCGTACTAGCTCGTTGTAAAAAAACTCCGCTATCTCTTCAGTGTCAATAACAACCTCTATTTCCTTCAGAATTATCGCCCCCTTTATTAAGATGTATGAAAATTATGTGATACGTATGTCTAAAGAACTTCTTATGTATATCTTTTTATTTTTTTAGTCATGAAATCATAGATTCATACATAGTATGAAATATAAAAAGTAGACAAGCCATTGGAGGGGTTAGCGTAATGAAACAAAATACTATTCAACACTATTACGTAAACGAGGAGAAAACACATAAAAATACTATACTAGAGTTTATTGACGGAGATCAATTTGACAAAGTACTAGGAAAAATAACGAATGGCCTATTTAAGGCAATCGTATTCTTTGGAGTTCCATTCTTTCTCTATGTGATTTTTCAGTTCCTAAAAATGTCCTAATCATTACTTTTCCCAGTTTCAAATTTTTCGAGGTTTCTTAACGCTAGATCCATAACATCTTTATACTTCTTATCTTGAAACATATCATATAATATTTTATAGTCGTTATACACATCTAATAAACCATCAATAATTTCTTTTTTCTCTTTTTTTATACGCAAATTTTCTTTTTCTGATTTACGATGGATATCCATATTATGCATCCCCACATTTTTGTTTTTCTTTTTCACATACTTTAATTCGTATTTTTGAAGGAATGTTTCAGCTTGTTCATAGTCGGCGAGTAATGTCAGCTCATTTTCTCCAGCCTCAAGCCACTCACCATCTGTAATTCGTGCCAGTTCATAAATTACTTCCTCCCACGCACCCTCTTTATATCTCCATATCTCCGTGTGAATACCAACAATTTTAAAAATGTCATTTTCATATCCTTGCACGAAGACTAAATCACCAAAATAGAATTTGTACTCTATCTCAATCTTCTCAATTTCAATTTGTTTTCCCTTATAGTTCGATAACAAAGTTAATGAAGACTCAGAATAAAAGGCCTCACCTTTATTCACCTTATATAAATAATTTCCATCTAACCTTTTTATATCAGTGACAGAACCGACTGTCCCATAAAGTGTAACGACTACAATATCACCGATTTTGAATTTAGGTTTTCTGCTTTTATTTTCCATCGTCTCATTCCCCACTATTTTAGTTCTGGTATAAGGGTGTGAGATATTATATGCAGCTATTGGCTAAAACGCTAAACGAAATGGACTATGTAAAAAAAGAAATCTTATCATTTAACGAGCCAAAACTATGGTAAAAAACACAATAAAAAAACGGGGCAAAAGTTGCTCCCCGTCTTGGTTTTATTCCTCATTTTCATAAAGTTCCCACGCTCTATCGAAGACTGTCATGCTTGTCAAATAGTGACCATTCAGTTCAAGATATGAACTTATTTCATGATAATCCTGTGAATACTTTGGAAATGCATGATCTAAATAAATGTCATTTGCTAATTTAGTAATTTCATCCTTAGCCTTTGCAGCTCGAAACTTAGTTATATAATGATAAAACGACTTGTTCATTTGTACACACCCTACTCTTGACTGACAGTTTTTTGTCATTTTATCATTTTACAATAGCTTTTCATACTGAAAAGTATTTCAAAATCGAAAATAATTCTTTTTTAGTAGTCTTGGCACAGACATAAGACTTTTGTAAGTTACTGTATTTTCTATTTGTTTTGTATTAATAAGTAAAAGGTGGTCTTCTATTTCATTGATTATTGTCTCTTCTTGATATATCATTCCACATTGATTACAAACCACACATGGAGTATCAGTAATTTCAATTGCTCGTGTACCATCAGGCAACTCCCAGTACACACTATTCTTATCTTCGTATGCTTCTTCTGACTCACACCACATACACTTCATTTTTACCCCTCCTTCAGGAAAAAAGAAATCAGTGGGTCAGGCATCCCCCACCGATAACATAATTATTAATTTGAAACTTCTTCATCTTGCCCCTTCATTTTCTTAAGGGTTGATTGGTATTTTTTATCTTTTAAAACGTCCCGTTTATCTCGTCTATCTTTTAACGTGCTGTGACTAGGGTCTTCATTGTATTTTTTTCTTCGATTGATACGATTAATCCCTTCTGGGACAAGGTTAAATCCTTCTTCTCGTAACAATCCAGCAACCCCGGCTGTTGATTTTTTATTCTCTAAGGAACCATAGTGCTCTGTAAAATATGCATCGGCACGACCTGGCACATAATTCTCCGGCTCTGGATACGTAGTAATAACTCCTTCAAAATTACGAAGAACAACTTTTTCCGGGCTTTGCGAAATCAAATAATTCGGTTGCAGTGCTATCTTTCCACCACCACCTGGAGCGTCACAAACGAATGTTGGAACGGCATAACCAGACGTATGGCCACGGAGACCTTCTATTATTTCTAGACCTTTTGAAACTGGTGCCCTAAAATGCCCAATTCCCTCTGAAAGATCACATTGATATATATAATAAGGACGCACTCTGATTTTGACTAGGTCGTGCATAAGCTTTTTCATAATTTCAACGCTGTCGTTGATTCCTGCTAATATAACAGATTGGTTTCCAACTGGAACACCTGAATTCACAAGCATTTCACATGCTTTCTTTGCCTCTTCTGTAATTTCAATAGAAGTATTAAAGTGAGTATTTAACCATACCGGATGGTACTTCTTTAGAATATTACAAAGATTTTCTGTAATTCGCTGCGGAAATACAACAGGTGCTCTTGTTCCAATTCGGATTATTTCAACATGTGGGATGGCACGTAAGTTTTTAAGGATATATTCCAGGATATTATCATTAATAAGAAGACCGTCACCACCAGAAATCAATACATCACGAACTTCCTCCGTTTTTGCAATGTATTCGATAGCTGCATCTAATTGCTTCTTTGGTACTCCCATTCCAATTTGACCAGAGAATCGTCTTCTTGTGCAATATCGGCAATACATAGAACATTGATTTGTTACTAAAAACAATACACGGTCAGGATATCGATGAGTAAGCCCTGGAACTGGTGAATCCTCATCTTCCTCTAGTGGATCCTCCATATCGTATTTGGTTTTATGGATTTCCTTACCAATTGGAACTGATTGCATACGTATTGGACAACGCGGATCATCGGGATTCATTAAAGAAGCATAGTATGGCGTTATATTCAAAGGTATTGTTTTAGTGGATATAAGAACTCCTTCTTCTTCCTCAGGTGTCAGGTTTATCACCTTTCGCAAGTCACCAATCGTCCGGATTGTATTGGTCAACTGCCAAAGCCAATCATTCCATTGTTCTTCTGTTACATCCTTCCATAGTTCAATATCTTTCCAATGACGTTTCGGTTTATAAAGATTCATAATCATAAAAAATCTCCTCCCTGTTAACTTAATCATGCAAATTGCATGCCAAAAAGTCAGTTAGGAGGAGAAATACTAATTATTTATTCAATTTTTGAAGTTTATATTGCAGTGTTTGACGTGGAATTTGAAGAAGTTTTGCTGCTTGATTGATATTTCCCTCTGCTGTTTCCATTGCACTGGTTATAAGAATCGATTCCGTCTCTTGCAAGGCTTGACGGAGTGGTTTCAATACATGACTTTGTTTTTCAATTACCGTTTTTTCAGTTTGATTAATATGCGTTGGTAAGTGACTTCTTGTTAAATTGTTACCATCTACCATAATCATTGCATGTTCAATAACATGCTTTAGTTCACGTACATTCCCCGGCCAAGAATACTCGCCAAATAACTGTAATACCTCTTCATCAGTCTTCCAAACATCCTTCTGAAAACTATGATTATACGAAGCAATAAAATAGTCAACTAAAAACGGAATATCTTCTAAGCGCTCTCTTAATGGAGGAATTTCAAGTGAGAATACATTTAAGCGGTAGTAAAGATCGGGCCTTAATTCATTATCCTTCACACATTCTGAAGGAAGCTTATTTAGAGCTACAATGACGCGTACATCGACCTGAAATGCTTTTGGACTACCAATTCGTCTAACTAATCCATCCTCTAAAACCCGTAACAAACGTGACTGGAGCTCTAAAGGCATTGAATTAATTTCATCTAAAAAAAGAGTACCTCCATGTGCAATTTCAAATAATCCGGCACGATCAACTGCACCTGTATAGCTGCCTTTGACAGTTCCAAATAGAATACTTTCTAGTAAACTTTCAGGTAAAGCTGCACAATTTTGGGCGATAAATGGAGCTTGTTTACGAGGTGACATATTATGAATTGATTGAACAAGCAATTCCTTACCGGTTCCAGTCTCACCATAGACAAGTACAGTTGAGGCTGATTGCGCTACTTTTGAGGCTTGTTTTTTCACAAATTCAAAATGCTTATTTCTTGTAAGAATATCATCAAAGGTATATTTTGCTCCGTATAGCTCGCTAGGTTTTTTTGAGACTCCTCTTACCTTTGATTGAAGGTCCATTAACTTATTTGAGAGCGACTTAATTTTAGAATAGTCTTTTCCAATTTCAACTGCCCCGATAAATTGACCATTGACGTTAATCGGAAGAGTGGTATTTATCGTATCGATTAATTTCCCCCATTTGTTTTTATAGGTTTGAGGTTGATGAAAAATCGGCTGCTTGGTTTGTATCACCTTAAGGAGAGTACTAGATTCTTCTGAAAGTGACGGAAAGACTTCTAAAATATGCTTACCTAAGACTTCTTCCTTATTTAGTCCATCATGATTTGCAGCTACCTGATTATAAAAGATGGTAATTCCTTCTTTATTTACTACATGTATCGCTTCATCGATGCTATCTAGAATTGCAATAACCATTTCTTCTCCGATATGCAAGAGTCCCACCTCCTTTGAACAGGTGTTAGTTCATGATGAATTATCGGCATCTCACGCCGAATTTTCGGCATAGATATTATTTATTGAGATAAATCTCTTACCCATACATTCATATCTTCAATTTTGTCAAAAATATAACAATTATTGGTTAGTCTTCCAGTATAGGAGTAGCCTAACTGATAAAAGCAATTATTCATTCCATAAGATAATGCTCTGGCAATTGAATAAGCACAGAATATATCATTTCTAACTAATTCTTCCTCTAACCGAACAAGCAATTGTTTCATTAGTCCATGTTTCCGATAAGATGGTAATGTTGCGCAATCAGTTAATTCAGCATTGAATTGCGGACCATTTACTTCTGCGGATGCGGCACTTACAATTTGACCATTATCTTCGACCACATAAAAAATGGTTGTATCATTCATGACTTTCTCTATATAATTCGGTTTGTTTAACGGTGTTGGGTAAATTTGAAACACTTGACTATATAGGGAAGCAAGCTCAGTGGCATCTTTAGGTGTTGCTTTTCGAATATGAAATTTGGGATCACTATCCGGTGAGTATTCTTCTCGTTTTTTGGCAAGTACGCCTGAGAGAATAGTTTCCTCTTCCATCCACTTATCACTATTCCTACGCTCATTACTAAAATACTTGGTTACAAAGTAACAATCGCTTCCAACGAAATATCTTTTGATAACAGCCTCAATCATAAAACCGTTCTCTATAAATACAAAGAGATCCTCATGACGGACTTTACAAATTAGCTTCTCTAATTGGTGGTTATCCACCAGTTTATACATTTCTTCAATAATTAGCGGTAGGTTACCTCTATATTCTTCAAGCTTTAGCCTACGATTAAAAAAGTCTAGGTTAATTTTCGCATGGTATGTAGAACCTTTAATTGTTTTTTCTTCACTATACTTCTCGTTCGACAACTGAAATCCTCCTAAATACTTTTTTACACTATCATATTTATTCTACTATTCTATCTTAACATGTATGGTCCGAGACTTCACACCAAGCTAGAATTGTGTGAGCTATGATCTCTGCTGCCTCAAACATTTTCTCTAGTTCTATATATTCATTCGGATAGTGCGCGACTTCAGTAGTACCAGGACCAAAGATAATCGTTGGGATATTTCCTACTGCTGTTAATAACCCACCATCAGTTCCCCATGGTGATGCTTCAATGATTGGCTCTACTTTCTTCACTTGCTTATAACTCGTTGTTAATAGATTCATTAATTCATGATCAATATCAATCGTACCTGGGACCCACCGGGCACCAAACCATTCAAGCCGGGCAGGATATTCATGAAACCACGAATCAATTTCGGGTAGCTTTTCTAACCATTGTTTCATTTCTGCTTTTGCATTTTCGATTGTCTCCTCAGGAGCAACTCCCATTCGACCCTCTATTGTCACAAGATCTGGAACTGATGACGGCCAAGTACCGCCGCTAATTTTTCCGATATTGATTGGAACAGGAATAGGAGTGTTTTTATAAAGCGGATCAGAGATTGCTGCATTACGCATCATTTCAAGCTTTAAAATATGTTTAATAACCACCATGCTTTTCTCAATTGCACTAATACCCTCGTATCTTGTTCCACCATGTGCAGATCGTCCTCGTATATCTACCTTAAACCATAGTGAACCTTGTTGCTTAGGGAAGATTTTCATATTAGTTGGCTCAGGTATAATGGCTCCATCTGCCTTATATCCCTTTAATATAGTTGCAAGCGTCCCAGCACCGCCACTTTCTTCTTCAATTACACTCTGAAAAATAATATCACCTTTTAGCTTTATGCCGGATTCTTTAATTGCTTCAATTGCTAAAAGTAAGGATACATTTCCACCTTTCATATCGGTAGAACCACGACCATATAATTTACCGTCTTTTATTTCAGCTGAGTAAGGATCAACATGCCAATTTGTACGGTCACCTTCAGGAACAACATCAATATGTCCATTTAATAATAAGGAACGCCCTCCCCCTTCTCCTTTTAAAACTGCAACGATATTGGGACTATCAGTAAAACTCGTTCTTGGTGAAACAAAATATGGGTGTTGAATTAATTCACTACCGCTTGGCTCCCAAATATCGATTTCAAGCCCGAGTTCTCTACACTTTTCAATTATAATTGCCTGTGATGACCCCTCATTTCCTTGCAGACTGGGTTCTTGGACAAGCTTCTTTAACAGACGTATACCTTTTCCCTTATTTTGCTGAATCCATTTACTAATAATCTCTTGTTGTTCATTCAAATAATCTCCCCCTTTATAAGTTGTAGGGTAGTGTGAGGTGATACAATACAACTATATTTACGATAAATGCTTATGATATATGCAAAATGCTATCACTTAGCTTCAACTCTGCAGCAGTATGTTGAATTACCTCTTCTACTGAATAAGGACTCATAACCTCAAGTAATAAAAGGCCATTCTCTGTTACCTCAATTACTGCCATATCTGTAATAATTAAATCAACACAGTTTTTAGATGTAAGCGGTAAATTACATTCTTTTACGATTTTTGAGTTACCAAGCTTATCAATATGGTTCATTAACACAATGACCTTTTTGGCTTTTTGAGCCAGCTCCATTGCTCCACCCATACCAGGGACCCGCTTTCCTGGAACAATCCAATTTGCAAGGTCCCCATGTTGACTAACTTGTAAAGAACCTAGTATTGTAATATCTATATAGCCTCTACGAATCATCCCGAAAGCTATTGAACTATCAAAATAGGATGAACCTACTACGGTTGTTACGGGATAACCAGCAGCATTACAAAGATTCTCATCCTCCTGTCCGTTCTGGGGGCTAGGTCCAATTCCGAGAATACCGTTTTCTGCGTGAACCATAACATTCATTCCATCAGGTAGGTGATTCGGAACAAGTGATGGAATTCCAATTCCTAAATTAACAATCATTCCATCCTTTACTTCTTGAGCTGCACGACGCGCAATTCGATTTCGTACGTCTATTCCCATACCCATTTCCAGTTCACCCCTTTGCTCTTTATGATCATATCGATATAGATTCCAGGTGTTATAATCTGTTCTGGGTCGAGTTCAGATAGAGGAACAATCTCTTCTACCTCAGCAATTGTGAATTTTCCTGCCATCGCAACAAGAGGGTTCATATTTCGGGCACTTTTGTCATAGATCAAATTCCCAAATGGATCTGCTTTTTGCGCAAAAACGATTGAAACATCTGCCGTCAACGGAGTTTCCAGGAGATATTCCTTTGAATCTACTACTATTCTTTGCTTCCCTCCAGATACAATTTCATTATCAATTCCAACATCAACCAGAATTCCCCCTAAGCCAACACCCCCGGCACGAATTCTTTCTGCTAGTGTTCCTTGTGGTGAAAACTCTATATCCAGCTTTCCATCAGTCATTAATTGCCCTGCAATCGGGTTTGAACCAATATGAGAAACAATACATTTTTTTGCATGCCCTCGGCTCACAAGCTTACCAATTCCAATATTGGGAAATCCTGTATCATTTCCTATTAGCGTCAAATCTCGTATTCCCTTATCAAGAATGCCTTCAATGAGTGTAGGGGGACTTCCAATTCCACCAAAACCCCCAAACATCAGTGAAGAACCATCATGGATATGAGAAAGTGCATCCTCTAATGTAGATATTTTTTTGTATCGATTATCTAGCATTATTTCACCTCCAGTTATGCTATCGTTACTCCAGTTACTTGAAGTTCCTTATCTATATCTGAGAGGGTTTTATCAAGTAAATGAATTAGTTCATCAATTTGTGAAGTAGTGGTCGTTAGCGGCGGAGCAACTAAAATGGCGTCACCACCGACTCCTGCGATTCCTGCCGCTGCAGGATATAATAAAAGTCCATTGCTCTGTGCTATAGAAACAAGTAGTCCTGTTACATCTAATTCCTTTTTGAATGGAAACTTTGTAATCATATCGGAAACAAGCTCAATCCCACACATCATTCCTTTACCTCTAACTTCACCAATGATTGGATATTTCCTCTGTAAATCTTGTAATTTTAATAACAAGTATTCTCCGTTTTTTTCAGCAGCTTCTACTAGACTATTTTTCTCAATAAACTCAAGCACTGCTAAAGCAACCGCTGCAGATTGTGGATTTGCACTATACGTATGACCGCTCATTATTAGTTTTGAGCCTGCTTTAATTGGTTCCATAACCTTTTCACTAACTAGCGTAGCCGCAATTGGAGTATAACCAGCACTCATCCCTTTTCCTAGTGCAATAATATCTGCATTTGTATCCCAGTGTTCTAACGCAAACATTTTGCCCGTTCTCCCGATCCCAGTCATCACTTCATCAGCGATAAATATGATATTGTGTTTCTCACATATTTTCTTTATGACTTGGTAGTATCCTGCAGGAGGAACAATTGCACCGCCAGCAGCTCCAATAATAGGCTCTGCAATAAAAGCAGCAATGTGCTCTTCACCTATACGGTTAATTGCTTGTTCTAATTCAAATGCACACATATGATTACAACTAGGATAACTAGCATTATATGGACAACGAAAACAATATGGAGGTGAGATAGTTGGATAGTCCTCAAGCAGTGATACGAATCTTGCCCTCCTGGCAGAGTGCCCTGACATTGACAAAGCGCCAATTGTTATTCCGTGATAACTCATCCATCTGGATAAAATTTTATTTTTACCTTTAATGCCTTTTTCCTGCCAATATTGAATTGCAATTTTCATCGCCGTTTCTGTTGCTTCTGAACCACTGTTAACAAAAAATGACCAATATCCTCCGTACTTTCCTTTCGCTAAATCACTCAGTTTACTGGCAAGCCTCTCTGCTGGCTCACTTGTAAATTGAGAACGATACACAAACGAGATTTTTTTAGCCTGTCTTTCCATCTCGTCGATAATTTCCGGAACACCATGGCCTATACTTGCTGTAATAGCTCCTGATGAACCATCCAGGTATTTTTTTCCGTTCGTATCATATAGATAAATACCATCACCATGGCTAATTATTGGGTAGTCCTTATCAAGTAATGGTTTAATTAAGCGGGTCTCATCCATGGTAAACCCTCCTCTTCTAGAAAAATCGGTGATTGTAGAGCAGTAGTTGTCCTTATACAGATTGAAAAGAAGCGTATACATACAATCTGTAAAAAATAGGCGTTCTTAAAAAAATGAAAGCGTTTCACTTTTAAGAAGCCTACTATTACATCATATGTATGAATGGGATGATAATTTCGTTATTCTTACAGAGGAGTTAGACAAATTTTATCAAAGAATAACCTACACAAAAAAAGTGATGCACATAAAGGGATTGAGACTTATTTATAGTCATAAAAGTATAACCTTTTACTACAAAAGACTTTTATGAATCCAAATTGCAGCCTGCATACCGTCACCCATCGCAATGGTTGTTTGCTCTGAGTGAACAGCAATATCACCTGCCGCCCAAACGTTCTCAATATTTGTCTTTTTTGTACGAGGGTCTACGATGATATGCTTATTTTCCGTTCTTTCAATACCAAGTTGTGTAGCAAGAGTAGAACGAACTTCATTCCCTCCAAACCCAATAAAGCCGCGATCACCGTTTATCACTGTTCCATTTTTTAATCGTACACCAAGAAAGTTTTCAGGTTGTTCATCGATCAGAACCTCTTCTACGTGGTTTTGAATGTAAGTAATATTTTCCTTTTTTACCTTTTCCATTATTTCGGTATCAAGTTTATTCCAATCATGGTCGACATATGTAATATCTTTTGTAAAATACGTTAAGGTTAAAGCCATGTTCGCTCCTGCTCTTCCGGCCCCCAATACAATGACATGTTTGTCTGAAACTTCATACCCATCACAATCCGGACATATATAAATAGATAAACCAAGACATTTGAAAATATTTTTCACGTTTGGAATATTATCCTTAACTCCAGTAGCTAATAATAATCGTTTTGCACTATATGTATCACCCGAACGAGTGAGTAATGAAAAAGTATCGCTTTTCTTTTCTAATTTTGTTACTTCATTATCAAAAAAAGTGACACCATAACTTTCTGCATGTTCTCTTCCAAGCTTTCTGAGGGTGTCTCCACTAACCCCATTTGGCCAGCCAAGAATATTATGGTAGCTTCTACAAATAGTAGAACGACCATCATTTGCATCAAAGACTGCTATCTTATGCCTATACCTTCCTAACTGAATTGCAGCTTGAAGCCCTGCAATCCCCCCACCAACAATGATACAATCAAAATTCTTTGTCATATATACACCTCAAAAAATGATTTACTGCTGCTAATAATGAATACCGTCTAATTTTCTCATTCTCTCATTATCTTTTGTCAGCTCAGGAAAAATATTACTTAAATTTAATGCTTGTCCATTACGCAAGCCAAAAATGAACCCAAATAGTATGGAAGGCCCTTTCACAAGAAGTGAACAAGGCCTCGATCTTTGTTGGTTATCGAATATAAGAAGCACCCACAATAATTAATAAAATAAACAGCACAACAATTAATACAAAGCTGTTGCCATATCCAAATCCACCATATCCATATCCGAATCCGCAGTGATCATGATACCCGTAATGCATAGTGTCATCTCCCTTTCTTTATATTTACACTTTACGATATGAGCCTATGGGTTGTTATGTATGTGCAGGTGCCTATTTTTTAATTATTTTTTCTTCTTTGAAACTGTAATTGTGAGAATAGTATATGTTAGACTTAATAGGTAGAATAATAGATTAATTGAATTTTTATACATATTATTTTATAATAACTCATACACCATTATAGAAAGCAGGGTAATCATGAAGACAGAAATACTAACAGCAATTGAGGAAAATAAAGAACGTTTTTATGAAATTAGTTCATATATCGGAGCAAATCCTGAGTTAGGGCATGAGGAATTTAAGGCTTGTAAAATACTTTCTGAGGAACTAATGGAACATGGTTTTACAGTTTCAGTTGGTACTGCAAATCTACCAACTGCTTTTGAAGCAATATATGACAGCGGTATATCAGGGCCAACAATAGGCATTATGTCTGAATATGATGCTCTTCCCGAATTAGGACATGCCTGCGGCCATAATCTTATTGGAACTATGGGAATTGCAGCAGGAATTGGATTAAGCAAGGTCATTTCAAAGACTGGTGGAAAGGTTATTGTGTACGGTACGCCAGCAGAAGAAACTAAAGGCGGGAAGGTAACAATGGCTGATGAAGGTATATTTAATCACCTTGATGTTGCTATGATGGTACATCCTCTTAGTCAGACTGAGAAAAGTGGTACATCTCTTGCTATGGATGCAATCCAATTTGAGTTTTTTGGAAAAGCAGCCCATGCAGCAGCTAGTCCGCATGAAGGAATTAATGCACTTGATGCAGTTTTACATACCTTTAATAGTATAAATGCATTAAGACAACATATTACTCCAGATGCTCGTATTCATGGGATTATTTCTGAAGGCGGAAAAGCAGCTAATATTGTACCAGATTATGCAGTAGCACAGTTTTATGTTCGTGCGGGATCTCGCGAATATGTAAATGAATTAGTAGAAAAGGTGAAGAAATGTGCGGAAGGTGCTGCTCTTCAAACAGGAGCAAAGGTAATCTCATCGTTTTATGAGTTTTCATATGATAATATGATTACAAATGACACATTATCAGATACATTTACGAACGCTCTTGTAGAACTGGGTATCACCCCCGAAGAAATTCAGGAAAGATCTGAAGGAGCAGGCTCATTAGATATGGGGAATGTAAGTCAAGTCGTTCCTTCGATTCATCCATATATTCAAATTTGTAATGAACCATATGCATGTCATACACATGAATTCCGTGAAGCAGCTTTAAGTAAACAAGGCCAAGAAGCGATGATTATTGGTGCCAAAGCAATGGCACTCACAGGATATGAAATTTTAACAAATCCAGAACTCTTAGAAAAAATAAAGAGTGAGTTTACTAGAGTAAAAAATAAATAATTATCAAGAAGAAGATGTCTGCTAGGACATCTTTTTTATATACATAAGAAACAACGATTTATACAGTAGCGCCTGTATTCTAAGAATATTGACCCCATAGTAATATTGACAATTCCCTAAAATATACCTATTTTGATATATAAACACTATTTAAAGCCAATACTAAAGATATTTTATGAGTTAAACCTTCTATAAACACAATAAAGCAGCCCCTAAGGACTGCTTTAAGTACAATTTATATGTTAAATTATAATTTAACTACGTTAGCAGCTTGAGGTCCGCGGTTACCTTCAACGATTTCGAAAGAAACTTCTTGACCTTCTTCTAAAGTTTTGAAACCGTCACCTTGGATAGCTGAGAAATGTACGAATACATCGTCTCCACCTTGTACTTCGATGAATCCGAAACCTTTTTCGCTGTTAAACCATTTTACTTTACCATTTTGCATGAAATATGCCTCCTAAATGTTAACACACAAACCATTGTGCATTTGAAAAATTAACCATTAAACTACTTACATAAATTCTAAAACAAGCGAAAATCATTTAATATGAAATTATCGTTCTGTGTTTCTTGAAACTTATATACGCAAGAAAATGGTCTGTTTAATCATATCATCACTTTACTGGTAGAGTCAACCATTCACTATCGTTTTTTAGTAAATATAGTAAATATTTGCTATTAAGATACAACTTGGAAATCACTTTGGTTAAATTAATCAAAAAGCTTTACATACTCTCCATATCCCTCTTTTTCTAGACTTTCTTTGGGGATAAATCTCAGAGCCGCTGAATTAATACAATAACGCATTCTTGTTGGTCCCGGCCCATCATAAAATAAGTGACCTAAATGTGAATCGGCTGTATTACTTCTAACCTCAGTGCGAATCATTCCATGTGATGTATCAAGCTCCTCCACTATCTCTTCAGCGTCAATTGCTTTTGTAAAACTAGGCCATCCACATCCAGCATCGTACTGATCCTTTGAACTAAATAACGGCTTACCTGAAACAACATCTACGTATATTCCCTCTTTCATGTTGTTCCAAAATTCATTTTGAAACGGTGGTTCTGTACCATTTTCCTGTGTAACTCTATATTGCATTGGTGACAACTGTTTCTTTGCCTCTTCAAACTCTCTTCCAGCCCAATGGTTTCGTATGAAGGTATCTCTTCCAGAACCTTTACGATAACGCTTATAGTGTTCAGGCTTTTTCTTATAATAATCCTGGTGGTATTCCTCTGCACGATAAAATTCCTTAGCCGGCACTATTTCAGTAACTATCGGCTTTGAAAAAATACCGCTGTCTGCTAATTTTTGTTTTGATTCCATCGCAACTTTTCTTTGCTCTTCAGAATGATAAAAAATGGCAGTTTTATATGAATGTCCTCTGTCATAAAATTGTCCACCCTCATCAGTTGGATCTATTTGCTGCCAAAACAGCTCTACTAACTTTTCGTAAGGAAAAACCTCAGGGTCGTATGTAATTTGGACTGCTTCATAGTGACCAGTTGCGTCAGAACATACCTCTTCATAGGTTGGATTCTCAGTAGTTCCTCCGGTATAACCTGAAACAACCTCGATGATACCTGGTTGTTCATCAAAAGGCTTTACCATACACCAAAAGCACCCACCCGCAAACGTAGCCTTTTCATAGTTCGTCTGTAAATTTCCCATGTAATCCATCCTTTCAATTCAACTTGGTTAATTACATTATTATATCACTTCTTCAAATGGTTCCAATCATTCCGCTCATAATAACTAGCAAAAAAGGAAACAGTAGGAAATAGGAGGTGTAATTATGAGTGAACCATACTTATGTCCAAACTGTAAGTCAAATCGAACACGATTCAATATTATTGAACAGGTAGCTAAAGCTGTTAAGGTGGATCCTCAAAATGGAGAAATCATACAAGAATACACAGATAACCTTGACCCTTTCCATGTACCATACCGTGGACCAGAGTATAAAGTACAATGTGGCGTGTGTGGACTTATAGAGGATGAACGTCTATTCGTTAAGAGGGCACAGAAAATCAGGGTTAAAAAAGAATAGTAAGCCATTAAAGCAAAAAAGGCTTTAGGCAATTTAATACCTAAAGCCCCTTTGCTTAAAATTAAAAAAGGATAATATTGACTTCTTTATAATTGATATTCTCAATTCAACCAACGGCTGGGAGATAGCCCTTATTATTGTTGTCGATAAGAATATTGTTAAAACCAATGTTGCGAATATAAGTATGCTAAAGCTCCCAGTATCTTTTATCACGTCTAACAATTCACTATTTCTAAAGTACTTTATAACAAATCCGTGTAGTAAATACACGTATAATGTGTGTGTACCCCAGTTAGTAAAAAAGAATTGCCTTTCAGGAAGTATTGAAAAGAAACTAAATGTTGTAAGAAATGAGACAAAATAGATTCCTAATCTGATTATCCCGCCAATATTCTCCTCTGTTAGACTTTCATATGGTTTTGAGCCTAGTAACCATCCTGTATTAAATTCAGGTATAAAATAATAGGCAATAAAAATTCCTAGCAGCAATATCCATGATCCTACCTGAATTGATTGTCGTTTAACAAATGAAAAATGTTCTCTTTTAATAAAATACCCTACTAAAAAAAGCGGAAAGAACACAAATGTCCGAGACAGGCTCATGTAATTATTGATAAACGGTAAATAACCGACCGCTATTCCAACTAAAACAGCTATTGAAATAGACCATTTAATTGGTAGCTTAGTATAAACATATAGCATTAGATTCCAACAAAATAGACTAATAAGGAACCATAATGACCACTGTGGATTAAATGGCTCAAATAATATTCGCTCACCACTATAAAGAAAGTAATAATAAATTGTATAAATTAGCTGAAATATTAAATATGGAATTAATAGCTTCTTAGCAGTCTTTTTTATATATCCTTCTTTTTTAAATCCTTTTGCAAAATAACCTGCAACTAATATAAATGCTGGCATATGAAAAGAATACACAAAATGGTATATTGTCATAATCCACTTGTTCTCATGTATAAAAGGTTGTATAAAATGCCCAAAGACAACTAGTAATATTAAGATAAATTTAGCATTATCAAAATAATACTCTCTCTTCTTTCCCATAATAAAACCCCCATCAGGTGATTGTTATTGCATTATAACATCGAAGGAGTTATTTTATACGGATGTTTTTGATTTGTAAACATCTTATCACTTAAAAATACCAAGATGTAATTATACTGAAAAATCTTAACGTAAGTGAAATATATGTAAAGTTGTGATATATTTCATCACATTATTGTTTTGAACCCTCTATACTTAACCTGGGGGGATGTAATATGCCAAAAGATTGGTCTATTGATTTAGAACATGGAGATTATGAAGAGAATATTGAATTAGTCATTGAAGACGGACTAAAAGCGATTGATGAAACACTATCCGGTTTTTACGTAAACCTAGTTACACCTGCTTGCTTCGGTAACCCTAGTATGTATATGGCAGAACCAATCATCAAAAAATACAAAAAACAAGTTTCGTATAAATATATCGATCAATGTGGATGTGGTGGCTATGTTTTTAGAGTCTGGAAGAAATAGAGAAAACCTTAATCAGCTTTTACAACACCGAAATCAACAGGTAATTATTAATTGGTATGAGGATGAAATGTTATATAAGAGAGATGGTTTTTTCTTTACTGAGCTATTACATAAAAGTAAACAGCTTGTCTTTATGAAAGGTTGTGTAGAGTTACTATCTTTGTTACTCCCCGACGAGATTGAGGTCTCATCTGATTTCCGCAATTTTTACAAACTATCTGAAACAAGTACTAAAGTTATCCAGATTTACTTTCCTTACTAAAGACTCAATGTCACAAGTTCACTTAATTGTGAGTCCATAGTCACCTTGCGTCAACGACTATTCGATGCTAGTTAATTCACATTGTAAATCCCCCTAATCGATACCTTTAGGGGGATTTTTTACTTATTTGGTTGGTACTTGCAATGTAAACTTCAAGTCATTTGAACTCAGATTAAACGTTTTTACTCTGACTTTCATATCGCTTTTCACTTTCATTTCTGAGAGATACACATAGATATTTTGTTTTTTTGCATCGATTTGTACCCATTCTGGCAGATTGTAATAATCATTTATATACCGAAGTACAAATGTTACTGGCAGGTCTACTTGACCTACTGTAAAAGCTTCTTGTTTTAACAATAAATCACCATTTTCAATAACCTCTGGTCTAAAAGTCATAACCAAGTCAATATCCTTATTAAATACAGTAATTGTTCCAACGAGCATCACACGTTCCGTTAATAAGACCTTGTATGATAAGGCGTTATCTTTAGCTTCTTTTTTTAAATAGCTATTAATTAGATTCGTTAGGTCGTCTTTATCTGTTTCGACGAGTAAATCTATATAGTCTTGCTCTTCAATATTCTCATCAATTTCTGCTGTTTTATTTGGTATAAATAACATCCCTAAAAAAACAATAAGACAGACAAGATTTATTGCTAGAAGACTGATAAATAACAGTTTCCAGTTTGTTTTGAATTTCATAAAGAGCCCCCTGTACTAAGGAATATTTTTATTCCTCGTTCATAATGGCTTCAAGTATTCTCTCACTTATTAACTCATATCCTTTTTCGTTAGGATGAAAATCATCACTTGCCAGTAGATTTTGCTCTGAACCAATAAATATGTCGTCAACCATTACAAACTTTGTATTAGAGAATTCTGAAAGCACATTCTGGCTTCCTTCATTCCAATTTTCAATTATTGTGTTTAATTCAAGAGAAAGATCAAGGAACCACCCAAATGGATTATATAAACCAACTAATACTATTTCACCATCAGAGTTGACTTGTCTAATTTTCTCCAATACTTTATGCAACCTGGTCTCATATTTAGCTTGTTCTTGTTGAAATACCTGCAGCGTTAAATCGAACAAATTATCTTTTACAATTTTCATTATATCATTGCCACCAATAGTAATAATAATAATATCCGCTGCTTTTAAGCCTTCCTGAACATCCTCATTATCTAGACGGTTCAAGAGATCTGTTGTTTTATGGCCTTTAACCCCATAATTGTTCAGTGTAACCGATTTTATATCTCTTTGTTCAAGTAAACCTTCTTTAAGAAATTTTGTATAGCCGCCTTGCTTTGATTCGTCACCAATTCCTTCTGTAAGTGAATCACCGATAGAAGCTATATTAATCTCTCGTGCTATAAAATCCTCTGGTATCTGTTTCTTTGGTTGCAAGCTTGTTTGATTCTCAATTACTGAACCTGAACCTGTTGCAGAATGTGTTGAACAGCCTACTAATAAGCCAATAATTAAAAATATCATAAGTAGTTTCTTCATATTCCTCACCTACTTTTCTATAAAACTCACTTTTTAAAAGTCTATAGGTTTGTATTATAGCATATGTCGGTATTATTCAATTAGCCTATTCACAACTTGTTTCTTTTTTTAGACTTAATAGTTTATGAATGAAAAAGTCGAAAAAGACGTCAAATATGACGTCTTTCACTTTATATTACTTGTTTTTCAACTTTAGCATCAGAAATAGGTAATTCGTGTATTGTTATTTCCGGGTTACTTCGAACGCGAATATTGACACCTGTTTGGCCAAGACCTTCGTTAATATAAAATGGCTTTCCATGATGGATATGGAATCCTTTAATCATGTTCATTCTAACAAGCTTCCCCATTTTAACTAGATGATAAGGTTTTGGGTAACAAATTTGACCACCATGGAAATGACCAGATAATAAATAATCAAAATGAAACTCTTCCATGTGCAAGACTAAGTTGGGATCATGAGTTAAAACTAAATTGTATCCATCCTGGATACTAGAATAGGATTCTCCTAAATTACTTCTTTTGGTACTAAAATCATCGATTCCAATAATATTAAGTCTGTGTCCGTTGAAAAATACTGTTTCATTTTGATTTTGGAGTGTCTTACAGCCGTTTTCATTTAACACCTTTTTTAGCTTTTGAAAATTTTCACCTTTTAAGACGTAATCATGATTTCCAAAAACAGCAAATGTCCCAAATGTAGGAGCTATTTTTTTAAAAACTTCTAAATATGGTAATAGTTTCGGAATACTACGTTTACGATCTAAAAAATCACCTGTCACTGCAATTAAATCTATCTTTTCATTCTTTACTTGTTTAAACAGTTCTTCTGGAGATATAGATAAATTCTCTAAATGTAAGTCAGAGAGATGTAGAACATTCATTTTATTAGTCTGAGGTTGGGAGTTTGATTGTAACATTTCACTAACAGAGATTTTATTGATTGTCACTGCATACGTGTTTTTATTTGCTCTATAGAGAAAATAGGAAACTAGTATTGCCACTAGTAATAGTACAATTTCCATAAAAAACACCACCTTTTCCTCTCCTCATTATAGTAAATTGAGTAAGGAAAGATAGTGGTAATGAATGGATTACTCTAGTTGCTTTAAGTATAATTCATATAATTTACTCTTAGACATGAATAAATATTTAGGCTGTCTTTGCAAATTTTTTCTAGTTAGATTTGATACAGAAATACAATACATTGGTATAAAAACAATTTGTTTAAATAGTAGATAAATGCGATTAGAGATGGGAACTGGCTCAAATCCTAATCTGCGGCAACCTTTGTTCAATGCTGTTATACCAATAATACCTTTGATATCACTTTCCTGGGGGTGATTATATAAGTAGCGTGCCAAACTAGGTAAGGAACTCTTGACTTGGTGGTAAATCAATCTTGCCTTTGTGGTTTCTCCTTCTAAACCAGTAATTTCACGTAACAAAGTAACATTATGTAAATGAATTTTTATTAAAAGGTCATTTCTACTAATGTTTGTTCCATCTGCTAGGGTGCAAGACCTTCCTTTATAGCGAGTTAGTCTAACCCGCAAAATATTCGAACTAGCTTGGTCAACATATGTTAAGCGTGTAAAAAAATAATAAATCGGATCTAATATAGTCCATATTGTAATAACATAAGTTTTCATTCTTGCGAGCATTTACACGAACTCTCCTTTTACAAATCTTCATCTACATTTTCTGTAAATTAGCAAAAAATTATATTGGGAAAGTAAGGAAAAAAGATAATAGCATTGTGTTGTATAAAAATAGCATTCCAAATTGAAAATAAGGAGAAAGCTAACTATATAAGGAGATTTTATATGAAGAAGGTTCTATTTATGCCTTTTCTACAACTGCCTTCGGGTCATCATCAGGTTGCAGATGCAATTATCGATACCTTGCGTGACTTAGATCCCTCGCTAACTTGCGAGAAAATTGATATTCTTGACTATTCATATGGAAGAATAGAAGCTCTTGTATCCAAAGTTTATATTAAATGGATTCATTTGTTTCCAAATATATATAGTTGGCTTTATAAAAAATCCGTAATGAAAGACATAGATAAAACTAAAAACTACCGCCTCTATGAATTATTATTTATAGGTTTTGTAAACAGGTTACTGTTTGAAACAAAACCGCATTTAATTGTATGTTCACATGCTTTACCCTCATATATGCTTAACAAATTAAAAGAAAAGAATGGACTACGTATCCCAGTCATAAACGTGTATACTGACTTCTTTATACATACTTTTTGGGGGCTGCAACATATTGATTATCATTTTGTTGCTCACCAAAAAATGAAAACATTCTTAATTCAAAAAGGAGTGTCTGAGGAAAAAATTTTTGTAACTGGAATTCCGGTCCATCCCATACTTAGGAAAAGTAAAAAGCGTAAAGTGCATTCCCCAGAAACTTTGACATGCACTATAATGGGGGGAAGTCTAGGTGTTGGTGCTATTGAAGAGTTAATAAATCTATTACTTACCACAAATAAAATCACGTTTTATATTTTGTGCGGCAAAAACGAACGTCTTCTTAGAAAGCTTGAAAAACTTCAACACCCACGAATTACTCCATTGCCCTATATTTCATCACGAAAGGAAATGAATCAGTTATATGAAAAAACTGACCTAGTAATTACTAAACCTGGTGGAGTAACTATTAGCGAATGTTTAACAAAACAAATCCCAATTTTTATTTATCATGCTCTACCCGGACAAGAGGAAATTAATCTACAGGAGCTTTTAAAAATGGGATTAGCAGTAAAATTGCCAAACTGGAAAGAAATAAAGCATTTTGAAAATCTAATCTTCAATGAGATTAAACATGTTAAGCAAATCTATAAAAATATAGAAGAATTTCACAACTATCTAACCCCTATTTCACCCGGTCACATTGTACACAAGATTTTTAGTGAAAGGAGCTCTTATTATGGATCTTGAGAAAAAGAAAAAACATGAGGAACAAGAAAATGAATTTCCAGAACAAATCTCCAATAACTGTATGACGTTTACCAGTCATGAATTATTTTGGAAGGAACTAGAGACCATTGTTGAAGATGGCGCTGAGATGGCTGACGATTAGAAAACTATACTTTCCGTTAGGGCAACATGTCTTTTTAAAAGAACCCGTAAACATCAAAGCAAAAAATGGACTCCACTATGGAATCCATTTTTTATTGAACCTTTTTAATATCCTCAATAATTTGTTCATATGGTGTATTTTCAACACCATTATAATCCTTTAAGACAACACCATTTTGATCTACAAGGTAAAAATTAATTCCATGGAGGACTTGATCTTGATTTTCAGGTTTTTCAGCTAATGTTTTAAAGCTTTCTTGTGCAAACTTTTTTATTTCCTCTTGGGTATAGCCGGTTAAAAGATGCCAATTGGAAAAGTCTGCGTCGAATTGCTGTGCGTATTCTTTTAACATCTCAGGTGTGTCAACCTCAGGGTCTACAGAGAAAGAAACAAACTCAACATCTAGTTCTTCTTCTTTAACCATCGCCTGGAGTTTAGCCATATGCGCAGTCATAGGTGGACAAACAGTATCACAGTTCGTAAAAATTAAATCAGCAATCCAAACCTTCCCTTCTAAATCCTTCAACGTAAATTTTTCACCTTCTTGATTTACATAAGAGAAGTCTGAAACCTTATAATTCAGGGGATTATCTATCCCTTTATTTCCACATGCAGATAACACAAAAATAAGGCTAAAAAGTATTACAATATGTAGTTTTTTCAAGTTATTCACCTTCAAATGGTTTTATAGTAAAAATATCATTCAATTATTAATTGTAATGAAAAACTCTACTAGTTACAACTTAAAACTATGAAAACTTTTCGAACATATTAAACAGCTTGTCAACATAAACTGGACAAGGAGATGTTTTATGGGGGGAAAGATACGATGTATAGTTTCTATAAATATATAAGAAAGGTCATTTACTTAAATGACTAAAAAAGTTATCACTTATTTTTGTATAATATTTGGAGCAATTCTTCAAGGGTTCGCTATGTCCTTATTTTTATTTCCTCATAACATTCCTTCTGGTGGTGCTGC
The DNA here is from genome assembly GCF_047246645.1 of Ferdinandcohnia jepli. Taxonomy (NCBI): domain Bacteria; kingdom Bacillati; phylum Bacillota; class Bacilli; order Caryophanales; family Bacillaceae; genus Ferdinandcohnia; species Ferdinandcohnia jepli. The sequence goes on from NZ_JBFOKR010000009.1 coordinate 100,525, forward strand.
GGGCTTAGCTATCTTGATGAATCATTGGGTACATTTACCTTTAGGTCTTTCATTATGGATCGTTAACTTTTCCTTTCTTGTTTTGGCATTAAAATATTTTGGATTTACCTGGACTGTCAGAACTATGATATCTGTAACAGTAACCTCTGTTACCATAAGTTTACTAACCCCATATACATCTTTAGTACCAACTAATTTTTTATTGGACTTGCTATTTGGAAGCTTGATATTTGGGGTTGGTGTAGGACTCTTAATCCGCAGTGGTTCATCAAGTGGAGGAATGGTCATACCAACGTTAATGATTGCACAATATAATGATTGGTCCCCTGGTAAAGTTATGCTTTGGTTAAACTTCTTCATCTTTCTTTTAACAGCAACAGTGATTGATTTTAAAATTGTTTTTTATGCGATATTATGCCAAACGATATCCACTAATTTGATAGACTTTATCTATCATTTACGTGCACCCTCATTTTTAATGGGGCCATCACTTGGATGGAGAAAGAAGTAAGTATGTAAGTAAGAAAGCTATTACACTTTCTTACCTTAAAGGATGCCTTGCTGTTTTAAATAATTTACAATTTTATAAACTGATTCAGTAATTAACAACCTATCAGTTTCAATCACTAATTCAGGATTACTAGGTTCCTCATATGGAGAGCTTATACCAGTAAATTCAGCTATCTCTCCACTTCTTGCTCGTTTATATAAACCCTTTGGATCACGATTTTCACAGACATTTATAGGGCATTTGACGTAGACTTCAATGAATTCTCCTTTCGGAAACAAAGAACGCACCTGCTCCCTATCCTCACGATAAGGAGAGATGAAAGCAGTCGTTACAATCTGACCACTGTCTACAAATAACTTTGATACTTCTCCAATTCTTCTGATATTTTCTTTTCGATCTTCTTTGCTAAAACCTAAACCTGCATTTAAACCGTGACGTATATTATCACCATCTAAAACATAGCTTTGAACATTTCGTTGAAATAACTCTTTATCTAGAGCATTTGCTAATGAAGATTTACCAGAACCTGATAAACCAGTAAACCAAATAACGCAGCTTTTATGGTTGTTTCTTTGTTGTCGGTCAATTTTTGATATAGTTGAGTTATGCCAAATAATGTGTTGATTATCGTCCATTTTTACCACCTTTATATCTTAGAATATTCTTCCACCATTCCTTTAATCAAGACATCTACCACTTCTGGCCTACTAAATTCCTGCGGAGGTTTTTTACCTGTTTTAAGCATTTCACGTACTTTTGTACCTGATAAAATGACATGGTCTTCTGCATTATGAGGACATGTTTTAGAGGAAGCCATATTTCCACATTTTTTACAAAAGAAGCTATGCTCAAAAAATAAAGGGGTTATTCCAAGTTCATCATCAGTAAAGTTATTAAAGATTTCTTGAGAGTCGTAGGTACCATAATAATTTCCTACACCAGCATGATCACGTCCCACAATAAAGTGTGTACAGCCATAATTCTTCCTGACTATTGCATGGAAGATTGCTTCTCTTGGACCTGCATACCTCATTGCTGCTGGGAATACAGACAGAAATACTCTACTTTTCGGATAATATTTATCAAGTAATACCATATAGCTTTCCATTCTTATATCACTAGGAATATCATCATTTTTCGTTTCACCTACAAGTGGATTAAGAAATAACCCATCCACAATCTCTAAAGCCGACTTTTGAATGTATTCATGAGCTCGATGAACAGGATTTCTTGTTTGGAATCCAACTACTTTTTTCCACCCCAGCCGTTCAAATATTTTCCTTGTTTCAATTGGGTCCAGATAAAATTTTTCAAAGGAATCCTTTTTGGGACGCTTTACTAAATAAATCGGACCTGCAAGATAGACACTCGGTCTTTCATATAGTTTTTTAACACCTGGATGTGCATCTTCTGTTGTTTTATACACTTTGAATGCTTCAATTTCCTTGTTAGGAACATATTTTTCAGTTACCTCAATAACTCCGTATACTTCACCATCTTTTGCTAGCTTCACTTTATCGCCAATTGTTATTTTTTTGGCCATGTTCTTTTCAACAGCTAATGTTATTGGAAGTGACCAAGGCAATCCGTTTACAAGTCTCATAGACTGCAGAATAGATTCATAGTCTTCTTTTCCAACAAAACCCTCAAGAGGACTATATGCACCTACTGCAAGTAGTTCCAAGTCACTTAATTCCATATTACTTAGTTCAATTTCCAGGTCAATTTGTTCATAGTCAACACTTGAGTCAAAACGATTAATTAATCTACCACCATGTGGTTTGCTTAATGTCACTACAAAAACCTCCATTGTGTGTTTACTTTGCGTACGTATGTCATTTTAAATGAATGCCGCATTCTGTTTTATCTGAATTCGACCATCTTCCTGAACGGAAGTCGCCATTGAGCACCTGATTCGTACAAGGTGCGCAGCCAATGCTAGGATAATGGTTATCATGCAATTCATTATAAGGGAGATTGTTAAGCTTTATATATGACCATATATCATCCCAAGTCCAGTGGATAAGAGGACAGATTTTAATATTTTTAAACTTCTCATCTTTATTAATGTACTCAGTATTCCTTCGGGTAGCCCCCTGCTCTCTTCTCAAACCAGAAATCCATGCCTTTTTACCGGTTAAGGCTTCCTTTAATGGCTCTATTTTTCGAATCTGGCAGCAAAGATTAGGATTTGTTTTCCAAAGCTCTTCACCATGTTTGTTTGCTTGTTCCTTCAGGTCTAACTTTGGTTTTTTATTTTCAATTTGTAAGGTAGGGTATTTTTCTTTCATCTTATCAATAAGACTATAAGTTTCTTTAAAATGTAGGCCCGTATCTAAGAATACAATTCTTGCATGTTTATTTATCTTGTATATTAAATCTGTTAGTACTACTCCTTCAGCCCCGAAACTACATGCGTATACAAGATCTTCTTCCTTAAATGAAGAATATGCCCACTTTAGAATATCAAAGTAATCTTTATTACCATTGCATACCTCGTTAAACTTTTCCTCGGTCCAAGTATCATAAGTAATCGTGACCAATCTGAACTTCCTCCTCCCTGTTTCCAACATTATCAACATTATCAACATTAACTGAAAGTAATTGATTATTTTTAACTACCATTTGATTCATATTATTAATGGTCCCATAACGGTAATAGGAAACGCATGCTCTTATCCAAGAGCCGTGCCCGAAAACCAATAAGGAATCATAGTTTCGATATTTTTCAATAAAGCGAATAACTCTTTTTTCAAGATGGAGTAAACTTTCGCCTAAGATTAGGTCACGTGGGGTATTAAGCCATTTTTCTCCATGTTCTTCAATTAAACATCTTTTTTCTTTTCCTTCAAATTTCCCAAAATCGAGCTCATCCAGTAAAGGTTCAATTTGAAAGTAATCAAAGTCATAGGCCATTGCTGTTTGGTGTGTTCTTTTTAATGTGCTGACTAACACAAGAGAAAATGGACTCTTATGTTTGAGAAATTGTTTGTTTGCACTTATCTCCTGTGTGCTAGCCTTATTCAGATTATTAATTAAGATATCTTTTTTCCCTTGCAGAATACCTTTTTCGTTCCAAGGGGTAGGAAGATGTCTTATAAGGGTAAGTTGCATGTTGTCTCCCCCATAAAAAATGTCTCACTTCTTAATCCATGGCGCTGTGCTTCTAACACAAGCACATCCTGCAGCTTAACATTTCCTAAATTAACATTTGCTCCAAATTGATTAATAAAAAACATCTGTTGTTTAGGTGTAGGCGCCTCAAATATTAGTTTTGTTACATCTATATTTGTTGAAATTTGGTTAATTAAATCCATGTTTACTTTTCCTGACCGATTATAAATACCAGCAGTACCTGAATCTCTACCTTCTGTAATGACATACTTACAACCAGCAGCTAAGAGCAAATTGATCTCATTTTCCCATTCAGTTAACGGCATTTCATTATCCTGATCCTTTGACCCAACCTCAGCAATAACATTAAAATAACTTTTGCATTTCTTAATTAATGACAATCTCTTCTTAAGTGGAATGTCTACTGTTCCATTTGAAATTTCAATCCATTCTATACCTAATTCCTTCAAGCTTTCGCAGTATTCATCTACCTTATCTTGTACATAGCATTTTTCAAATAAAGTTCCTCCACAATATGGAATCACACTGTATTTTTTATATAAATTTATTTTTTCTTTTAAATTTGGGGTAACATAAGCTGAACCAATACCAATTTTAGCAATGTCTATATATTGATGATAATCATGTAGGTACTGTTCTAATTGACCTAAAGGCGTACCGAAATCAGCAATTGACGTTATACCAAAGCTTCGCTTCCCTTTAGTACGAAATGGGACGTTCAAAAAGTCCATAAGCTTTTTCCTCCTTTTATTGTTAGCAAGAGGAAAAAACGATCCTCTTACGTGAGAGTTTGCTATGTCAGGTTATCTTCGACTATTTCTTGTAATGGTAAGCACATGTACAAAGGTATTCCTTAAAATCTGATTTACCTTCTAGAGTAAGTTTATACACTTTTACCTAGTCTTCTTTACAGTTGATATGTTATTCAAAAATAGGTAAATGGTGTATATAATGGGCTTTTCTAAAGGGTTTTCCTAATTGGGAATTACTTACAACACATTACTCGCATAGCCTTCATAGTTACTAGAAAAAATAGTAAAGCGAAATAAAAATTTGAATAAGAGGATGTTCAAGCAATCTTGATACAATGCTTTGAACACGCACTATAAGGAGTTGCAGAAACTTGTCCAGTCAAAAAAATTCAGCAATGACAATAGTTGCAATTGGCTCTATACCGCTCATCCTTGTGTTAGGTAACTCGATGTTAATTCCAGTGTTGCCTCAGATGCAAAAAGAACTTAATATTAGCCAATTTCAGGTAAGCCTTGTCATTACCGTATTCTCAGTTGCAGCGGCGATTTCAATACCTGTATTAGGTTATTTCTCCGATCGCTTTTCAAGGAAAGCAGTAATAATTCCTGCTCTAATTTTATACGGTTCAGGGGGATTAATTGCTGGACTTGCTTCTACTTGGTTTGCAAATCCATATATGTGGATTATGGCTGGTCGGGTTATGCAAGGTATAGGTGCTGCTGGTACAGCACCAATTGCAATGGCATTAACAGGAGACTTATTCAAAGGGGCGAAACAAAGTAGAGTATTAGGGTTAGTAGAGGCTTCTAATGGGTTTGGTAAGGTTATCTCGCCGATTATTGGATCACTTTTAGCCCTATTGTTTTGGTATGCTGCATTTTATGCATTCCCTATTTTTTGTGCAATCTCTGTTTTATTAACAATTTTCTTTGTTAAGGAAAAGAAACATAAAAAAGAACCACCACCTGTTAAACAATATATAAAAGGGTTATTTTCAGTTTTTAAACATGAAGGCCGGTGGTTATTTACTGCTTATCTAGCAGGAGCAACCTGCCTCTTTACGTTATTTGGTATTCTCTTTTATTTATCTGATGTTCTTGAAAAAACCTATAATACAGATGGTGTACTAAAAGGAGCAATCTTGGCAATTCCTTTATTATTTATGACAACAACATCATATATAACAGGGAGTAAAATCGGAAAAAAGATGCCACTTATGAAAAAGCTGATTGTTATTGGACTTATATTAATGACAATTTCTTTTTCAACACTTGTACTGTTTGAAAGCCTGGTTCCTTTTATTGCAGTTCTAGTTATTAGTAGTATAGGAACAGGGTTAGTTCTGCCTTGTATAAATAGCTTTATTACAGGATCTGTGTCAACTGAAAAACGTGGATTTGTAACTTCTTTATATGGATCAGTTCGATTCTTAGGTGTTGCGATTGGTCCACCCGTGTATGGTTGGATGATGTCATGGTCCAGAGCTGGAATGTTCTTAACAACTGCCTCACTAACATTAGCCGTTGGCTTATTGTGCATGCTGCTCATACGTGTTAAAAAGAAAAAACCAAGTGAGGATTCAAATGACTCATTATTTGAAAAACTACAATTTACGTAAAATATATTGAATTAGGAGGAGTTTCCTTGCAAATTTTTGTATCTCCAGAGGTTGTAAAAGAACAATGTCAAATTTTAAATGTGGTGAATCAAGAGCAAAAGGCTGTTGGCTATGTTTCATTCTTTTTTGATGATAAGAAAATGTATGTGTATGGACATTGTGAGGATGCGGGAGTAAGTAAAGATTTCAAAGATGTAATTCAACCATATATTCATGGCATGGCAAAGGCTAAACCTGATCTAGATATTATGTCTTATATAGCAGTTGGAGGAGAAAAACTAGAATTAGCTGATGAAGAATCAAAAGATAAGTAAGGGCATCGATTTCGATGCCTATTTTATTTTCAACGCTTTTTGTGAAGTTGGTGTAAATCCCCTAAGACAAGAGTACAAGCGCACTTGTCAACTTTACATAAACTATCAGTGAAATGAATTCATAGGGGGATTCACATGAACATTTATGATCAATGCTGTCGTTATCAAGGACGTGTAGTTAATATTCGATGTAGAGATGGAAACAGACATTCCGGGAGAATTGTCCGCGTAACCCGAAGAAATGTCTACATTGAACCATCAGGCCCTCGTTCACTAGGTGGGTTTGGTCTAGGTTATTGGGGAGGTTATTATGGTGGTGGCTATGGATATCGTCCTTACGCAATTCCATTAGCATTTATAACTGGTTTAGCAATCGGTGGTTTGTTATTTTGGTAATCAAAAAAGAGTTGACCCTTGTTTTAGACTTGGATCAACTCTTTTCATTTACAATTAAGCTATAACTGAACATCATTAGTTCAAACTTTTTATCGTCTACTTACTCAACCCAATACATGAATCCAATGGCACCTGGTCCGGTGTGAGTACTGATTACTGGTGTTGTTTCAACGATTAAAGTATCTTTAAAACCTGTTAGTTGCTCGATTGCAGTTTTCAAGTTTGTTGCTAGTTCTACTGCGTCTACTTGTGCAATACCAACGCCTTTTATTGTTTTCCCATTTGCATCTTCTGCAAATTGCTTACTCAAATATTTAACGATTTGAGCATGACTTCTTACCTTTGAAACTGGAGTGTAAACGCCATCTTGAAGGGATGCAATCGGCTTAATATTTAAGAGGGAACCAATAAGGGCCTTTCCACGTCCTATTCTCCCACCTTTAACAAGGTTTTCTAATGTATCAACTGTTACAAACAATGTTGTATGTTCACGGATTTCATTAAGGCGTTTTACGATAGCCTCTACAGATTGTCCATCTTTTGCCATTGTTGCAGCTTCTACAACCTGAAAGGCAAGCGCTCTTGAAATGTATCTTGAATCAATTACTGTAACCTTTGCATCTGAAATTTGAGCAGCGTTTTCGGCGGATGTCACAGTACCACTCATACCACCCGTCATGTGTATAGAAATAACCTCACTCCCGTCACTACCCAACTGATTATAAAGCTCAACAAAGTGGCCAACTGCCGGCTGCGAACTCTTTGGTAATTCTGGAGATTGTCTCATTTTTTCTAAAAATTCATTTTGTGTTATATCAACTTTATCAAGATAGGTTTCACCATTTACCGTAATTGAAAGTGGGACTACATGAATACCTAGTTCCTGTATTTCTTGGTCTGAAAAATCTGCTGTAGAGTCTGTTACAATTTTTACACTTGTCATCATTTTTCACTTCCTATTTTAATGCTATATTTTATTATTATAACTTTCCTATATATATAAACGTAAAGTGACAACTGTCATACTTATAAAAAAAAGTGTATATTTTGTCCACTTTTTTAAGTTTAGACAAAAGTTTGCCACAATTACAGCTTATTCAGGTACTTTTCCTGTATATTTTTTCTATTAATTTTACACAAATAAAAAGAGTCGATCTTATTTTGAATCGACTCAAGGTAAAACTATGCATTATGTTTTAACTGATCTACTTGGAATAATTGTTCATAATCAGTCCACTTTAACACGCTTTTTAAGTATTCCTTAAAAGAGTATATTGGGTTTGGACTTTTTTGCACTAAAATGTTCGAAACAAATGTTTTTAAACGAATATCGAGCATAAAGTAGTACGTATTGTTTTCTACTAGTACTGGAATCTCAATAATTTTAACCTTATGTCCATTTACATTTTTGAACTCTAGGCTTTTGAATAGCAAACTATCAATCCTCTTTTTTTACCCGTTTCTTATATTATACATTATTCTGGGTGTGAAGTGTGTATCTAAATTTGTAGAAAGTCGACTTTCAATTCAAATTAGCAAACTGAACAGGTTACTTTCTTTGTTAACCTCAGTAAAAGGAAATCCTTTTTTAATCATTCGATTAAGCAATGGTTGATAATCTTCCCTTGATTTTAATTCTATCCCTACTAGTGCAGGACCATTATCCTTATTGTTTTTCTTCGTATACTCGAAACGATTTATATCATCTGTCGGGCCAAGTACATCTAATAAAAATTCTCTGAGCGCCCCAGCACGTTGAGGAAAGTTTACAATAAAATAATACTGCAGACCTTCATACATCATTGAACGTTCTTTTATCTCTTGCATTCGACTTATGTCGTTATTGCCTCCACTTAATACGCAAACGACTGTTTTACCTTTTAATTTATCTTTATATAGATCCAATGCTGCAAGAGAAAGTGCTCCTGCAGGTTCAGCAACTATTGCATTTTCATTGTAGAGGTCCAAAATTGTTGTACAAACCTTACCTTCAGGAACAACAACGATATCATCCAGTAACTCATGACTAATTGCAAATGTTTTTTCTCCTACCGTTTTTACGGCAGCTCCATCAACAAATTTATCGATCTCAGGTAACGTAGTTACATATCCATTTTCGAAGGAAGCCTTCATTCCTGACGCACCCTGTGGCTCCACACCAATAATATTTGTAAAAGGGGATATGCTTTTCATATATGTACCAATTCCTGATACTAACCCCCCTCCACCAATACTTGCAAAGAGATAATCAATTGGTTCGGTACAATCATTTAAGATTTCTACTGCCACTGTACCTTGCCCAGCGATTACATCTTCATCATCAAAGGGGTGTATAAAAGTTCGATTTTCTTTCTCACAGCACTCTACAGCATACTGGTACGAATCATCAAACGTATCCCCAGCTAAAATAATTTCTACATAATCCCTTCCAAAAGACTCAACTTGCGAAACCTTTTGTCTGGGTGTTGTTGTTGGCATAAATATCTTACCTTTAATTTTTAAGGCAAAGCATGAAAACGCTACTCCTTGTGCATGGTTTCCAGCGCTAGCACAAACTACTCCGCTATGTAATTCCTTCTCTGTAAGATTTTTTATACGATTGTAGGCTCCCCTTATTTTAAATGAACGGACAATTTGGAGATCTTCTCTCTTAATATATAAATTGCATTCATACCTCTCCGATAGAAGTTCATTTCTTTGCAAAGGTGTATGGATTATTACATCCTTCAATGTTTGATTTGCCTTAATGATATCCTCAACCTGGATTCCATTTTTTTGCTTAACCCTGTTTGCCATTTGGACCCATATCCCCTCTCAGTATTTCCACACATCACAGTGATAAAGTATTTAATTTGTACATTATAACATGAATTTTCTGTTTATGAAGTGAATTTTCTAAATATTTTATTACTTTTTCTTTGTCCATTTATGATGAAATCGCTTCCGACTGCATACATTAAAACTACAATCAATTCCAAATTGGTGACCTTTCGATAATACCGATTTGAAGTGCTTTAGAGAAAAATTCAGATTGAGAGGTGAATGTATGGAATATTCAATATGTTCTTTGGATAGTGCATCTCCATGTGAAATCACAGTAGATGATGATAATGGACGGTATATGATTCGTAAGGCTGATACAAGCGGAGAAGTATTTAATAGCGCAAAAGAGTTAATATCCTGGATAAAAGCTAACTGGCAGCCAGAGGAGTTTTGTAATCCAAATGAATTTACAAAAATGCTTGAAGAGCTAAATTTATATGAAAGTATTACAGGGTAGCTCAAGGCTACCCTGTTTTCTTATTATTCAAAAGTACCTTTTACAAGTGCTTCCCCGTTATCTACCATCAACTGCCCTTTTGCAAACACCTTAATTATATCTAAGGAATCTTTATTTACGAGTACAATGTCAGCATCCATTCCTTCTTTTATTTGGCCTTTATCAGATAGCTTTAAAATAGTAGCAGGGTTTGATGTAATTACTCTAATTGCAGTTTCAATATCAATTCCTTCAACTTGGATTGCATCCTTAACTTCCTGGTAAAGAGAGCTGACTTTGCCGACTTTAAGTCCAATAAACTCTCCCTTTTCATTGAATTCTGGAAGGCTTCCTTGCCCATCTGATGTAAAAGTAATTTGTTCAACCGGCACACCGTTTTCCAACATAATTTTCAATCCTGTGCTACATTTTACTTCACCCTTGGAAGTAAAGCGCTGAACAGAACTAGTTGTAAAATCTACATAACCACCTTTTTTGGCATACTGAATTCCCGCCTCGAATAATCGTTCATTTCGATTAACATGTGTTGGGTGAAACTGGGTAATCGGAATTTCAGTTTTCTCTGCGATTTCTTCTAGAATAGATAATTTTCCTTCCCCATCTCCAACGTGGATGTTAACAATCCCCGCTTTACCAGAAAGCATGCCCCCTACTCTGGCAGCTGCAGCAATCTTAGCAATCTCCTCTACTGTTGGCTGTGATGAACGATGATCTGATATCGCAATTTCTCCAACACCAATAATTTTATCAATCAAGATTAAATCATCTTCTATTTTTGATGTAAGAGTTTTAACAGGCGTCTGATAGGAGCCTGTATGAATAAAACAAGTAACTCCTTCTTCCTCCAGACCACGTGCCTTTGCTAGTAACCCAGCCATTGTCCGTGTAGTACCGTCAGTTCCAATTACCCCTACTAAAGTGGTTATGCCCGATAGAGTGGCATCCGTTAAATTTAGTTCTGGTGTTCTAGTTCTATAGCTTCCTTCACCACCACCACCGGTTAAGTGGACGTGAGAATCAATGAAACCAGGCACAATTATCATTTCAGAAGCATCAATTATTTGAATTTCAATAAAATTACTTGGTACTTCAATTTTATCTTCTATGTATCCAATTTTATTATTTACTAATAATATATCTTTTTTACCAAGATACTCAGGACCATAAACCTCACCGTTTTTTAAAAGTGTTAGCACATATTTCGCCTCCCTAAGATGTTTTCCCCATATACTAATTCTACAAAAATTTATAATCTCCTTGTTATATTACATTCATAAATTGACAAATCACTTTTTAGAAGTATGATGAAAAGAAGAAAGTTATTTGAGGTGATTAAAATGGATGTTAAACCAGAATCTTTAAAAGAAGAGATCGCAAATGCGATTACTCATGGACTTGGTGTATTACTTAGTATACCTGCTCTTGTATTATTGATTGTGTTTGCTGTTAAATATGGAGATGCATGGCACGTTGTTAGCTTTACAATTTTCGGAACAACAATGTTTCTTTTATATTTATTTTCAACACTCTTGCATAGCATCACCCATCCAAAAGCCAAAAAAGTGTTTGCGATATTGGATCACTCTGCTATTTATCTACTAATAGCTGGAACATATACCCCCTTTGTTCTAATCACCCTAAGAGGTTGGCTGGGTTGGACGATATTTGGAATTGTGTGGGGTCTTGCTATTATCGGCATCGTCTTTAAAGTTTTCTTTGTAGAAAAATTTATGATTCTTTCAACCGTATTCTATGTTCTAATGGGTTGGTTAATCATTGTTGGCATTAAACCAATTTATGAAAGTATTGGTTTTAACGGATTTATGTTATTGCTTACAGGAGGAATTTTGTATACAGTAGGTGCCGTTTTTTATGTATGGCAGAAACTTCCGTACAACCATGCAGTATGGCATGGATTTGTTTTAGCGGGTAGTGCAGCTATGTATTTTTGTGTTTTGTTTTATGTACTTGATGTACCTTTTATATCATAGAAAAACACCCTCGCATTGCGAGGGTATTTTTATGTAATTACATATTGGTTAAGTTATTATTTTACTTTTTCATATACTAAAAATGTGTATTCATATGGATTTTTTTCATCCTTGATTCCTTTTTCAGAAGAAATTAGATTCCATTCATTTTTTTTAAATGCCGGAAAATAGGTATCCCCCTCAAACACCTCATCAATTTCTGTAATATACAGACGATCAGCATACGGGAGAATCTCCTTAAAAATTTCAGAACCACCAATTACAAACAGTTCCTCCTTGGTTTCTGAGCCAAGTTGGACGATTTCATCAATTGAATGAACTACCTTACATCCTTCTACTTGGTAATTTCTATCTCGAGTAACAATAATGTTCTCACGTCCTGGTAGTGGCCGGCCAATTGAATCATATGTTTTTCGTCCCATAATAATGGGATGCCCCATCGTAACTCTCTTAAAATAAGCTAAATCTGCGGGTAATCTCCATGGGAGGTCATTGTCTTTTCCTATTAATTGATTTTTGTCCATTGCCAGTAATAATGAAATCATATAATCACCCTTTATAATTAAATGCACTATTTCATAAAAAAATCCTAAGGTAAATTATACCTTAGGATTTATCAAATAGAAATCTTTTCAATATCAAATGCACCTTGGCGTATTTGCCCCCGACTTTTTTCGAACTTGCTCAATAAGGTGAAATTTCAATCAGGGGGTCTTTATTCCCCACTAATAAAAAGTAGGGGACTTCTGCTTAATAAAGTTAAACTGCTACTGGTGCTTTAATAGTAGGATGAGGATTGTATTCACTAATTTTAATATCTTCCATTTCAAACTCAAAAACCGATGCTACGTTGGGATTAAGTTGTAGTGTCGGAAAATGCTTAGGCTCACGTTCTAATTGTATATTAACTTGCTCAATATGATTTGTGTAAATATGTGCGTCACCAATAGTGTGAATGAAGTCGCCGACTTCTAATCCACATTCATAAGCAATTAAATGAGTTAAAAGAGCATAACTAGCAATGTTAAAAGGAATTCCTAAAAATAAATCTCCTGATCTCTGATACAACTGACAACTTAACTTCCCGTCTGCTACATAAAACTGAAATAGGCTATGACACGGTGGTAAAGCCATGAATTCAACATCACCTGGATTATAGCCGACTACTAAATGTCTTCTACTATCTGGATTGTTTTTAATCTGTTCAATTACATTTTTTAATTGATCAATTGTTTCTCCTCGAGATGTTTCCCAATTTCTCCACTGTTTACCGTAAACAGGTCCTAATTCTCCATATTTAGCTGCAAATTCATCATTATTCAATATCATCGTTTTAAACTTGTCCATCTCTTCTTCATAGACTTTATTAAAATCTTCATCAACCTGGCTACGACGTCCGAAATCTGTCATATCAGGACCACTATACTCATCACTTTCTACCCAGCTTTTAAACGCCCACTCATTCCATATATTATTATTGTTTTGAAGAAGGTAACGGATATTTGTATCGCCTTTAATAAACCATAATAACTCACTTGCTATTAGACGAAATGGAACTCGCTTCGTTGTTAATAACGGGAAGCCTTCACTCAGGTTAAACCTCATTTGGTAACCAAAAACAGATACAGTACCAGTACCTGTACGGTCCATTTTCTTTGAGCCAGTCTCAATGACGTGTTTTAACATATCTAAATATGCATATTCCCCATGTTTCAAAACTTTAATCACTCCTACCCTATTGTTTCTATTAATAATACTATATTTCAGCTCGTATTTTTAGTAGAAAATAAGATAGTTAACAATTAAAAGTCATCTAAAACAGTTGACTTACCCGGAGCATTAATGGTTTCTAAGCTCGCAAACAAATCATATGTTAACGGTGCTAGGTCCATTAGTTGCTCTCTCGTTTCTTTAGAATAAAAGTACATAGCGAACGTTTCGGCAAAATACTCCTCTGGATAAGTAAGAAAATAATCCCTATTAGGAAAAACAAATTTAGCTTCTTGTTTCCATATTTCTAGAAAACTAGACTTCTCACGAATAGTATCTAAAACAAAAATATCAATAGAGTGTGCTAATTCATGTAACTCTAGATTTAGTGAACCATGCCCATTTCCTTTTTCGCTGTGGCCTATTTTTGCTAAAACTACTTGAGATCCACCTATTCCAGGCACTGAATCCCATGTCGGTCCATTTTCACTATACCCTCGAGGCTTTTTCCCCTTTAAATACGAAACTGAAGGTTCATCTGTTAAGCTACCTGTAAAAAGTTTTAACTGAACCCCTTCATTGCGAAGACTTTTTAAAATGGGTGAATAGATGTTATTAATTCTTTCTATCATTTCAACTGCTTTTGTTTCGTTAAAGTTTGTTTCTGGTAAAAGAATAATATCTTTTAGAGTTTGATAGTTTGCTAAGTTTGAAGTTTGAGTATAGAGAGTTATAGAATGATAATCCTTTAATAAAACACCGTGTGGGGATGCAATAATTGGTTTATATGAGGTACCAGTTAATATAAGTAATATAATAAAAACTGCTGCCGTTTTTTTCATAAGAATAATGCTCCTTTATGTAAAATCCAATGATGTTTCAAGGAGTGTGTGACTATTTTATAATATTACAAATATTATATCATGTTTAGAAAAGAAGAGATGTAGTGTTATGTGTGAGAATTTCTTCCAAAGGTTACTATTGCATGCGGCTATGTGAGGTTATCATTCTGGATAAAAAAAAGACTACCTTTTAAAGTAGTCTTAGCTCATCCATTTTGGTGGTGTATTTTTATCCCAATAAATTTCTCCTAATGTATGATGAGCTTGAAACCCATCATGGTAGGTATGGTAATGAAAATTAAACCAATATCCTTCTTGTGGTGGGTGATCTTTTCTAACATGAAAACGGATAATGTCACTTCCAGTTGCCGTATCAAAGATATGAAAGATTTTTTCACCATTTCCACCTGAGGGTTGTTCAGAGATTTCTAAACGGTTAAGTTCTTCTGTTGGATATTGTTCAGCGACACTTGCAATTGCACTTTCAATTCCAGGTAAAATATCCTTGCGAAACTCATCTTCAATGACTGGTCCAATTTTGCTGCCAAACTTTTCAAATGACTTTAACTCAGCTTGATTCAAAGCATAATCAATAAACTTCCGGCTATCGTAGCCATAACTTGATTCTTCATATGTAAATAGGCTTTCATCAGCACTCTGGTTATTTATTGGATTTAGCTTGCTCGATTCATCTGAGTTTGCCTGCTCCATTGTTAATGCAGGTGGTGGAGCAACTAGCCCGAAGGTCAGGATTGTAAATGAAACAACTAAAGCCTTGCGCAACCATTTATTCATCGCACACAACGTCCTTTCAAGTAACAACTAACGTTAACACTATTTTACCATACTCTACTAGATTATTTTACTATTAATAAAGGATTTTCATAAAAAATAGTGATACCTACCTATACGGTTGATCTTTAAATTGGTTTCAGGAGTTTCAAAAATTTATATAATAAAAGTTCATAAAAGTTTCAATTTTTGTTAAAATGTAGTTACTATACATATTCGAAAGGGTGTAACATATGAATATTGAATATATTTTTGCCTTCGCAAGTTTTTTAACACTTGGTTATTTCATTTATGCTTGTATCTCGGAATAAACAAAACCCGCATTTGCGGGTTTATTTTTTTCTGTTATAAATTAATTTCGTTTTTGCTTACGTCGTGCAGAATCCATTTTCATGTTACCTGTTTCTTGCTCTGTTGTTCCTTGTCCTTCAACGTCAGAAGAGTTTAAACCCACCTTGGAAGGATCTTTTTTATGCTTTGCCATACTACTCATCACCTCCGTTATTTAAAATAACCAAAGGTGGCATAAAATATCAGTTGAGGGATGGTTTAAACATCGATTACTCCAAAATGAAATTTTGATGTTTTTCTTTTTATAACGGAGAATCCATACTTCTCAAATTGTTCACTTTTCCAATGGTCCTTTAGAACTACCCTCTTCTTTGCAACTCTTTTCGCATTTACTATGATTTCTGTATTTAATTTTGAATACATAGCATATGTACGGAGTCCTTTAATTCCATTTGACTCATCAATTCTTTCCTCGAACATCGGGTCAAAATAAACGATATCAAAGCTTTCTGCAGGACAAGTTTCTAAAAAGCTTTCAAACGTATCATGTTTTACATCGATACTCTTCATTGCCTCATTCATTTCTGCAATACCCGTATCCCAGCTTTGCAGACCAGCTTTTAATAGATAATATAAATACTTGTTTCCTTCTAGAGCCGTTACTCTGCCTGCTTTTCCTGTTACAAAGCTTGCCAAAATACTATCTGAGCCAAGGCCCAATGTACAATCTAAAATAGAGTCACCGAAAGAAAGATTTGCAGCTTGGAGAAATGGGTCATCTTCTCCCCTCATAACTCGTTTCATTCGAAACATTGCTGAATTTGGATGAAAAAAGATGGGTTCCTCACCTTTTATTGGATAAATTTCTAAACGGTTTTTCCCCACAACAAGTACATCTTGGTTAGAATCTTGTTGTATGAACGGTATAGATCTTTTTTCACGGGCGATATAAGAAACCCCTAATTCACCTGCAACTCTTTTTGCTATTCCAATCATTTCTTCATTTGTTCTTCCTGCAGTTGTTACAATCATACAATCACCTATATTTGTGTAAAAAAGGATGTCAAAATGACATCCTTTTTAGCAATACTTTTTGATAGCTGATGCTACATTCTCCATGATAACTTCCATTGGGTTTGATTCAATATCATGTCTTGGAATGAAATGTACCACTTCTTTCCCTTTTAATAAAGCCATTGATGGTGAAGATGGTTCAAATCCAACAAAATATTCTCTCATTTTTGCAGTTGCTTCTTTATCTTGTCCAGCAAATACCGTTACAAGGTGATCTGGCTTTTTATCTGCCGATACGACTGCTTGTGTTACTGCAGGTCTTGCTAATCCAGCTGCACATCCACATACAGAGTTAATAACAACTAATGATGTGCCCTCCACCTTTTCCATGAAGTTCTCAACATCTTCTTGTGTAGTGAGTTCTTCAAACCCAGCAACAACTAATTCCTGACGCATTGGTTTTACAATTTGTTTCATATATTCATCATAAGCCATTGACATCATATCAACCCCTTTTCTTTTCATATTTTAAAAATTACAAAATCTACTGTTGTTAATAACTTTCAGTATAGGTTATCAACTTCCAGCTCCAGCGCCTAGCCCCTCGAGGTCGCTTCACCCCTCCTGCGGCGGCAACACTAAGGAATGGTTCGTGAGCATAAGCCTCGCAGAAAAAATGCTTTAGCATTTTTTAGAGCCTCCTCGTCAGTGTTCCAGCGCTTGTCGGACTTGCACAAGATGTGCTGACATCGACGTTCGCCACAGGACGTGGCGGATTTTAGTCGATGTTCCTTTTTCCAAGGCGCTTGCGCTTTTGTATATTATAAGCATACTATATTTAATTATTTAAAATCAATTTATGCTACTCGTGTGCGAATTGAACTACTACTCAATTCCTAAAATTCTATTTTAGGACAAAAATTATACAAAGACTTCCAATTTTCGACTTTTTATACTATATTGATAGTAAGATATTCTCATATAATACTATTCAGAAAATAGTAGGTTTTGGGTCATTCACTTCTAAATACCTACTTTATCAAAAATAACAACATGTATTAACGAAAGAAAGTGGAAATCGTATGGACGTAAAAAGATATTTATATATTTGTTGTACTATAGCGGTGTGTTCGTTTAGCATGATATTATTCTCGAAATTATTTACAACGATTACTTATGCCAAAGGTACGATTGAACAAAATATTACTTTACATAAGGAACATAGTATCAATATTGCTAAACTTCAAGTAAATAGTGTATATCAAGAAACTAAAACGCAGTCAGCGTCTATCACTACTAATCGCTTTTCTTCACAAGGTCGATCAGCCTATTTAACATTTGATGATGGTCCTACATCATATACAAATGATATTTTGGATATTTTACAAACTCATAATTTACAAGCTACTTTCTTTCTTCTAGACGGAAATATTAATAAATTTCCTAAAATAGTCGAACGAATTGTTACAGAGGGACATGCAATTGGATGCCATGGGGTATCTCATAAAATTGATAAATTCTATGAGTCAGCACAATCGGCATTACAGGAAATAAATACATGTCGGGAGAGCATCAACACTGTAACTGGTGTTACTAGTAACTTGTTTCGCGTTCCTTTTGGTAGTTATCCACATTTAAAAAAATCATACAAAGACGCACTTTCTAATGAAGGCTACATCATGTGGGACTGGAACATCGATAGTTATGACTGGAAAACTGGAGATCCCAACGTTGTTATTGAGAATATCAAGAAGCAAATTCTACCCTTCGAAGATAGTTCTACCTCCCCAGTTCTATTAATGCATGACAAAGAAGTTACTAGTAAAGCATTAGATTCTATCATAACTTTATTAAACGAGAAAGAGTTTACTATGGAGCGCATAACAGAATCCATTCAGCCAGTACAATTTAAGGAAGTTAAATAAAACGACTGTACAAATACGTACAGTCGTTTATTTTTGAAAAGTATATAAATTACACTTAGCGTATAGTGTCTAGCTTCGAACGCCTAGCGCTTTTCAATTTTCATTTCGACTTTCTGTCATTTGCTTCCAAACAGATCCCTTTGCCTCTTCTCCACCTTCGATTCTTTCGATAGCAAGTTTTATTTGCATTTTCACTTCAAACTCTGGATCGTCTTCTGCAGCTTTCAAAGCTGGTAAAGCAGACTCATCGCCTACCTCATATAAAAACATGGCAGCACGCCAGCGAACTAATTTATTTGAGTCTTTTAACGCTTCTGTCATCGGCCTAATTGCATCAGGATTACCGATGTCAGATAAACAGTCACCTGCTGTTCTTCTAACGGTAACAGTTTTATCCTTTAGTGCTTCGTATAAATATGGTAAAACGGAAGGACTTTCAATCATACCTAGGTAAACTGTTGCAAGTCGTCTGATAGATGCTTTCTCATCTTTTAATGCTTTTACAAGAACAGGTAAATCCTCTTCGGTAGGATCCATTTGTTCTAAGCTTGCATACCGTTTTGTCCAATCTGAATCATCTAGCATTTCTAATGTAACTTTATAGGCCTGTCTCTTTTGGACAACTTTTGATGTATCTTGCTGCCCAATTTGAGCGACAAGACGATTTAATCGATCTGTTGGATAGGCTGCAGATAACTCATCCACTACTTCCTTACCAATCTCGTCTAGACTGCCATATCTAACTCCTTGTTCCTTCCATTCTCTCTCAAGCACTACATTCCCTGCAGCTTCCTGCGCTTTTAACAATGCATCTCTAAAATATTCTGGTAGACCTACGCGAACTTCTTTTTCACCATCATGAAGTTTTACCTGCATTGGAATTCCTTTGTACATTTGCACAAATACCTTAACTTCACCAAAATGCTCATCAAGGGTTGGACCTTCCATTTCTCTTTCAGCGATTTCTTCACCAAAAACCTGACGTACTTTTGGCAATAGTTCCTGCCAGTCAAATCTTGCATTTCGTTCAACTGCTAAGAAATCAGCTACATGATAAACACCTTTAATACCTTCAATTGCCATTATTTCTTTTATCAGTGGCGGAGCCTCATCTATATTTTCCTTTTTGTAATTATTACTTTTCCCCTTTGGGAGCTCTTCATCTAGTGTTATCTTCATGGTATTTGGACTAGGTGTAGGTTCAATTGATACAATTTTCATTCCTTCCGCTCCTTTGTAACAAAAATGTAATTATTAAGATTGTAGCATAGGAATCGCCTATATATCCATTGATAACACTCAAATTATGACTTGTCTTATTTTATCGCTTTCATACTAATCCTCTGTCATTTTGTCATAATCTTTTTTTTTTGAAAATAACATAAAGTGAAATTGTGTTTATAGGTTGTTTTCAAAAATCCTGCCACATATGAATCAATAAGCCTAGTACATTTATAAACTTCAGTAAGAGAAATGAAATTTCCATAGCATACATAACCAAAATTTTACGAAAACTTCCTTTTCAAATTTCACCTGCAAAACACCAAGGAGGACATAACAAATGAAAAAACGCTATGGAACACGTGAGGCGATATTTGTTACATCTGTTGCTGCCGGTTTTTTCTTTGGCGCACCACTTGTGGCAGATGCATCAGAGCAACAAAATTTAGATCCCCTCACAGATAAAAATTATCAATTTGATACAGACCAGGTATTACGTTACGGTCACACCGGATATTCTGTTAGATTCTTACAATTTGAATTACAAAAGATTAACCTATACTATGAAACGATTGATGGTCACTACGGACCTACAACACAGGATGCTGTAAAAAGGTTTCAAAAACTTTATGATTTAAAAGTTGATGGAATTGCCGGTTCAAAAACGTTGGAAAAATTAAATGAAGTTATTCTCCAGCCTAAACCACCATTTTTGACAATTGGAGACGAAGGTCCAGCTGTCCTACAAATCCAAGATAAGCTTACTAAACTAAACTATTATAATGGCATAGTTGATGGTGTGTTTGGCGAATACACTGAATCAAGTGTAAAGGCTTACCAAAAGAAATATCGATTAGAGGCCAACGGATTAGCTACAGATGAAACGATTGACCATATTATGAAAAACAAAAATGTAAAAGGGCCAACTATCAGAGCTAGAGCAGCAAAAGTAAAAGTGCAAAATACAAATACAAATACGGAAGTAAGTACGGAGATACGGACTGTTGATACTGGCATTGTAGGAGTAGCAATGAATTATATCGGCACTCCTTATGTATGGGGCGGAACAAGTCCTAGCGGTTTTGATTGCAGTGGATTTCTTCAATTTGTATTTCAACAAAACGGTTATTCAATTCCACGTACTGTTACTGGAATTTGGAGTCATGGTATGAGCGTAGGTAAACCTAGTGTGGGGGACCTCGTGTTTTTTGAAACATATAAGCCTGGTCCATCACATGCCGGTATTTACATTGGTAATAATAAATTTATTCATGCTAGTTCTTCAAAAGGAATAAGTATTGATGATATAAATGCTAACTATTGGAAACCACGATATCTAGGAGCTAAACGTTTGTAATAAAAGAAATGGCCAGGCTAACGCCTGGCCTTTTGTTTATTAATTGACTAGCTCTGAAAGTTCTGTCCATCGCTCAAGTAATTGGTCAAGGATTTCCGTTTCCTTTGCATGGTCTTCCATTGCCTGTTGCGCCTTCTGATAGTCACTACCTGCACTTTCAATTGCCTTAACAAGCTGCGCTACCTTTTCCTCTTGTTCTAGAATCTTATCTTCAATACCTTCCCATTCAAGTTGGTCTTTATAGGAAAGTTTCTTCTTTTTAGGTTTTGTTGTTTCTTCATTTGAAGTTTTAACTACTTTTTCTTTTTGTTTCGGAGGTACTATTTGAGTGCTTTCTTCTAGATAATCTGAATAATCTCCTATGTAGGAAGTAATTCTATGACCGTCCTCAAATATCAGGAGGTGATCAGTTACTTTATCAAGAAAATAACGATCATGGGAAACCGTAATAACAACTCCAGGAAAATCCTCTAAATAATCCTCCAAAACAGTTAATGTATGTGTATCCAAATCATTTGTAGGCTCATCCAATAACAAAACATTTGGTTCATCCATAATGATTTTAAGCAAATACAATCTTCTTCTTTCTCCACCAGAAAGCTTTCGAATTGGTGTACCGTGAGTATTCATTGGAAATAGGAAACGTTCGAGCATTTGAGCTGCAGATATCATCTTGCCGTCTAACGTATGAATAACCTCAGCAGTTTCCTTAATATATTCAATGATCCTTTTATTTACATCCATATCTATGCTTTCTTGCGTGTAGTAGGCCATTTTTACAGTTTGACCTATTTCAATATCTCCGGCATCAATTTGTGTTCTACCCGCAATAATATTAAGTAAAGTTGATTTCCCACTGCCATTTTTTCCAACGATACCAATACGATCACCAGGTTTTACAAGTAAATTTACATTATCTAAAATTTTGGTATCATTATAGCTCTTTGAAACGTTTATAAGTTCAATTACTTTTTTCCCTAGTCTACTTCCACCAACTGAAATATCAACTGTGTCATTTGTCGAAGTTAG
Organism: Ferdinandcohnia jepli; assembly: GCF_047246645.1. Lineage (NCBI taxonomy): Bacteria > Bacillati > Bacillota > Bacilli > Caryophanales > Bacillaceae > Ferdinandcohnia > Ferdinandcohnia jepli. Next base: position 122,704 of record NZ_JBFOKR010000009.1, read on the forward strand.
CTTAGCATTTTCAATTTCATCAAATCTCTTAATTCGTGCTTTTTGTTTAGTAGTTCGTGCTTTTGCTCCCCGTCGAATCCAAGCAAGTTCACGTCTATATAGGTTCTGGCGTTTCTGTTCAGTAGCCTGTTCTTGTTCAATTCGTAATGCTTTTGCCTCTAGAAAGCTACTATAATTACCTGAGTAACTGTAAAGTTTTCCTTGGTCTAGTTCTATAATACGATTGGTTACGCGATCTAGAAAATACCGGTCATGTGTTACAAGTAATAATGCACCATTATACTTTCCAAGATAATCCTCCAGCCAATTAATTGTATCGTAATCTAAGTGGTTTGTAGGTTCATCTAGAATTAGTAAATCTGGTACTTCGATCAAACTTTGAGCTAAAGCTACACGTTTCTTTTGACCACCAGATAGTTCCATTACATCTTGAGTAAACTGGGTAATCCCGAGCTTAGACAATACTGCCTTCGCATTGGAATTAGCTTCCCATGCATTTGCAGCATCCATTTGTTGTTGAAGGGCAAACAATTTCTCCTGGTATGAAGTATTCATAGAATCTTTCTCAATATCAAGCAACGCAGCTTCGTATTCCTTAAGTAGCCTTAGTAAAGGTGAGTTACCTTGGAATACTTGATCAAGAACTGTATTCCCTTTTTCAAATTCGGGTTGCTGTGGTAAATAACTAATTGTATATCCTTTGGAATGCGTTATTTCTCCTCCATCAGTTTCTTCAATACCCGCAATAATCTTTAACAGAGTCGATTTACCCGTACCATTAACACCGATTATTCCAATTCTCTCGTTATCAGTAATACTAAAAGATATATTTTCAAATAATGTTTTTTCGGCATAGCTCTTTGCCAAACCTTCTACAGTTAAAAGCTTCATAACGTTCCATTCCATTCCTTATAAAATTGTTCCAGAAAATCTAGCATAAACTTGTGCCTTTCTTCTGCAATCCTTTTGGCAGTATCCGTATTGAGTGTTGTTGATAGTTTCAATAATTTTTCATAAAAATGATTGATTGCAGTTGACTTTCCATTACGATACTCTTCCTTTGTCATAGACTCTCTATAAGGGAGGTCAGGATCGTACATTAAATCACCATGTGCACCTGCATAAGCAAACGTTCTAGCTATTCCAATAGCCCCAATTGCATCCAAACGATCTGCATCCTGAACAACTTGTCCTTCTATCGTTCTCACTGGGGGGCGATTCCCACCCTTGAAGGACATCGTTGAAATAATTTCTAGAATATGTTCTTGATCTGTTTCATTTATTTGTAACGATGAAAGCCATTGCTCAACCTTTGCAAGGCCTTCCTTCTCTGAGTTATTAAGTTTCTCATCAGCAATGTCATGAAGGAGAGCAGCCATTTCGATTACAAATATATTGGCACTTTCGTTTGTTCCGATATATAAAGCTAACTTTCTAACTCTTTCAATATGCCACCAATCATGGCCACTACTATCATCTTTTAATATATCTTTAACATAGTTAATTGTTTTATTAATAGCATCTTGCTTATCTAGCTTCATAATAACCCTCCACTACCTTCAGGACTTTCGTTAACATTGTACCATACTGATAAAGAGAATGAGCTTTTTTCCTATTTCGTACCCACTCCAATAGTTGCTGCATACAATGTTTTATAAAGAACAAAAGCGCAAGCGCCTTGGAAAAAGGAACATCGACTAAATAGCCGCCACGTCCTGTGGCGAACGTCGATCTCAGCACATCCTGTGTAAGTCCGACAAGCGCTGGAACCCTGACGAGGAGGCTCTAAAAAATGCTAAAGCATTTTTTCTGCGAGGCTTATGCTCACGAAGCATTCCTTAGTGTTGCCGCCGCAGGAGGGGTGAAGCGACCTCGAGGGGCTAGGCGCTGGCGCTGGAAATAAATAACCCAAGATGAGATTATCCACATCTTGAAATTTTATAGTTTCCTAAATCATAAAAAAGCTGGAAGATTCCAGCTTTGTAAAGGAATTGATTATATTATGTTTTATCAAAACCTACCAAGAGAAATTGGTACTGCATGGTACGGAAGACATGTTGTGTTAATTACTTGTGATCGCGTAAAGAACCAATTTTTATCTTTACAAACAAGCCTACACGCTCCGACAGAACCTCCGAACTCTAACTGTGCAGAAGCACTTTCGCAATTTATTAGCATTGGCTATCAAATAGTATCCGTGGTTGCGCTTTCGAAAATCGAAGTACAATACGTGTTAGTTAAATAATATACTTTACTCTTTATTTATCCAACTGATCCCAATTGTTTCTTCCCCTGCGTGGACACCTAGAGCTACCCCTAAAGGATATGATTCGATAGATAAATGTTCAGCAAACTCGCTGATTTTCTTTTTCCATTCTACTGCCTTTGTGTCATGTAAGCCGTAGAGTAAATAGACCTCATCAATTTGAGATTTCTCGATCGCCTCTTTAAGATAATCAAATATTTTAGTAGTTGCTTTCTTTTCAGAGCGTACCTTTTCTTTTACAGAAAGTGCACCATCCTTTATTGTAATAATCGGTTTAATTTGTAGCATGCTCCCTACATAATATTGGGCTGTATTCATCCTTCCACTACGGTGTAACTGCTCTAAACTTCCAATTAACACATAGGTCTCAATTCTATCTGCCAAATATCTGATTCGATTAACAACTTCATCTATTGTTCCGCCATTCTGCTTTACTTTTAAACCTTCTTTTAATAATGCAGACATTGGATATGTTAAGATTTTTGAATCAATAACAGTCACAGGAATTTTCACTATTTCAGCGGCCTGTCTCGCTGATGAAACGGTACCACTTAGTTTTTCAGATACATGTATTGAAATGATATGATCATAGTTGCTTTCTAGACTATTATATAATTCTACAAAACTACCAATCGATGGTTGAGATGTTTTAGGAACCGTACGTGCCGACTTTAGTCTATCAAAGAATTGAGCAGGTGTGATTGTGACACCATCCAGAAACTCTTCTTCATCAAAAAATATAGTCATAGGGATTACATAAATATCTTTATTATTTTTTAATTCTTCATCCAAGAACGCTGTACTATCTGTGACCCAAGCGATCCTCCCCATGTTTATTCCCCCTAATTAGATTCTCATATACTATTTACTATATACTATGTATTTCATTTTGAAAAAGGATACTATTCAGAAAATTACTTCTTTAGGTGTACAACCTTTGATTTAATTTTTTATGTACTCCATTTTAATTCAAATGGAGTATTTGATAAAAGATTGTTACTTTTAGCGTTGGTTCTTTGAGAGTGAATTTACTAAGTTATGGTGATTTCTGCTCCCTGCACTCGCTTTCCGCGGGCGGACCGTGAGCCTCCTCTACGAAATGCGGAAGCGGCTTGGTCAGAAACGAGGAAATTGGAGACTCCGACAAAAGAGGTGGCTTTTTGCCTCTGAAGGAGGAGTTGAAATTTCTCGAGTCTCTACCACTGAAGCTAGACAAGTCGCAAACTCCTGCGGGGGGGGCTCACCTGACTTGCACAGGATGTGCTGACGTCTACGTTCGCCACAGGACGTGGCGGTCATTAGTAGACGAACCTTTGCTTTTCCCGCAGGAGTCTCGCGCCATGCTCTCCAATCACCCTTGTAAGATTATTACCCAGCTCAAAATAAAAAAAGTAACCAATTTTGTGAAAACAGTATTTTTAAGTATAGGGATACAATTATGCATCCCTATCAAACCTTGTTCAATTGCTGGATTGAATGAATCAAATAATCGATCATTTCAAGTAGGTCATCAACATGGTCTTCGTACATTAAACGGTTGAATAATATTTTTATGTTATTGTGATATTTATTTTCGTTATATATAAATGAAATTTCCTGTCGAATTAGTCTTGTTTCACCCCAGATTTCCTTCAAAACCTCTTCGTATTGGGAGCAAGAATCGATTGAAGGTATATCTAAAATAAAGCCTACTTCGATTTTACAACCTGGTTTACTATTTGGAATACTTTGCAGCTCTGCTGACAAGTTCGCTATATCCATTTTTAAATCAAGATATGCCAGAACTTCATTTGAATATTGTTCTCTTGTTGTAAAGGATATCCTATAGTGTCTGCTTAGTTTAGCTAGTTCCACTTCGTCTGTACGGTCAGTTATAAATATGCTGCCTTCGAGATCTAAATCATATAATGCTCCCTCAACAACCACTTTCAAATTATCAAATACAGTCGGGTCAAACATGTTTTTTTCCCTTCTTAAAATAATCCAACAGCTTTTCCTTCTTCATTTACATCCATTTTTAAAGCGGCAGGCACTTTTGGTAAACCTGGCATTGTCATTACATCTCCTGTAAGAGCTACAATAAACCCGGCTCCAATAGAAGGTCTAAATTCACGAATGGTAATCGTAAAATTAGTTGGTCTCCCTAATAATGTAGGATCGTCTGAAAGTGAATACTGCGTTTTCGCCATACAAATCGGTAAATTGCTCCAACCAAATTTCTCGAAATCAGCTATTTGCTTCTTTGCTTTATTAGAGAATTCAACATCGCTTGCTCCATAAACTTTCATAGCAATGGTTTTAACCTTTTCTTCAATAGTAGAAGCTACATCATAAAGTGGAGCAAACTGATTTTCTACACTTTCAATAACATCTAATACTTTATTAGCCAGTTCAACACCGCCTTCTCCACCTTTTTCCCATACCTCTGCGAGTGCAACAGGATAAGAATTTTCAGCACACCAACTCTCGATTTTTTCAACTTCTTTTTCTGAGTCAGTTACGAAACGATTGATTGCTACAACAAAAGGAAGGCCAAATGTTTGGATTGTTTCAATATGTTTTTGAAGATTCTCCAAACCATTTGATAAAGCTTCAACATTTTCTTCTGTTAAGTTGTTTTTCGCAACTCCTCCATGCATTTTCAGAGCACGAATTGTTGCAACAATAACAACTGCTTCAGGTTTAATTCCCGCAAATCTAGCTTTTATGTTTAAAAATTTCTCTGCACCTAAATCAGCACCGAATCCACCTTCAGTAATTACATAATCCGCTAACTTAGAAGCCATTTTCGTTGCAATTACGGAATTACATCCGTGAGCAATATTAGCAAATGGTCCACCATGAATAAGTGCAGGTGTATGCTCAAGTGTTTGAACTAAGTTTGGTTTTAAAGCATCCTTTAGTAAAAGGGTTAGTGCCCCCTCAGCTCCAAGATCTGCTACTGTAACCGGTTCTTTATGTATATTGTAGGCAACCACTATTTTAGACAATCTCTTCTTTAAGTCCTGCAGGTCAGTTGCCAAACAGAATATAGCCATTATTTCAGATGCTACTGTGATATCAAATCCATCCTCACGTGGTACACCTTGAACAGGACCACCAAGTCCCACAATCACCTGTCTTAAAGCACGATCGTTTAAATCAACAACTCGCTTCCAGACAACTCTTCTAACATCAATTTGAAGCTGATTACCTTGATGAACGTGATTATCAATAAGAGCAGATAGCGTATTATTTGCTGTCGTAATCGCGTGGAAATCTCCAGTAAAATGAAGATTAATATCTTCCATTGGTATTACCTGTGAATATCCCCCACCAGTTGCTCCACCTTTTATTCCCATTGTTGGTCCTAACGACGGCTCACGCATAGCAATCATTGCATTTTTTCCAAGCTTTGATAATCCTTGTCCAAGTCCTACTGTTATTGTAGACTTCCCTTCACCTGCTGGAGTTGGATTAATAGACGTAACAAGGATTACCTTCCCATCCTTTTTAGTCTCTAATCTCTTCAGCACATCTAAGGAAATTTTTGCTTTATAATGTCCATAGGGTTCTAATTCCTCATCATGTAAATCAAGGTTCTTAGCGATATCTTTTATTGGCTTAATAGTTGCTTCTTGTGCAATTTCAATATCAGACTTTATTTTCATTGATAATTCCATGTATGCTTCCCCCAAGTGATTAGTATGAAGATTGCTCAACAGTTATATCTTACCTTAATGTACCAGGAGTTATAAAGGTTTTTCTTTTTAAATAGCTATTAGTATTCATTTTTCAATGAGAGTTTTATAACACCTATTAAAAGATGTTCTCAACCTATTAGTTGCTTAGAAAATTTGATTGCTTCATCGGACTTAGCTAATTTAGACTGGTCTCATCAATCACTTTGATAAAAGAGGAGAAAAGTGAGGAATGGCCCTCTTTCTATATCAAATTTTGCTCAAATGTATTTTAGCAGTATTCGGGAGACAACTATGAACACCAAAACTCCTGTTTTCATAAACTAACACTTTTTAGTTGAATAAAGGATTCAAACTGTTGTAAACTTTCTATTAATAACTGGAATCGATAAGGGGGAAGGTAAATAGTGCCAATTAATATACCTCGTGACTTGCCTGCAAAGGAAATCTTGGAAAATGAGAATATATTTATTATGGATGAAGAGCGCGCCTATAGTCAGGATATCCGCCCTTTAAATATCGTAATCTTAAATATTATGCCTGAGAAAGAACGTACCGAAACACAATTGTTACGTTTATTAGGAAACTCCCCTTTACAACTTAACATTACTTTTTTATTTCCAGAAACACACGAAGCAAAAACAACTGGGAAAAATCACTTAGAAAAGTTTTACACTTCCTTTTCAGCAATAAAGCATCGGAAGTTTGATGGTATGATCATTACAGGAGCTCCCATTGAACACCTATCCTTTGAAGAGGTTACTTACTGGAAAGAATTAAAGGAAATAATGGAATGGACCAAAACGAATGTGACGTCAACATTACATATCTGCTGGGGTGCACAAGCTGGACTATACTACCACTTTGGCATTAACAAACACCCTTTAGCTAAAAAATGTTCAGGTGTTTTTAGTCACCTACTGCTCAATAGAGACGTAAAGCTTGTCCGTGGTTTTGACGACGTATACTTTGTACCGCATTCCCGCTATACTGATGTTTCTTTTGAGGAAGTTACTAATACGCATGGTTTAACTTTGCTCTCTGTTTCAGATGAAGCTGGTGTATGTCTAGCTACCACGAATGATGGTAAGCATATCTTTTTAACTGGACATCCCGAATACGATGTAACTACTCTACAAGAAGAATTCGAGAGGGATTTAGCTAAGGGCGTAGATATAGAGCCACCCGTTAATTACTTTCCACAGGATAACCCATTAAATAAGCCAATCCATACCTGGAGATCCCACGCGAACCTCCTATATGCTAATTGGTTGAATTATTATGTATATCAAGAAACCCCTTATATATGGGAGTAAAAAGAGTGCCTATTAGGTACTCTTTTTACTTTGAAACTGTTTTTCAAATCAACTATCCTCTATTTCTCTTTTCTTAGTATAAACAACCACATAAATGATAGTGCTTGTTGCAAATCCGTTGGAAGTTCCTTTGTATGAACAGGTAATACTGCTTGTTTATTTACGGGTTGTCCAGTAACAATACTCCACCCGTTTTCTTCTGCTAATTTCTCAAACTCCCAAGGCATCATTGTATTACAAATAACCTTTTCTCCATATAAACGAGGATATGCATTTTGCCTTGGGCCAGCCGTTGGACCTAATAAACCTACACAAAATATCCCACCAGACTTAGTTACACGTCGAATCTCATTTAGTGCATCTAATGGTTTTTCTATCCATTCAAGCGAATTAATTGCCATTGCACCTGCAAAAAACTCATCTAAAAATGGAAGTTTTGTTAAATCACCTTGTTTGAAGCTGAGTTTCTCATCTTGATGCCTGCTGTTTGCCTTTTCAATCATCTCAGTAGAAATATCTATACCAACAACTTCGAATCCTCTTTCATACAAAAGATACGAACCAAATCCATCACCGCAGCCAGCATCTAACACCTTAGAATTAGGCACGAGATACTCTTCGATAAATGGGATTATAGTTGATCTACTCCCAGACATCCACATATGCTGACTCTGTTTACTCCAAAAGTTAGCACGCTGATTCCATTGTTTTTCTGCTTCATCATGCCAATCAAATTCTTTCAAGATAGATTTCTCCTCCCAGAATATTCCTTACTTAATTATATCAGCAAAAAACAATGAAGCACTAGCCTCATTGTTCTAGGTTACATTAATTCTTTTTTCTTCGTCATCACGATTTCGTTTATAGTACCTAACAATTTTGCCAACGTATTCTTTAAAGTCCGGACAAATGACTCCTCCCTCTTCAAGAATTTCCTTTGCGACACTGGCATCATATTCAGAGGTACATCTAAAATACTCAATTGCTTCTTTCTCAACTCCAAAAAACTTCCTAAAAGCTGAAAACGATAAGCAGAATTCTACTAATTTGGTTGGTACGGTCCAAATTGGTCGTTTGCCAAGTAATTCTTCACATATCATTCTATAGAGATCTCTAGCAGCATATGGCCGAGGATCTGTTAAATGAAATGTTTTTCCTTTTGCTTTTTCTGAATAAGAAAGGAAAGTAGTAGCTTGTATAATATAATCTACCGGCACTACATTAAATAGTGCCTCTGATTTTCCGATGTATGGAACTGGCAAATGGCTAATTTTATCTAGAAATCTCATAATAAAATAGGGTCCATCAAATTTATCCGTTTCTCCCGATTCGGAGTGTCCAACTGTAATACCCGGTCTAATTATTGTAAACGGTACATCCTGAAGGTTTTTGACCAAAACCTCTGCCTTGTATTTTGTTTCCTCATAATGGTTTTTAAATGTTTGCCCTATTTCCAGCTCTGTCTCTTTAATTACACCTGTTCGAAGACCAGATACATAAGCAGTACTAAAATATACATATCGTTCTAAATTGGCTATTGATTCAACAAAATCATTAATATTTTTAGTACCGTTTACATTAACGTCCTCTGCAATATGCTCGGGTACAGCTAAATCATAAATAGCTGCTAAATGAAAAACATGAGTCAAGTTCTTTCGAAGTGACTCCAGATCCTTCTGGGAAAATCCTAGTGAAGGCTCTGTTATATCTCCAATCTTAACCTCTGTATTTTTTAGGTTTTTGCTACGTTCAACTGCTTTCTCATATTGGCTCGGATGTACTAATAAAATAAATGATGCCCCATTATAATGATTGATTAATGACCTTAAAAGCCTAGTTGCAAGAAACCCAGGAAAGCCCGTCATAAGTATTTGTTTCAATCCATCTCACCCTTTCACGGGAAAACTATAATTGGAATACTGTATGTTAAAATGCAAATGGTCCATAAATGAATACTTGCATGCAACCAAGCTTTTATTCCCCCTTAAATTCAGGTTTTCTCTTTGTAAAGAAAGCAGATATCCCCTCTATAGCGTCTTGGGATGTTGATACTTTCAACACATTTTCCGTTTCAATTTGAAGGCCTTTATCTAAAGTTGATTCTATGCCTCTATGAACTGAATCTAGGATAGCTTTTATCGCTAATGGAGGACCTTCCGCTATGCTTTCGGCCCATTTTAACGTTTCTTTATGCAAGTCCTGATGAGCAACTACCTTATTAATCATGCCGTATTCTAAAGCTTGTTGAGCTGTAATTTTTTCTCCAGATAATAAAAGCTCTAATGCTCGACGACGACCTATTAATCTTGTTAATCTTTGAGTTCCCCCATAACCCGGGATAATTCCTAAACGAACTTCAGGCAAACCGAATTGAGCATTTTCAGAAGCAATTACAAGATGACATGCCATTTGTAATTCGTTCCCACCTCCTAAAGCCTGACCATTAATACTGGCAATAATAGGCTTAGGAAAAGCTTCTATTTTCAAAAAAAGCTCATGAATTGCTTTGGTATTTGCTCTAGCCTTTTGAGGATCAACCATCTCGGCAAACTCAGTTACATCAGCTCCTGCAGAGAACATTTTGTCACCAGCACCTGTAATAACGATAGTACGTACAGAATCATCCCCTTCAACGTCTTCTAAACAGTTCTGAATCTCAAACAGAGTTTCTCGACTTAGCGTATTTAATTGAGGACGATCAATTGTAAGTAATACTACTTTATTTATTTTTTCAACTTTACACTGCTTTCCCATCATTTACACCTCGCGCTCTATGATGACGGCGACCGCCATCCCAAATCCAATACACATTGTTACTAATCCATAACGTCCCTCTGTTCTCTCAAGCTCATTTACAAGTGTTGCTATAATTCTAGCACCACTAGCTCCCAGTGGATGTCCTAAGGAAATAGCTCCTCCGTTTGGATTTACTTTTTTCATATCTACACCGATATCCTTTTGCCAAGCTAAAACGACTGAAGCAAAAGCCTCATTCACTTCAAAAATATCAATATCTGCTAGATTTAGATTCGCTTTCGCTAACACCCTGTTGGTAGCCGGAATAATTGCGGTTAACATTATTTCTGGATCAACACCAGCTAATGCAGTAGCTACTACCCTTGCTCTTGGCTTCAACTCAAGTTCAGCAGCTTTTTTTCTCGAAGTAAGTAAAATTGCCGCAGCACCATCACTGATCTGACTGGAATTACCAGCTGTTATTACACCATCCGGTCGAAAGGATGGACGTAATCCCGCTAATGAGTCTAGTCTTGTGTTAGCTCTAGGTGTTTCATCCTTATCCATTTGAAACTTACTACCTTCTTTGTTTACTGCTTCCAATGGGACAATTTCGTTTTTGAAGTGTCCTTTTTCTTGAGCGTGTACTGCTTTGGCATGGCTTTGAAAGGAGAACTCATCTAATTCTTCCCTTCTTAGATACCATCTCTCAGCAATCAATTCAGCAGAAAAACCTTGCGGGATAATGTTATATTGATCTAGCAATCTTGTACTAAATGAACCTCCATCACTACCCATAGGTACCCGATTCATACTTTCCACTCCTGCTGTTATCACACACTCTGACATGCCTGCCATAATTGCATGCGCTCCCTGAGAAAGTGTTTCCAAACTTGACGCACACATCCGGTTTACACTAACCCCACACACATCTACTGGAAATCCTGCAATTAAACCTGCCATTCTGCCAATGTTATATCCCTGTTCATCAATTTGGGTTACGCAACCCATTTTAATATCTTCAACAAAACGAGGATCTACCTGATTACGTTTTACTAATTCTTTTAGAACATGTGCTGCCATTTCGTCAGGGCGTATTTGGGATAATGAGCCCTTTTTTCTACCTGTTGGTGTCCTAACTGCATCTATAATAACCGCATCATTAGGTAACAATCGTGTACCTCCTCTATGTTTAGAAAGTAAATAGATCTATTCCTCCTGCAACCGGCAAGCCTACTCCCGTAATATAGTTAGCCTGATCTGAAACTAGGAAACTAATAGCATTTGCTATGTCGTCTGGCTCTCCCGGTCTTTTAAAAGCAGTTCTTTGAATCATTCTTTCTCTCATTTCAGGATTCGTCATTTGAAAGGCTTCTGTGTTAATAATCCCTGGAACAATTGCATTGACCGTGATATTATATTTAGCTCCCTCTAACGCCAAGGTCTTCGTTAGCCCTAATATCCCCGCTTTCGTTGTTGAATAACTCGCCTGACCATATCCCCCTAACGTTCCAGCAACTGAAGCCATATTTATAATACGCCCCCATTTTTGCTCTTTCATATATGGCCAAACAGCTTTACTACAATTAAATGCACCTGTTAAATTGACCTTTAAGTCCCGTTCCCAGTATTCTTCGTTTTGATATTCAATTTTTACTGTATGATCTAAAGTCGCTGCATTATTTACAAGAATATCAATTTTCCCAAATTCTTCTTTTACTTTTTTCATGACATTCTCTACTTCTTCACGGTTAGTAACATCCATTTTATACGCTGCTGATTTTCTCCCCATTGCCTTAATTTCATTTGTTGTTGACTTTGTATAGACCTTTTTTGAGTGTGCCATAAATTGTGCAACTGGCCCTAATCGCTCTGAAGTAGTTTCAAGGTTTTCATCATCTTCTATTAAAATATCAGTTACAATTACATCTGCTCCTGCTTTTGCTAAACGTAATGCATCTGTTCTCCCTAATCCTCTTGATGCTCCAGTTATTAATGCAACTTTTCCTTCAAGTGGTAGACTCAATTTCCTCAACCCCTTCGTTGGCTTAATGGAAGAGTAACCGCGATTTCATCACTCGCGTAGGCACTCATTTCATGTTCTTCTTCAGAATAGGTTCTATCTATTAACTCACCATATTTCTTTTCAATTTCGGGAACTCGCACCTTCAAGGAAGGTGTTAGTTCACCAGTTTCAACATCCCAGACACTCCCGACAATAATAACCTTCTTCGGTTGTTCATGACGGGGGAACTCTTTGGTGAATTTTGTTACTTCTTTTCTTAGTAATTCTTGTAGAAATTTACTTTTTATGAGTTCTTCACGATCTGTTGAAAGATGTTTCTTCTTTGCAAGTGGTTCAATATTCTCAAAGCTTGGTGAAACGATTGCAATAACATATTTTTTGTTCTGTCCAATCAAAACTGAGTTTTCAATGAAAACACTTTGATTCATAGCATTTTCAACTGGCTGTGGTGCCACATTTTTACCTGAAGTTAATACAATTATTCGTTTTTTTCGATCGATAATTTTCAAAAAACCATCCTGATCTAGTGCACCAATATCACCAGTTGAAAACCATCCATTGCTCAGGACTTTATCCGTTTCTTCTTGATTCTTATAATAACCCTTCATTACACTTGGTCCTTTTACCATGACTTCACCATCAGAAGCGATCTTTATTTCTAAATTAGGCAATGGTTTCCCGACTGTTCCTATCTTTGACCTAGACATAGGATTTACACAAATAACAGGTGCAGTTTCTGTTAAACCATAACCCTCTAATACTGGTAAATCCACTGCCCAAAAGAACTTTGCAATTTCTGGATTAAGGGCTCCTCCACCAGAGATTAAGCCTCTTAACCTTCCACCAAGTTGACCTTTCACCTTGCTATAAACAACTTTGTTTGCAAAGTTCCACTTTCTTTTTATTGATTTAGGTAGATTTCCATTTCTAAAAAGCTCATCAAATGATCTTTCTAAATAAAATTCATATCTTTCCAGTCCAATTGAAACAGCCCAATCAAAAATTTTCCGCCGTAGGGGCGTACCTGCCTGTATTTTCTTCTGAGCCTCTGCATAAACTCTTTCAAACAAAAGTGGAACACTAACCATTACGGTAGGCTTTACCTCTTGCAGGTTTTGTTGAACCGTATCAATACTCTCTGCATACGCAATGGTAGCTCCTACGTATAATGGCATGAATTGTCCGGCCATCCTCTCAAATACATGTGATAAGGGGAGGTGTGAGAGCAATATATCTGTTGAACGCGCTTCCAAAACCCAAAATTGCACTCCTTCTACATTTGCTAGAATATTGCCATGTGTGAGCATTGCGCCTTTGGGTACACCAGTTGTACCTGATGTATGAATAATAGTAGCAAGATCATCCCTGGTTAAATCTTTCCAGTGGTTTTCCCAGTTAGCTAAAGGGAATAACTCACCAATTTTGCCTAGTCTACTTAACGAAAAAACTCTTTCTGATTCTACGAATTCTGAATTGGGATATAAAACTGCGATGGATTGTTCAAAGGTAATTTGATGCTGTATTTTTTGTAATTGGGTCTCATTTTCAACAAATACAAATTTACAGTCGGCGTTATGTACGATGAATGTTACTTGATCTGAAGGTAGAGTGGAATGGATTGGTACGCTGACAGCTCCAATGCTCATGATTGCAAGATCACAGATGGGCCATTTTGGATTATTTTCAGACAGAATTGCTACTTTGTCATTTTTTCTTATCCCATGATGTACTAAACCTGCTGCAACAAGCTGAACTTTTTCCCAGAATACTTGATAAGAGATACCTTGATATTCCCCATTATTCTTCCATAAAAAGGCATCCTTTTTTGCAAACTTTTCAACAGTCTTATTGACCATTTCAACTAGATTAGCAGCTTTCATCTGACACCTCCATTAAAGTGAGATTGTAAAATCACGGCCCTTTTTAGAATAAACTTAATGGCTATTCTAACTACTCGTTTAATACACAGGTATGGCCTACTTACACTAATACGGTTATACTAAGGATTTTAAGTAGGCATATCCTGCCATTAAAATGAGTTAAGTTTAATAGATTTAGGTCCAGTGAATGATCACTAGACCTATATAATTTTATAGATAGTCTTTTACGTTATATTGACGTAAAATCCCTTCCATTTTGATTGCTTTACCAATATCACCTTTGATTTTTAACTTTCCTGACATAAATGCTACCGTTCCATTTAATTTACCTAAAAGAAACTGTCTAAAGTTAGCTAGCGATAATGTTAGTGTACAATCTGCTTCTGTTTCAGCACCTTCAGTGACTTTTGCTGTACCATCCGCAAGGTGCAGCTGGTAAGTACCTTCTTCTTCACCTGTAATGTTATATTGATAGATTGCATTTAATCCTTCGATTGGAACAGGGTTTTGATTGAGTACCTCTTCGATTTTTTGCATTGCTTCTGCTAATGAATATTCTTCAATTGTTTTTGCCATGTATTATTCCTCCTTTTATAATAAAAACTTATTGTTTTCTATTACTAACTTTAGATGCAATAGTGAGTTATTCTTGCTAATTAACTCACCTCCTTTAATTCTTTTACTCTTACACACGCACTCCATATGGATCAAATAAATGACGAGCAATAATTAGCTGTTGGACTTGGTTAGTACCTTCGAAAATATCAAATATCTTGGAATCACGAAATAGCTTTTCTACAAGATTTGACTCAATACCTCGGGCTCCTAATAACTCTAAACATTTGGACGTAGTTTCTAATGAAATTTTACCTGAGAATGCTTTACAAACTGCTGCCTCTTTAGCATTTGGTTGGCCGATATCTGCTTTCCATGCCGCCTCCCAGGTTAATATTCTAGATGCTAGTATATCTTGACTCATCTCCGCAAGTACCTCACTTGCAGTTTGATAGCTTCTACCATGCTTTGGAAATTCTGTTTTCACAATATCTAATGTGTATTCATAAGCTGCTCTTGCAATACCAGTTGCCATTGCTGCAATGATAGGTCTTGTATTGTCAAAAGTTTTCATTGCTACCCGAAAACCAGCTGGCCCTGTTTCTTTCACCTGATAGTTTTCTTCTCCCCCCAACAGGTTCTCATCTGGTACAAAGCAGTCCTCAAAGACTAATTCAGCTGTCTCTGAAGCTCTGAGTCCCATTTTTTCTGCTAGCCTTGAACAACTAAATCCCTGAGTACCTCTTTCTACAACAAAAGCACGGTGCCCTGCACGGCCTATGCTTCGATCAACTGTTGCAAAAACTACTACCCAAGAAGCCCTTTTTCCATTTGTGATAAATATTTTTTGGCCGTTTAAGATATACCCACCATCTACCTTAGTTGCTGTAGTTTGAATACCTGAAACATCAGAACCAGCATCTGGTTCAGTTAGTGCGTATGCACCCCAGCGTGGCTCTTCATCTCTTGAAAATATCGATAAAAATCGTTGTTTTTGTTCAGGAGTACCACTTGCTTGAATAGGTGGTCCTCCAAGGCCAGGACCAGGAAGCGTTAGGGCTATAGCAGCATCTCCCCATCCAAGTTCTTCTGAAGCAATAACACCAAGTCTGTTACCCTGCCGCTCTTTTCTATCTGAAGTTGACTTTTTGGAAGTACTGTCTGTATTCTCATCAAAAGAAGCTGTGCTTAATTGAATGCCAATTTGGTTTACTTTTTCTAACCAATTCAATGGAACTTCCTTATTTTTTTCTGCTAATAATGAGATCGGTCTCATTTCATTTTCTGCAAACCAATGTACAAGTTCCTTAACTTGGTTTTGATGACTTGAAAGTTTAAACGAAACGATAAGAATCACTCCCCTCAACAATTTCATCTCCTGACAATTGAAGTAAATCTCTCTCGGTGTCATGGTATATGACTTGCGCTTGGGCATCCCTCATCCATTTCTCAACTGGATGTTCCTGAACATAGCCATGACCGCCCAACAATTGAACTGCTGAATCAGTTACAAATTGTAGTGAGCGATGTGAACTACTTAAGCAATTCTTACTTAAAGTGAACCTGTCAGATAAATGTTCATCAAATGCTGTTGCCGCGTATAATGTTAAATTCCTGGAGACCTGTTTTTTTATGGCCATCTGTGCCAAAGTAAATGAAACACCTTGGAACTTTGCGATAACACTGCCAAATGCTTTTCTTTCCGAAGCGTATTGTGTAGCATAAGACAAAGCAGCTGACATTAGTCCTATTTCCTTAGCCGCTTCTAAAATACGGGTTCTTCCTATGGTTTCATTTATTATTTTTTTTGCTTCATCTCCCTTGGAGAGAACGTTTTCATTTGAAACAACCAAATTTTCAAACTCTATTCTTGCAAATCCTGCAGTTAGTAAACCTAGTCGATAATCTCCTTTGGAAACACTCCAATTTTCTTCTAGATTAGTAGTTACAAAGATACAATCCTGACCATTTTCATCTTTAGCAGCTATAATCAATAAATCAGCAGTACTTGCTAATTTATTAGGCTTTGTTATTCCATTCACGACGAATCCAATACTATTAGATTTAACTGATAGATCTATGTCGTGCACAAATGCTATAGTTGGTAATTCCCCCTTTTGATAGCATGCTTTAATTGGGAGCAAAGCCTTATGATTTGGAATCTGACGAATAAGTGAAGGAGCTTCATTCATACCAGGCATTGCCTGAACTACATCTAAATCGCCATGGGTTAATGCCTCTAGTATTTGCACCTGAGAAATTAATTGCATTTCCAACCCACCCCAAGACTCAGGTAGTTCTAATAATGTAAAACCAAGCTCATGAAAGCTATGTAAAAAGCCTGGAGTTATTGCTCCTGCCTTTTCAAATTCTCTGGCATTAGTCCTAATAACATCTTTAGCAAATTCTCTTGCAACAGTAATAAACGCCTGTTCGTCTTCACTTGGTTTAAACGAAATCATATATCGTACCTCCTTTACATATTCAGGCTAAACTAAGAAAAGTTAAAAGCGCTGCTAAATTTATAAAACTAGTTTTATAGTAAGAGTTACTTTATCTTATTTTGGAGTACGAGTACGTATTCGTATTATTTAAAAAAACTTCTACATTGCTAGGTTAACAAAGGACGATATAACAATTCTGTTCAATAGGCGCGATAGCTCCTCAAAATCAACTCGTTCATTTTCTGCAACAAAAAAGTTCTGCATCACTACCTCATTAATTGCCCCCACCATTGCTTGAGAAACAATCTTCATACCTTTTTCAGAAACAGTTGATGGCAATTCAGCTTGAACTGTTTGAAAAATCATAACAGCAAACTCTTGGTGAGCCTTTTGTCTAGCTTTCTCAACATTTCGTGACACACCTACAGATTCAACTAAAACAACCTTTGCTACATCCTTATATTCATAACAAATTTCAATATAACGATGAATTCCTGCAAATGCTTTATAGGTGATCCTATTTTCTTTTGAGATTGATTTTTTAACTTCCTCGATAATTTCACTTGCAAGTACCTCAAATAATGCCACCATGATTTCTTCTTTGCTTTTGAAATGCTGATAAAAGGTTGTCTTTGAAACACGAGCCATTTCTACTATCTCAAGGACAGAGGTTTTTTGATATCCCTCTTCAGTAAATAGCTTTAATCCTGCGTATAGGAGCTTCTTTTTTGCCTCCTTTGGCATTTCAGTTACAAATAACAAATTGATCATCCCATCTCTCAAGTTGAGTACGTGTACGTATCAGTATTTTGTTTTTCATTATACAATCTATATTCTGTGAACACAACATTATTTTTAGAAAATTTCAACAACGGTATTTTACACATTACAGCATAACTGGAAATATTCGCATTACCTATTATTCAACTACTCCCAACCTCATTGAAAAAAGGACAACCACTTAGTTGTCCTTTGTACCTGTTTTTGTTGGAAATTCAAACTCCACTTTACCTGTTTTGTCATTCCAAACAAGATAAGCATCAAAGTTCTTATTTTCTTTTTTAAACCCTTTGATTAAATTCGATTTATTATTTGATAATAATTTTTCAATATTGGTTTTTGTAATTGTCTTCCCTAAGATTTTTCCAGAGAGTGTAAATTGACAACCATTTGTTTTGTAATTTGAGCATCCGTAAAAAGACCCTTTATTTATTACTTGTCCATTACACTTTTTACAAGAACCAACAACTGTTCCAATTCCTTTATTATATTTTGTTGATTCTCTTTTTGTACTAAACTCTTCTTTATTAATCTTTGATATGTCCCACTTTTCACTTTGTTGTTTTGCATCATCTACAATTTTTTGAGAAAGTTTTTTCGTTTGTGTTAAAAATGAACCTGGAGACGCCTCACCTTGTCCTATTTCATGCAATCGTTGCTCCCATTTTGCAGTCATTTCAGGAGATGCCAGAATTTTATCACCAATAATATCAATTAGTAGAATGCCCTTTTCAGTTGCATAGACTTGGTTCTTTTCAACCTTAATGTAATTGCGCTGTTTTAGCATTGTAATAATTCCCGCTCTGGTTGCTTCCGTACCTAGACCTTCTGTTTTTGCTAATATTTTTTCAAGTTCATCATTATCAATATGTTTCCCTGCTGTTTTCATTAAAGTTATTAATTGACCTTCCGTATAGCGTTTTGGTGGCTGAGTTTTTCCTTCTTTTGTATAACTTTTCTCTACAGTTCCCATTTCACTCTCCGACAACGGAGGAAGTATCACGTCATCATCCTTCGAATCATCCTCAAAAAGTACCTTCCTCCAACCTTCCTGTAGTTTGACCTTCCCTTTCGTTTGGAAAGTAGCACGCCCATCAACTAAGGTAGTAACCGTAGTATAATTAAATATAGCTGGCGGGTAATGTGCTGCAATTAACCGTTTTGCAATCAAATCATAGATTTTCTTCTCATCAGCCGAAAGCTTAGTAGGATTCGGAACTTGTTCCGTAGGTATAATTGCATAGTGATCAGTAACCTTTTTCTCATTAACATAACGTGAATTCGTAAGAATAGATGCTATCGGCGTTGGAAAATAATTCTTATATTCCTCGTGGTTTGCAAGCTTTGAGAAAATTTCAGGAATGGTAAGTGCCTCACCTTTCGTGAGATAGCTTGAATCTGAACGTGGATAGGAAATAAATCCTTTTGTATACAGGCTCTGTGCCACATCTAACGTTTTCTTAGGAGAAAAGCGAAATGCTTTATTTGCCGTTGCCTGTAGGTTAGAAAGATTGAATAGGAGAGGAGGTTGATATTCCTTCTTTTCGGTTTCAACACTAGCAATTTCTGCAGGTTTATTTGTACAAAACGCAGCAATTTTTTCTGCAACTTCTTTCGTTGTTAATCGAGATTCATTATCCTTAAACCATTTACCTTCATATTCTTTTCCATTAATCTTAAAACTCGCAAATACTTCCCAAAATGGTTCTGATTTAAAGTTCGCTATTTCCTTTTCTCTTTTTACAATAAGTGCCAATGTAGGCGTTTGTACTCTTCCAGCCGAAAAAACATCTGTAATACCCTTTTGCTTCAATAATAATGTATACACTCTTGACGCGTTCATTCCTACAATCCAATCAGCACAAGCCCTAGCCTTCGCTTCATAATAAAGATTACGAGTATCTTGTTCAGTTCGGAGACTTCCAAAACCTTCCCTTACCGATTTCTCAGTTAACGAAGAGATCCAAAGGCGCTTTATTGGTTTTGACACCTTTGACATTTCGATGACGTTACGAATAATTAACTCACCTTCACGTCCAGCATCTCCTGCATGAATAATCTCTGAAACCTCTGGTTTGCGAAGTAAATTTTTAATAATTGTAAATTGTTTTGCCTTTGACCGCATCACTCGGTATGTAAATTGCTCGGGTATAATAGGTAGGGTATCGATTCGCCAGCTTTTCCAGGAAGGGTTATACTCTTCAGGAGGAAGTAATTCGCATATATGCCCAACTGCCCAAGTAAAAAATGCACCTTTTGGGAATAGTGGATCTGGAGCAACTTCAATATAACCTTGTGACTTCTTAGACCTAAACGGGGCAGCAAGCTTCATCGCTTGGTCCGGTTTTTCTGCAATTATAACCTTCATAGGTATCCCCTTTTTTCTATAGGTAATTAGTATTTTTATTTTATCATAGGTTGGCAAAATAAAGTGTTATAAAAAACACTCCGACTAAGCTAATTATTGGGTTCAGTATTATGTGTATTTACTGGATAAAGTTTGTAAAATTTCAAAAATAAAAAAGGCATTAATTCTATTGAATTAACGCCAACTTTCAATATATTCTATTTGTTACTTACATCGTTATGTTTTCTACAAATACATTGTTTTTATCTATTATATGTCGTACCGAAATTACAAGTAATTCTCCTCTTTCAACCGTTCCGACTACTAATCTACCAATATCATCCACAATAACAAATGATGTGCCATGAGCAGCGTTAATAATCTTGTCACTAATAGACATAATCTTTTTATACAAGAACTCTTTGTTATTATCAATCTTTTGTGTTGTAGAGGTAAACCGAATAATTACTTCTTGTCCGTTGTACGTAAAGCGGTACATATTAACTACCCCCATGATTGATTTATAAGATTAACTATCCAATAACACGGTCAATTTGAATTGTATTATTTGATGACAAATCAATTATCTTGTTATTAACTTCTACTAGAGGTTTTGTTAATTCGTAAGGATTAATAAGTTTGATTACTCCCTTACTCCCATTAGTAAGTAATACCTCATGGCCGATTAATGAGTTCATTATCTGCTTTAAAAACGGTACTAAAATCGTTGGATCCAACTTTCCAAACATATCATCATTCATTTGTCGAATAACCTGATAAAACGGTGTAGCGTCATGATAAACTCGATTTGAAGACATAGCATGAAAAACATCTGCGACAGCAACAATTTTAGATAAGTAACTGATTTTCGACCCTTTTAACTTAAGTGGATATCCAAGGCCATCTTCTCGTTCATGGTGTTGTAATGCTACAAGGCTAATTTCGTGGCTTACCCCTTTAGTATTTTTCAGCAATTGATACCCATAAATTGTATGTTTTTTAACAACTTCATATTCCGATTGAGTCAGTCTATCAGGCTTATTTAATATTTCTGAAGGAATTTTGGTTTTTCCTACATCATGTAATGTAGCCGCTATGGTAAGTTCTGTTAACATCTCTTCTGGTAACGAGAGCCATTTTCCAATTAAGGTTGCAATTACGCCAACCCCAATATTATGACGATATGTATAATCATCTGATGTTTGTAATTGATAAAACAAATGAAAAACTTGAGGTATTTCTGTAGCAGTTTGTATTATTGGTATTATTGTTTTTTTTACTTCAGTTAATGGAATTTCATTATGCTTTTTAATAAAGTAGAAGATATCTTCAACTTGGTCAATTGCCTCCTCAAGTTGTGATGTAACTTTAGGTATGGAAGGGTTGACTTTGTTCAATTCAGACTGATTGTAATCGCTATCAAGTTTTTTAATAATTGTATCGAGTTCGTGCGATTGTAGTGCTTTTGTCTGTATATCTTCTCTATTTATCATCTATACCTCTCCAAGAACCTATTTTCTATAATTATATCAAAAAATGGAAAATCCACAAACATTATTTAAATATACAAAACTATCATAAAACTTTATTTCTACCAGTAGATGCTTAATTCTTATTTTTACCATATATACGTAAATAACCCTTTATTCCCTTGACTTAACAAAGATTTCTATTGTATATTAAAATCATCATTTAGCTAGAAGTTTAGTATTCTTTTTATACATAGATTATTGTAAAGATGCACATTTTTTTGGCTATCTGATAAAAATTTTTACGAGCACGACTGTGCTGCAGGTACTAGGAGGAAGCATAATGCAAAACGGTAAAGTAAAATGGTTTAACAACGAAAAAGGATTTGGATTCATCGAAGTTGAAGGTGGAGACGATGTATTCGTACACTTTACTGCTATCCAAGGTGAAGGTTACAAATCTTTAGAAGAAGGTCAAGAAGTTTCTTTTGAAGTTGTTGAAGGAAACCGTGGACCTCAAGCTGCTAACGTAGTTAAACTATAAATCTTTAAATCTTTTTTAAGATTACTTACTCAAGGCTGATGAATCATCAGCCTTTTTTTATATTCTAATAAAGGTTTGAAATAGACCATTTATTTTTACCTTTTTGAATTAAGACAACCTTTTACCATATTCTTTCAACTTTTGCCCAACCGTACAGTTTTTAATACAGAAAGTTTGTGCAAAACGTTTACCATTTTCTTTTCTGAAGTATTCCTTAACAAAACAATCCTGGCAATAAGTATCTAACATTTCACCAACTTCCGTAATAAGCTTTCTACGTTCCATTTATGTTATCAGCTCCTAATTTTGGTCATAGCACCAATTCAATTCTCACTTTATTAATGAGTATGATAAATGGCTTATTCACTTAACCTTTTATTTCAAATTTACTTGAAACTAACGTTCCTTCAAGTGCTTGAGTCGCTAATTTATCTGCTTCTGCATTTTGCTTTCTACCTATCGGTTCAAAAATCGGATGAATGTTTAGATTTTTTAATCTATCTTCAATTCGATCCAACCATCTGTTAAGATTATCTTCAAAGCATGGCCATTCACCAGAAAGTTGTTTTAAAACAACTTGGGAGTCTCCCCTAAACGTTACAGTACAATGTTTGGCTCCAATTTCCTCTAAAGTGTTTAACATAAGCCAAAATGCTGCGTACTCAGCTTCATTATTCGAATCCATTTCTTCGAATACTTCGTTTACCCTTACCCGATATGGTTGTTTATTTTGTGTATAATAAATTGCTACTCCCAATCCAGCTTTACCAGATTCTATTTCGTATCCTCCATCAAAATAAGCTATAATATCCTGCGGCTCTGTCTCCGTTTGTTTTAGAAGTTTGATAAGCTCTTTTTTTGTCCATTTTGTATTTCGTTCATCATAAAAAACGAGGTCTTTGGTTCGACCAGTCTTCTCAAAGTCATCGGCTATTAGTAATGCTTCTTCGGCTGGTATTTCATCAGAAAACAAAATGATTTCTTTATTTTTGGGTGTTTTGTACGTCCATTCAAGTTTGAGCTTCATTCTGTATCTCCTCTCCTATGGAACTATCCCATTCTCAAAATAAAATATAATTAGACAATTGATATAAGTCTCACTGTATCTTCATTTTTCCTAATTTTTTACTCATTATACACTTTTTCCTACTGGCAATCACGGTTTACTAGCGTTTTTGTTCTTTCTCTTTCTCACATAACGTATTATAATAGTACTTTGACAATTTAATGATGGCTGTTGCGGTTCGTAAACTCCCGCGTTATCAAAACTATAGGAGGAAATTTTTTATGTTTAATGAAACACTTTGGGTTGTTTTTGCAATTGTTAACTTTATTTTAGTCTTGGCAATTTATCGTTTTTTTGGTAAATCAGGTCTATTTGTTTGGATTGGTTTCTCTACTGTTGTTGCAAATTTACAGGTTGTGAAAACCGTTGAATTATTTGGCCTAACAGCAACTTTAGGAAATATAATGTATGGTACTTCGTTTTTAGTTACAGATATCTTAAATGAAAAATATGGTAAGGATGAAGCGAAAAAAGGAGTCTGGTTAGGTTTTTTCACACTACTTGCAATGACGATTATTATGCAATTTGTGCTTTTATTTAAACCGCATGAAGTTGATATTGCCCAAGGCTCGTTGGAAACCATATTTGGTTTACTTCCTAGAATCGCAATTGGAAGCTTATTAGCATTTATTATTAGCCAGTATACTGACGTCCAAATCTACTCCAAAATAAAAAGCATGTTTCCAAAAGATAGTCAGCTTTGGATACGAAATAATGGAAGTACAATGATCAGCCAGTTACTCGATACACTTATTTTCACTAGTGTAGCTTTTATTGGGGTATATCCATTTGAAGTATGGCTTGAAATCTTCTTTACAACCTATTTTATTAAATGGCTTGTGGCTGCGATGGATACGCCGTTCATGTATATTGCAAAGACATTTCATAAGCAAGAAAGAATTGTTAATCAGTAGGGATGTCGTTTTGACATCCTTTTTATATAGGAAGTTAAATTAAAATTTACTTCTAATTATTGAAAGGAAGCATGCACAATAAATAATAACTGATATAATAATGCTATCACTTATATTCACTGCACCTTATTAAAGTGATAAATAATTATTTCACTTTCATATTGGAGGATACCTAATGATTGAAGTGTATATTGATGGTGCTAGTGCTGGAGACCCTGGGCCTTCTGGTGCTGGTGTTTTTATAAAAGGAAATGGTATTGTCGAAAAACATTCCATCCCTCTAGGCAACATGACAAATCACGAAGCTGAGTTGCACGCACTTCTCAAAGGACTTGAAGTGTGTGTACAGAAAGGTTATAGAGTTGTTTCCTTTCGTACAGATTCACAGTTGGTAGATCGGGCCATTGAAAAAGAGTATGTGAAAAACAAAAAATTTGCACCTCTACTTGAAAATGCACTACTTTTATCAAAGGAACTAGATTTATTTTTTATGAAATGGATCCCGAGTGGTCAGAACAAAGTTGCTGATGAGCTAGCTAGAGAAGCTATAAGAAAAAATTAATGTAAAGGAAAGAGTAAATTGCAAAAAACTTTTATTGCTGATATAAGTCTTTTATTTGTTGCATTAATATGGGGGTCAACCTTCGTATTAGTTCAAAATGCTATATCTTTTTTAGAGCCTATGACATTTAATGGTGTTCGTTTCTTCATTGCAGGTCTATTTTTATTTATTTGGCTGATTTTGTTTTATCGTGAACAGCTTAAAGCAATTGACAAAAAACTTTTATTATCTGGTTTTATTATGGGAGTTTGGTTATTTGGTGGATTTGCCCTCCAAACCATGGGTTTATTGTACACGACTTCCTCTAAAGCAGGTTTTATAACAGGTTTAAGTGTTGTACTTGTACCAATATTTTCTCTTCTATTGCTTAAACAAAAGCCGAAATTCAATGGAATTTTCGGTGTTATCATTGCAACTGTAGGACTTTATTTACTAACAATGGCAGATTCTTTTACAATTAACCAAGGGGATTTACTTGTCTTTTTCTGTGCAATATCCTTTGCGTTACATATTGTTTTTACAGGTAAATATACCTCATTATTTCCAACCTTACTTTTAACAGTAACTCAGATTTTTACAGTTGCTTTTTTATCAATCATTTCAGCACTTTTATTTGAGGATTGGAGTACAGCTTTTTCCTTACAAGTATTGCTTACTTCTGAAGTGTTAATTGCCCTTATCGTCACATCACTGTTTGCAACTGCAATTGCATTTCTACTGCAAACGAGGTTCCAAAAATTCACTACTCCAACAAGAGTAGCTTTAATCTTTGCAATGGAACCCGTTTTCGCTGCAATAACCGGGTATTATTTTGCGGCTGAGAGGCTCACGTATTTCGCAATTATTGGGTGTCTATTTATTTTCATTGGAATGATACTTGCAGAGCTCCCTTCAAAAAAAACTCGTCATCACGAAGTAACTGATCAAATTGTAGGTTAGTGGTGCTTCTAGATGGATATAAAAGCAAGACCCCCTAAAATCAGGGGGTCTTTTATGTCTTGTATTTAGATGATTTGTTTTATTTCTGCAAACTTATAGGCTTCTTTGCGATTGATAATTTTATTTTCTTTGAGCATTTCCAAAAAAGAAATAAAAAAGCTTCCGTCAAATTCTTTTTGTGCCTTAAGAGTAATTTCGATTGCTACGTTTACAATATCATCAGTTGCTGCTGTATAATGTTGTCCAAAAGTAATAAATCCAATCGCATCTTCTCCAAAAACAAAGCCTTTTTGTGCTAAGAATTGTAAATATTCCTCTACTCTTTTTTCTAATTTAAACAATTGACCCATCCCCAACAAAAATTACATAACCTACCTTAATAGTATCGTATTTTTTGTCGAAATACTACGATTTTTTTGTAAGCAGATGGCCAATTATTCCAGTAGCTATTCCAAGTAGGGCCCCTCCAATAACTTCTTCTGGTTGATGACCTAGCATTTCTTTTAACTTACGTTCCTTCTTATCATGATAGTGGTGGTCCTCTTGTCCTTTAAGTCTCTCCACTGTTTCATCAATCTCATTTACCTTCAAGGTTAACTCACCTGCTTGGCGCCTAATTCCTTGAGCATCATACATAACAATTAACCCAAAAATACTTGAAAGAGCGAAATCAACAGTAGACATACCGCGCCTTAATGCAATAAAGGTAGCTAAGGAAGATACTCCCGCTGAATGCGAGCTTGGCATGCCACCTGTCTCAATCGCTGTACCCCAATCCCATTTACCTGTTTTAATTTTCTTTATGGGTATCTTTAAAAATTGTGCAAAACCAATTGTTAGTAACGCCGTGTAAACAGCTTTGTTCACGTTATTCACCTCATGATTAGTTTCCTAGTTTGGCTTACTTTCTATTCAAAACATATTCCAAATTAGGTTGGAAATAATACGAAATGGAGGTGACAAGCTAATGGCTCAGAAAGGCAATAATCGTGGTAAAGCTCCTAGAGGTATAAATCCACAAGGCTATGGACCAGATACTGAATATTCAATGGAACCCAAAAGTCAATTAGAACAAAAAGCAAAGAAATCTAATACAAAGAGATAAGTTTGTATGATGTATATAAGGATGGATGTCTTTAGCGTTAGCTTGGGACATCCTTGAAACACTTAAAAACAGGATAAGGTGTGATAAACTTTTATTAGAAAACTCGGCGATTGCCGAGCCTTTAGGCGACAGCAGAGCCGTAGTTGCACTTATCCAGATAGGAAAGAATTTTATACTTTCCTATCTGCTAAAAAAAACACCCACATTTTATGAAGGTGTCAACACTGCTTTTAACTTATAAACTGATCCAAACCCTTAAATTCTAAATCAGTAAACTTTTCAAGAATTTTTTCTCGATTGAATTGCATTAACGCATCCTCAAGGGAACAGTCTATTGGTACTTCACAATGAATTCTTGCGAGTTTTCTTGAGAGGTGTAGCATTTCAAGATCTTCTTTTATCTTTGTTTTTTGAGCTTTTGTCAGATTTTCTACATTTTCAAGAATTCCTTCAATACTACCGAATTGTTGAAGTAAGCGTAAAGCTGTTTTTTCACCAATCCCTCTTACACCAGGATAATTATCGCTTGAATCGCCCATAAGTGCTTTTAGATCGACCATTTGTTGAGGGGTGATTCCTTTTTCTTCAAGGAAATTAGTGGTCGTGTATTCAGCGTAATTGCCAATGCCTTTTTTCAATAGCAAAACAGTAATGTTTTCGTCGAGTAACTGCAGAATATCTTGGTCACCTGTTAGAATCTTCACTTCAGCGTCTTTACTATATTGTTTTGCTAATGTTCCAATGCAATCATCCGCTTCATACCCTTTCAATCCTACATTCGGTATATCAAATGATTCAACAACATCTTTTACAAGATCAAATTGAGGAATTAACTCCTCAGGTGGTGCTCCTCTATTTCCTTTATAATCACTATACATTTCTGTACGGAAGGTTGAACTCCCCATATCCCAGCAGCAAATCACGTGAGAAGGCTTGTACGTATTAATTGCAGTCATCATATGTTTTACAAAACCGTGGATTCCATTAGTAGGTATCCCTTTACTATTTACCATAAAATACCCGCTCATTGCGGTTGCGTAAAATGACCTAAATAAGAGAGCCATTCCATCTATTAACATCACCTGTTTTTTCATAGGTGTACCCTCCTTGTCAAAAATCATGAATACATAATATTATACCATATTTGGACTAGTTAGTTACTGCAATTTCCTTCCATCGATGTATGAACATTAGAAAACTCTGCGATTGCCGAGCCACCTTTAGGCGACAGCAGAGGCGTAGTTGCACTTATGCAGATAGGAAAGAATTTTATGCTTTCCTAACTGCTAAAAAGACCCCTATAAAAGGGGCCATTCACTGGTAAATTTTTATTTACTCCGCATTTTTTCAGCTTCTACTTCGGCATATGAAGCAAAATCGTATGGAGTTGTACCTTTACCTTCTTGGTTCTTTTGACTACGATTATCTTGCTTTTGTTTATCTTGTTTTTTACTCATAAGCATTCTCCTATCTGTTTTATTTAGTATTAGGAGATCTAATGCTCATTATCCCAGTTAATCGTTGCATTCTTTGTTATTGTACCTAATCAGCACCTGTCAGTGACCACCCCTTGCTTCCTTCACCACAGTTGGGCTTTTTTCTGCTCCTAAGTGTTCAACTTGGTGCTTCCTTTATTCAACTAGGCTCACAGCCTTTACCCTCGGTTTCTCCGCTCAGCGTATTCCTTTACCATTTCAATCGTTACTAGTTTGCGTAACGGCACAATTCCTTTTTTCGCTAATTGATTCATTTGGTTCGTAATGGCATTAATTTTTTCTACTGAAAAGTCCTTATTTTGCTCTGCTAAGGTAACCGCTTCTTCAATAGACTCTTCACGTAGTTGTTCTAACTCCACGAACGTTTTGACAATCTTATTTTGTGCGTTTGAGTGTTTTGTTATTGCTTCATGTACATTGCTCATTGTTATTCCTCCGATGTTTGCTTTTTCATAAGCTTTCTTATATGTTCTTTTGGGTCCCAGCAATTAAATTGATACTCCGGCTTTGTTTCATAGCCCAATCTTATGCAACTATAGTTCATCTTACTGTCAATTTTTTCAGCTTTAAAATTCACACAAGTTGCACATGCATGAAATCTAGTACGGCTTGCCTCACACATCTAAAATCACCCTATTTGCTCTTTATAAAAGCTTTTTAACAAAGTACTAGCCTCTTCAAGACTCTGGGTGTCAATATCCTCTGATAAAAATTTCGTAGCACCATCAAAAAATTCATTAACCTCATGCAATGCTTTTTCTTTCAAAAATCCTACTGATTGACTAACCTCCGTGGAATAGGATTCTTGAAGAAATACTTGTTTCTCTTTAAGATAGGTATCTACCGGTGATTGTAATAATACCTCAATGGCATCTAGCATTTGTTTTTTCTCATTTTTTTCAAAAAAGGTCTTTGGACTTTTAAACAATGTCAATGCTTTTTTATACCTAGTCTTGTCTTCCTCTTCCAACCCGTTGTTAAATTCCAGTGACTTGAATTGATGATCAAGAGATTCTGAAATACTAAAATCAGCAGTTATATTTTTGATACTTTCATTAAAATAATGTAACTGTTGATGCAGCCTTTTTAAAATAAAAGATTCAATTCGTAATGAAGTAGCACGCATTTCTTGGGCTAAATCAAAACCTACAGATTCAAGCAATTCATCCAAGCATGATTGTAAAGCCTTTTTAATATCCCTGCCATCATCCCGAAGAGTTGTGGGATTAAATGCCTCTTTAAACATATCAGGTACCCTAAGGAAAATTCGTTGCTTAATATAATAACTGAGTTCGGTAATCTCTTGGTTGACCGATGTTACTAGTTCTTCTTCGTTTGCCTGTCTAATCAAAGCGCTAATTTTCTCATGTTCCTTTTTTACTGTTTGAAGTTTTATTTGCTTCGATTCTTTACTTTCATTTGCTGAAGAAATATACGAGTCAATAATGGTTGAAGCCCTCTTAATATCAACATATGCTTCATTAATAGCTACTTCAGTTAATTCATCAACAATAAAATCATGAAAATCAATTTCAAATTTTTCAATTCCTGATGATTGTAGAACGCCTCTTTCTTTTGTACTATTTTCATTTTGTTTTTCTTTAAGTGCAGCACGACTGGAAACTGTGTAAAGTCGCGGGAATCGAATTCCATAGCTAATTAGTTGAGATTCTACATAATCCTTTACATCTGCAAGCTCATCCATTGAGTTTGCTAAATCCGCTGCATTAATGATAAAGAACATTTTATCCATACTGAAGGTATCTTTTACACGACCTAGCTGGATTAAAAATTCTCGGTCCGCTTTTGAAAAGGCATGGTTATAATACGTTACAAACAAGATTGCATCAGCATTTTTTATATATTCAAAGGCAACGCCAGTATGTCTTGCATTAATTGAATCAGCACCAGGTGTATCAACTAAGGTAATCCCTTGTCTTGTCAAAGGACAATCATAATAAAGTTCAATCCATTCTACAAAACAAGCTTTTTCTTCGTTGGCAACAAAGTCATTAAAACCATCGATATTACTCGTCATTACGGTTCCTATAGCAGAAGAAATTGATTGGTAACCTTTAACAACCGCTTCGAGGAACGCAAAATGTGGCTTTTCCTTTGCCTCGATAGTAGAGATGTTTGTAATTTTGGATGTAATGATATTCAAGGAAGTTTCAATATTTTGTGCCTGTTCTCCAAATACATGTAATGAGTGGTTTATGTCATCTAATAGCTGCTGTTTCGACTTAAGCTTAATAAGAACCGTTCCGTGAGAACGTTCTTTGGTTGGAAAGGTAATTTTATTAATGGTTGCGGTTGTTGGATTTGGTGAAACAGGTAAAACCGCATTTCCCATTAGAGCATTGGCAAACGACGATTTACCAGCACTAAAAGCTCCGAATAATGCAACTGTATAATGTTTATTTCGTAGGCGATATGCCTTTTCTTTCATATCTTTAGCTATTAATGATAACCCAGTTATTGGAGAAATTAATTTATCTGCCTCTTCTAAGTGTGAAATTGCTTGTTCCGCCGTACTTTTTAGTTTTGTGTCCTTCTCAACCTGCTTGGTAGGCTTTTCTAAATTTCCTTCAATTTGCTGCTTCTGAAGATTTTGTAATACCTCTTCAGTTGATGAAACTTCAATATTATCAAGCTTGAGTTTTGATAATAACTCTTCAACAGTTTTTGAAGACATAGACTCTACATTACCATTCATTATATTTTGGAGTTGTGATAATTGTAGATTGCGAGCATGGTCAAACTTTTTTAGCTTTTCAAGTGCTTCTTGGTATTGCAAATAATTCGCCAGCTCCCTTGAAATCTCTTCCTTCTTATTAACTGCCTCTTTTTTTAGTTGAATTAAAATACTCTCAAAAATTGCTAAGGCTTGCTGTTTATATTTTTTCTTAATATACCGGCTTATGTCTTCTGTGTACGTTAAAATATACTCGCCAGTTACTCTTGCACCAGGTTTTACCAAACTTTGTAGATCCTCTGCCAGTATCTCAACTGAGATCTCATCATTACTCTTTTGATAGCGAGACAAGTTTTTGTCAGATATATATTTTGATAAATAGTCCTTTAGATGCCATTCTAACTGGGTAGATACTTTCTCTTTTACATCACTGAAAAAGATCTGTAAACGCTCATCTCGCTCTTTTTCCGTCTTATTCTTTGAAAATAGAAGTCCTACCTTAAACTCTGGCTGGACAGATTCAACGAATCGTTTAGCCAGTTCTCTTGTTTCAAAAGGCATTAGTATTGAATTGGATAGAATAGCGTCTACACCTTTTAGAAACTCTTCTTCAAGTTTTTTCTGTTCCTTCTCAAAGCTATCCCCCTGCTTTGAAAGTGTCTCAATTTTATGAGTAAGTTCACCTAATTCGCTTTGCGACAGAGTGGACAATTTTTCCTTGAAAACTTCAACTTCTGTAGAATTTTTATCATCTAAGAAACTAATATGATCAAGAATGATTTGTTTTGCTGAGTGATACACCCCATCCAGTAAAAGCTCATCCTTATTTTTTATCTTTTCATGAAGTAATTTTTTTACCTGTTGAAGCTCATTATATTGATGTTCATCATCTTTTAAGGTTGTATAATAGATATTTTGATAAGAAACGTTCCAATTTCTAAAAGCTTCTTCCACACCTTGCTTAAATGATTCGAAACTTAATTCAGATTCATTATGCTTATCCACTTGGTTAACTATTAAATAAAGCGGTTTATTTCGATCCGCCAATTCCTTTGTAAATTCGAAGTTCAATTCTGATAATACATGGTTATAATCCATTACATAAAACAGTAAGTCTGCCAAGTGTAATGCGGACTCTGTTGATATCCTATGTGCATCATCTGTGGAATCAATACCAGGTGTATCCATGATGGTTACATTTTCAGGTAACTGCATATCTTTATGGCTAATTTCAATGGAACCAATTGTTTCTCCATCTTTACAGTACGCCTTAATAACGTCATAGTCATAAGGAGCCGGATACTCAATTATCTTGCCATCATTGTAGTACACTCGAGCATATTCTCTACCGGTCTTAACCTTAACTAAGTTGGCACTAGTTGGTATCGGGCTTGAAGGTAAAAGATTTTCACCAATTAATTCATTAATCATACTTGATTTTCCGGCAGAGAAATGACCGGAAAACCCAATCATATATTCTGACTTATGAAGTTTTTCAATTAGTTGAAGAATTTTTTTCCCATTATCTTTATCTTCATTTTTATCAATTAACTCATATAACAAAGACATTCTATTTAAAAGTGCCTCTTTTGTTAGTTGTGTATGAATCTTCTCTGTTTGAATCATATCTAGTCCCCTTATATCCCTTTATCAATAACGCCCTGGCGATTGCACTTGAATTTTCAAGTTTGCTCCTAAAAATTAATTAATCGTGGCATCCTCCATAGGCATTTACTTCATTCTCTCGGGTTCTACCCCACTATTTAATAACGCTTATTTTATCATATAGAATTAGTGCCTTCTGTTGAATAAGTAAAAACTTATATGTAGTATTTTACTCTATTTATATTTGGTTTGACAAAGCAGAAAATTCAGAGCAAAAAAAGTATCTGCATGTGATATTTAATATAAATTCCCTCAAGTATGTATTAGAAATCACATCAGAAAATGCGATTTTCTATCAAAACAAGAACAAAAGCGGAAAGTGCTTGAAAAAAGGAACATCGACTAAAAGCCGCCACGTCCTGTGGCAACGTCGGCACTAGCATCCTGTGCGTCGGAACCCTGACGAGGAGGCTTTTGCCGCCGCAGGAGGGGTGATGCGACCTCGAGGTGCTTGGCGCTGGCGCTGGAAATGGATAACCCAAGAGGAAGTTATCCACATCGTAAACTTTTATAGTTTCCTAAAACATAATAAAAACCAGGTTATCACCTGGTTATATGAACGGAATTATTAGGATCTTTAACTATTGTTGGAAGTGCCCCGATAGTTGCTCCACTTTTCTTTTCTTAGGCTTATTAACATTTTGTAAAATATAGTACATTAAAAAGCTATAAATGCCAATCGTACCAATAATAAAAATAGAGAGCATACTTTCACCAACCTTCAATTGATAGTGATAATTATTTTCATTCAATTAAAATTTTACCAACAACTTTCACTATTTTCAATCTTTTTTTAACGTTCTCATAAATCCAAGTAATCTAACTGTACGACCTCCGACGTTTTGTTGATATTCAGTATGCACTTGCAATGCTTTTTCCTCAATTGGGATACGAACTGATAACACTAATGCATTTAGTAAGGTAAATATAGTGGCAGTATAGTACGCATCAAACAGTAACGGAATCAGTATGAATTCAATTGTAACTATAAAATAATTCGGATGCTTCATAAACTTGTATGGCCCCTTAGCACGTATCTGATTTGCTGGGAGGATTAATATTTTGGTATTCCAGAACATACCTAATGAATAAATAACCCAAATCCTTCCTAGCTGAGTTAGGAAAAATAGAAACAGTAGAAGCGGAAAGATGCTAGAGGCTCCTTTTTCAAAAATGGTCACCTCACATATCAACGACAAAAAAAACGAAAGATGCAGTAACACCATATATTTATAATGACGCTGTCCCACTTCATAACCGCCTTGATTGAGGACCTTTTTTTCATTTCTCTTCGCAATTCTTAGTTCAATCAATCTTTGCACTCCAATTAGCAAGATAACCACCCAAAAAAGCATTTTATGACCTCCACTGTAATAGGATTAATTCAGAGCTAAATCCTGGCCCTAAAGCTGTTACTAAGCCGTAATCACCTTCTACCCCGAGGTTATTCTCCATAAACTGCTTTAGAACGTACAACACTGTAACTGATGACATATTCCCATGCTTCTTGAGAACTTCTCTTGAGATCTCTGTCATTTCACCTGGCAAATCAAGTGAATCTTTATAGGCATCTAATACTTTTTTACCACCTGGATGAGCTATAAAATGCCGCAGTTTTTGTATTGTGATTTCATTTTTATGTAAGAACTCTTCTACATTTCCCTTTAGCCACGACCTGACAATTGAAGGGATGTCTTTTGAAAATATCACATATAAACCATTATTTTTAATATCCCAACCCATTACATCCTCTGAATTTTTCATAAGAGTAGATTGGGAGGAAATGAAAGTCGGTAACAATTCGAAATTGGAATAAGATGTGTCAGCTTCATCACCAATAATACACACACAAGCGGTACCGTCAGCGAATAAGGATGTACCTATCAAGTTACTTTTAGAAAAGTCATCCTTTTGAAAGGTCAGGCTACATAACTCAACAGCAACAACAAGTACTTTTGATTTCGGAAAAGCTTTACAATATTCAAATGCTCTGGCTAATCCCGCTGCACCACCAGCACAGCCAAGCCCCCATATAGGAATTCTCTTTGTGTGCGGAGAAAAGTTCATCTTATTCATGATCCTAGCCTCAATACTTGGTGTGGCGATACCAGTACTAGAAATAAAAAATATAGCTTCTATTTCACTACTATTTAAATTTCTTGAAAGTAACTTTCTATTTTCTAGACAATTTGTTATAGCTTTACTCCCAAATTCAATTGCATTTTCTATGTAGGCATTATTTTTTTCTACAAAGCTATGATCACTTGAATACCATTCTAAACTCTCACTAAAATATCTTTCCTCAATTTCGCCATTTGAGAACACCTTAATTAGACGATCTAAGTCTTTATATTTCTCCTTAAAAAGGTCCCTGATAAATTCAGTTGTTCTATCTTGGGTTATTTTGTTAGGTGGATTATGTATTCCAACTGAGATCACTTTAGGCATAACTTGACCTTCACATCCTTAAGAGACTATGTCAAGGTTACTTTTTCCAATTATGGAAAAAGTATTCTTATAGTCAATAGAAAATATGGATGTATTCCACAAAAATAACAAGCAGTCGATCTAGAACGAAATCTACGTTTATAATAGAAGGCTTCTACGTGACTCAACTCTTTCCCAAACTCTTCCCTCGGTAAGATAGAGGGCTTCTACGTGACCAACTCTTCGCCAGGTGAATTTCGTCTGAAAAAACGCATAAAAAAAGCCTTCCCAGTAGGGAAAGCTAACGTTTTAAAGGAGTTGTTATGTTGTTGTGCATTCTTAGTATAGCGTAAAAGTGACTTTCATTCACTAGTAAATTTATGGTTAAAAAAATAAGCCATAAAAATTTCATCGTCGAACACGCCGTCAATTAACACTTGATCTTTTTGTCTTCCTTCCTCTACAAAACCATATTTTTTGTAAAGTTGGAAAGCTGGTTCATTCGATGCAAAAACAGTTAAACAAAGTTTGTGTAACTGATGTGTTTCACACCACTTTATTGTATATTCCATGATTTTTTTGCCTATCCCTAACCCTTGGACCTCATCAATCAACCATGTTCGAAAAAGACCTGTATGACGTTTCATCGATATTTCACCACGAATAACCCTTGCAATTCCAACTACTTTCCCTTCACATTCAGCAACAGTGTACATATTTTCCTTGGCATTCATTTCACTTATGAATTGCTCTTCTTCAGTTGCTGTACGGGCTTTTTCTTTTTGTATGTATTTTCCTGAACTAATAATACCCTTTACAGCGTCTACTATTTGAGATGCATCATGTTGTTGAGCAGGCCGTAAAGTGACCTGAGAATGATCTTTTGCCGTAAATGTAGTATTCACTATACCTCGACTCCTTTCGGTTTATTATGTGTAAAAAAAGAAAAAGGAACACGCAATGTGCTCCTGTACAAATATCTATAAAATTTCTTTTACAATTTCTTCTCTCATATTATCAATTGCCTCAAAGTCCATTGCTTCTTTATAGTACTCCTCAAGCTTATCATGCAGCCTCTTTGCTTCACTTAAATAATTTGTCGCAATGGTCATTTTACTTTTATATTCCAGATTTAATTCATCGATCTCTTTTTTAAATGTATTTTCAATCTTCGGGTCCATACATAGCGTGAACATGTCAACGACTTCATCATGCTCACGGAAGGGATCAACGACATGGGGTGCTGTACCATCTACAACTGAAACACTTAACTTAGGAATGATAATCATGTCAATACTCTTAGGATCGAATGCACATAGATAGTATTCAACGGATAAACCATTCTGCTCAGCATGTTTGCCAATCTTTTTCATTAGTGTAGACTTGCCGCTTCCCGGTCTTCCCTTAATAATGTACCTTTTATCAAGATCTTCTGTAATATTATCTATAAAATTCACCGCACCCTTTGGAGTTGCCGCTCCAAAAAAACGTTTTCTGGTCGTAGGTTGTTCCTCACGCTCGATAGGTTCACTAAAAATCTTTTCAATTAAAGAATGTAAAACTCCATCTGCCTTTTTAAAGCTCATCGAAGAAACATAGATTTCCTCACGTTTTAAATGAACTTTCTTTGCTTCTGCAAAAGTTTGATACGCATTGGCAAAGCTTCGCGATATTTCATCTGTAAGTTCAATAATTGTTTCTCGATGGTTACTCAAATATCGATCATCCCGAAATTGACCAAGATCAATCACCTTTTCGACAACACCTGGATATCGCGGTTCAATTACATGGGGTGCTGTACCGTCTACAAAGCCTAATTTTCGCTTTGGAACAATAATCCCATCAATGGATTGATTATCAGATGAGCAATGTAAGTATTCAAGGTCATATCCTTTATCCATTAACACAAGTCCAATCTTCCTCATGAATGTGGATTTACCAGTGCCAGGCCCACCCTTTAAGATATAAAGTGTGTCTAGATTTTTTAACGCCTCATCGTATAACGAATAAAATCCTATGCTTGAATTGGAGCCTGCATAATAATTCTTTATCTTTGCCATATGTTATTTTACCTCCTTGTAGACATTAGCCTATATTAGAGTATGGCAAAGAGTGTTTGAGTGTGATTAAAAACCGTGAATCGTCATTCCACCGTCTACAAATAAAGTTTGACCTGTTACATAATTGCCTGCATCAGAAGATAAAAATACTGCCGGTCCAACTAATTCAGGAAGTTCTCCAATTCGTTTGATTGGAGTTACTGCCAAAATGTCATTAACATACTGCTCATCCTGTAATAATTTTTCTGTTAATGGTGTTTTGAAATACCATGGGCCAATTGAGTTAACATTTATTCCATACTGTCCCCATTCCATCGCAAGGACTTTTGTCATCTGGATAATTGCTGCTTTTGTGGCTGCATATACAACTCCAGTACGAAGGGCTACAGTACCAGCTACAGATGATATATTTATTATTTTACCGCCATGATTCTGTTCCTTCATAACCCTCCCAACCTCTTGAGCCATCATAAAAGCAGATGTTAGATTGGTATTCATTATGGTTTGCCATTCCTCATCTGTTACTTCAAGTGCTTTTGAACGAATATTCATGCCTGCATTATTGACTAAAATATCAATCTTTCCAGCTTGTTCAAGTACCCTTTCAACAGCGGAACTAACTTCCTCACGTTTGGTAACATCGGTTTTCACTATGTAAGCTTTCCTACCAAGGTCCTTTATTATTGCTGCTACTTCCTCTAAGTCTTGCTCTGTTCTAGACAATAAAGCAACGTCCGCACCTGCCTCTGCAAATCCAATTGCAATTGCTCTTCCTATACCTCTTCCCGCACCAGTTACTACTGCCACTTTATTCTTTAATTCAAATGATGGTAAATACATATACTTCTCTCCTTATTTGTTGTCACTTAACCGACAATATTTTTATATCCATTCTATTATTATTTCAACATATTAACTAGTTTTTCCTTTATAAAAAAAAATCACTATTTATTGCATAGTGATTTAATGTTGTTTCTTACCATCATTTTTATGAACATTTATATCAATTTGACTTATTTCTTCATTTCCACAAGAGTAACATCTTTCTCTGTTATTCACTAACAGCGTATGACATCTCGAACAATAATATCTGAGCATCGTAACACATCCTTTTTCATTAGAATATGTTCGGGTATGTTTGACTGACATATCATTTGTCACAAATTATACAAATCTCAAGCTACTGAAATGTGATTTATATCACTGTTTTTTAAACTTTACACTATTAATATAGTGATTAGATTAGGAATGAACAATTTGTGAATTCCCAGAAATCAACTGGAATTTATTAAATTGTTTTGTATTATGAAAATGTAAAAAATGTTATTTTTCATCTTTAAAGGAGGGTTATGGGAATGGCAAAAACTGAACTTACTAAATCAAAAATGAAAACAAAAATGAAAACCGAAGATGAGCGTACTTCCTTAAAAGGAACATTGGCATCTGTATTTTTACTTGGACTTTTCTTACTTGTTACATGGCTTGGTGTTTATTTCCTATTCATGGATCGGTTATAAGCAAATACTCAAGGGATAATTTTACTTAGAAGAGACCTATTAAAACATTGTAATAATAATATCGCACTACTAATTTATGAAATAATAATCCGAAAAAGAATTTGAAATTTGAAAGGGGAATAAGCCATGCACTTCCATAAGTTTGAAAAAATATGGCTGACGTTTGGAATTGGTATGTTAATCGTATTTTTAGGAGTTGTTGGTGTCGGTGCTTTCGCAATGGGTCACCAACCTGCAAGTAGTATTAAAACAATTGACCCAGAAAAAGTTAGCGAAACTGCTCCATTTGATAATCCTGGACTTATTCATATTGAAGGCAATAAATATGAACTAAATTTAGTAGCAGAAGCTTTTGCGTATACACCAAATACAATCCAAATACCTAAAGGCGCAGAAGTAACAATTAACGTAACAACAAAAGATGTTGTACATGGTTTTGCAATTGCTGGAACTAACGTAAATATGATGGTTGAACCAGGATATATCAGTACTTATACTCAAACATTTAAAAAGACTGGCGAGTTTTTAGTTTTATGTAATGAATATTGCGGAGCTGGACATCACTTAATGATGGCGAAGGTTGAGGTGACTGAGTAATGACAAACTCTAATGTTAAAGTGGATAAACGTGATGGAAAATTAGCTATGGCGCATTTTTATGTAGCATTTATTGCATTGTTTCTCGGCGGAACAGCAGGTTTGCTACAAACACTTGTACGTTCAGGTAAATTTACATTACCTGCTGGAATTGGTTATTATCAATTATTAACTGTTCATGGTGTATTATTAGCACTTGTACTTACTACATTTTTTATTATTGGATTTTTATTTGCAGGCTTAAGTAAGACGTCAGGAACACTTTCTCCAAAGGTCCGTTTAACTGGTTGGATCGGCTTCTGGACAATGACAATTGGTACTGCAGCTACTGCAGCTACTATACTTGTAGGTGAAGCATCTGTTCTTTATACTTTCTATGCTCCCCTTCAAGCACACCCTGTGTTTTATATCGGTCTAGCATTAGTAGTGGTAGGTAGTTGGATTAGTGGTTTTGCAATGTTTGCTCACTTTGGTAAATGGAAAAAATCAAATCCAGGTGCTGTAACACCTTTACTTAGCTTTATGGCTGTAATGACAATGATTCTTTGGTTAGTTGCAACACTTGGAGTTGCTGCTACAGTCTTAATTCAATTTATTCCATGGTCGCTTGGTATTGTTGACGAAATAGATGTATTAATTAGTAGAACTTTATTTTGGTATTTTGGTCACCCACTTGTGTATTTCTGGCTGTTACCTGCATATATGGCATGGTATGTTATCATTCCAAAAATTATTGGCGGAAAGATATTCTCAGATGCACTTGCAAGATTATCGTTTATTTTATTCTTACTTTTCTCGATTCCTGTTGGATTCCACCATCAGTTAACTGAACCTGGAATTGCACCGTCATGGAAGTATTTACAAGTAATTTTAACATTCTTAGTAATTATTCCATCTTTAATGACTGCTTTCTCTATGTTTGCTTCATTTGAAATGTATGGAAGATCAAAGGGAGCAACTGGTCTTTTTGGTTGGTTCAGAAAACTTCCTTGGGGAGATGCGCGTTTCTTCGCACCATTTATGGGTATGTTAATCTTTATCCCAGCAGGTGCTGGTGGTGTAATTAATGCTAGTCACCAACTAAACCAAGTTATTCATAATACAATCTGGGTTACTGGTCACTTCCATTTAACAGTTGCAACAACAGTATTACTAACTTTCTTTGGAATTGCATATTGGTTAATTCCACATTTGACTGGTCGTGTAATGACAAAGGCAATGAACAAGCTTGCTATTGTTCAAACAATTGTATGGACAATTGGTATGGCATTTATGTCAACATCTATGCACTTTGCAGGTTTACTTGGAGCACCAAGACGATCAGCTTACTCTACGTACGGAGATTCTGCTCAGGCTTTAGATTGGATTCCTTACCAAATTGCACAAGCTGTCGGCGGTACAATCTTATTTATTGGAATCATCTTAATCCTTGTGATTGTAATTAATCTTGCTTTCTTCGCTCCAAAGGGTGAAACTGAATTCCCTGTTGGTGAAGTAGCTGAAGAAGCTGAAAAGACTCCAATGTTATTGGAAAACTGGAAGCTTTGGGTAGGTATTTTAGCAGTTCTAATTTTAATTGCATACACAATACCATTTGTAGAAATGATTCAAAATGCACCTCCTGGAGCAAAAGGTTTTAAACATCTTTTATAAGGTAAGAAAAAGACTACTCAATTGGTTGAGTAGTCTTTTATTGTTAGTTATAGGTTATAAATAGCGCTATATTTTTCCTCTAGGTATTTTACCAAGTGCTCTGCATTTAGCCCTTCTCCGGTTACATCTTTAAGGATTTCTAACGGTTTTTTCAACTTTCCATATTGGTGTACATTTGTTGTCAGCCATTCTTTAATTGGTGTAAGATTTCCTTCTTCAAGTAATGTATCAAAGTTAGGCAATTCTTTTACCATTGCATTTTTTAACTGTGCAGCATACATGTAACCTAATGCATATGATGGGAAATACCCAAAACTTCCTCCTGCCCAGTGCACATCTTGAAGTACACCTTTTGCATCTGTTTCAGGACGGATTCCTAAGTACTCTTCGTATTTTGAATTCCAAATTTCAGGTAAGTCCTTCACTTCTATTTCGTCGTTAAATAGCCCTTTTTCTATTTCATACCGTACCATCACATGTAGTGGATATGTTAGTTCATCAGCTTCAATTCTTATGAATGAAGGTTTCGATTCATTAATTGCTTTATAATAATCTTCAACTTTAACATTATCAAATTGTCCATTTGCATATTGTTTTAATAAGTCATAGTTATTTTTCCAAAATGATAAGTTACGTCCAACAAAATTCTCATAGAAAAGTGATTGTGATTCATGGATTCCCATAGAAGTTCCTGAACATAAATTTGTACCTATTAACTCTTTAGAGATATTTTGCTCATAAAGAGCATGACCACCTTCATGAATGGTACCAAATACAGCCGTTCTAAAGTCCTGTTCATCATAGTTAGTCGTTACACGAACATCTCCAGGATTAAGACCTGTAGCAAAAGGATGTACTGTCTCATCTAAACGGCCAGACTGGAAGTCGTATCCCATTTGCTTAAGGATAGCCAAGCTTAACTCACGCTGTTTTTGCTTTGGAAACTCTTTAGATAAGAATGAAATTTCTGGTTTTTGAGTAGATTCTGATATCGCTTTAACCAAAGGTACAATTTTCTCTCTAAGCTCTGAAAATACTTTATCAATAACATCAACAGTTACCCCTGGCTCATACATATCAAGAAGAGTATTGTACTTGTTGCCCTCGTATCCCCAGTACCCAATAAATCTTTTAGTCGTTTCAACAAGTTTTTCTAAGTATGGACGGAATAAAGCAAAATCTGACTTTTCCTTTGCTTCCTCCCAGATTGATTCTGCCTTTGACTGAAGAATGACATACTCTTTAAATTCATTGGCAGGTATTTTCTTGTTTCGGTCATATTCTT
Source organism: Ferdinandcohnia jepli (assembly GCF_047246645.1). Taxonomy (NCBI): domain Bacteria; kingdom Bacillati; phylum Bacillota; class Bacilli; order Caryophanales; family Bacillaceae; genus Ferdinandcohnia; species Ferdinandcohnia jepli. Next base: position 164,727 of record NZ_JBFOKR010000009.1, read on the forward strand.
TTTGGCATTCTTCGATCATTTTCTTCGTTACTTCATTAAGCTTGTCCTGTACACTTTCCTCAGATAGTTCTTTTAGATACGTACCCATTTCAGTCGAAGTAGACATTGCAAAAACTTCAGAAGATAACATACCGATAACTTCAGAGCGTTGCTCAACACCGTTTCGGGGAGCACCTGTGCGTAAATCCCAGTACATTAGCCCAATTGCTTCGTTATAACTCGTCATTTTTTTTACAAGTTCAAGAAAATTCGATTCAATTTGTTGTATTTTTTCAGACATAACAACTACCTCCTATAACTTTCACTATACAATAAAAATACTTCATTAAAATACTATTTTTTTGAAGTTATCTGCATTTGTTGCTTCAATTTCGTTTATAGAGTATTTGGTTCAGTTGGTAAAACCTTATTAATCTTCTCGATAACTGACTCCTGAACTCCCTCATCAAGCAAGATACTTACAATACCGCTATCACCACTAGATCGAACCAGTCTACCTACTCCTTGCCTTAGGCGAAGCAGCATATATGGAAGGTCCACATCTTCACATGGATTTGCAGCATTCCTTCGTTTCGCCTGAAATACTGGATCATTTGGAGGGTAAGGAAGTGACCATATAATAACATTTGATAATGATGGACCTGGGATATCTAAGCCTTCCCATAATGAAACTGAACATAAAATACTCTGCTCATCATTTTGAAAGATTGAAACAAGCTTACTAATTTCCTGGTCACCTTCAAATAGTAATTTATATTCTGTCAGTTTATTTACTTGTTTAAATGCAAGCAGTTCTTCCTTTGAATTAAATAATAGTAATGCTCTACCATCCGATTTTACGATTTCCTTCTCTACATACTCCAGCTTCTCTAAAAAGCCTCGTTCACCTAATGAAAACATCGGCATTTGTATTTGCATTTGGTTCTCATAGTCAAATGGAGATTCCACCGAAAACGATTGATAGTTTTTAATACCCAAACTGCTGGCAATATAATCAAATGATTTATTTTCTGATAATGTCGCAGAAGAAAATACAAAAGGAATTCTTTGTGAAAACACTTTTTCACTAAGTATTTTCTCAACTGCTTGAGGCATGATTACTAAGGTATGGCTATCTCCTTCCGCCTCTACCCAGGTTATCACTTCACTTTCACCAGTAAAAAGCTTTAGAGAATATTCCATTTGGTCTAAGTACTCGTCAACAATATGTAGTTCGTACTGGTCAATTGTATATGTCTCCGCTTCAAATACTAGATTGTTTCCAATTTCAACAAGTGATTTATAAAGATTCTTAGCATCTTCAATTAATTCATTTGTAAAATTAACCTGCATTCGGTTCGAACCTTCTACTTTACGACTGTTACTCTTTAGACTCTCATAAAAAAATTCATTTTGCTCCAATGTCGTCTCAACTAATTGTGCAAATTCTTCTCGAATGTCATTTTCTAATAGCCTCGTTAGAAGTGATTCTAAGGTGTTTTCTTTGACACGATATGTAAGTGCTTTTTGAGCCGAAAATTCTAGTAAATGACCTTCATCAAAGATAACACAGCTGCTATCCGGTAAAAATGGCAATTGTCCCTCTCTTTTTCTGGCATCCATTGTCCAAATATGCTCCATATAAAAATCATGAGAACAGATAATAAGGTCGACCGCTTTTCGATAATGGTCTCTTGATAGAGTAAGACCACATCTATGTCTCATATCACATGAAAAACAATCTTGAAAATGGTCATAAGAAATTCTTGTCCATTCTTCATCAGTCAACTCCGGATAGGTTTTTCTATCACCGTAATGATGGAAAGCTTGCATTGTTGAATGGTTTGTAACAAAACTTGGTAACTCTTCATAAACCTTTGCAATTCTTTCATTAGGCATCTGACGATTTGTATCATCTAGCTTCCGTAAGCAAAGATACTGGTCCTGAGCTTTTGCTAGACGAACATCAATTGCTAAATCTAGTGCATCCGCAATCTTTGCAATATCCCCTTCTGGCTTTACAAGCTGTTCAATTAATGATTCGTCAGCACAAGAAATAATGGCTGGTTTACGGAAATACCTAGCATAACAAATTGCATATAATAGATAAACAATGGTTTTTCCAGTGCCAACTCCGGCTTCTGCAAAAACAATGGCTTTATCTTTAAATGCCCTTTCAAGCTGAAAGGCCATAAATATTTGTTCATCTCTTAATTCAAAGCCCTTTTCGGGTAGAATGTCATAAAAAACATCACCGACCCACTCATTTAATTTATCAAAGAAATTTTCATCCTTAGATATTTGAAAGGGTAACCTTTCACCAATCATTTAAATAACCCCCAAAACCAAAATACACGCTAATTGTTAATTATCTACTACAGGAGATTGTAAGTCAATTACGTAAACATGTGGAAATTTATTATACATTATCCTATTCATTTATGTCAGTATGTCTTATTAATCAAAGAAACTCACCTTATGGTGAGTTTCAGTTTTAAGATTCACTTACTTGTATAACGTAGAAAATCAACTTCAATTGATGTTGAATGGGACATCGCATTTAACAGGTTTTGTTTAGCATCTGAAATCGACTCAAGAGGAGTTATTTCTTCCCCCATTTCATTTTGCAGTACTTTATATGTACCGTTTAATGCCTGCTCTATTCTTTTGAAATCAATATAATTCATTCTAGTTCACTCCTGCAAATATTGTTGACACCAATACAGTATATGCTCTTGAGGATTGAACTATTCGAAAAAAATTATTGATTTCTTGGTGGTCGCTTACCCCAAAATTGATAATAATCTGTACGTATAAACCCATTAAACAGCTTTCGTTTTTTTGTTGCTGGTTTTCCATAAAATTGTTCGAATTCCGGATGAGAAGTTAACATGTAAACAGACCATGTTTCATATTTCCGCAGAGCTTCACCCATTTGCTTATACATTTGCTCGACCGCCTTTTTCTCGCCAAGACGTTCTCCATATGGCGGATTACCTACTATAACACCATATTCTTTTGTAGTGGTAAAATCCTTTACCTGCATCTGCTTAAAGTTAACTATATCCCCAAAACCAGCTTCTTCTGCGTTATCCTTCGCAATTTGTATCATACGATGATCAATATCAAATCCGCTAATATCGAGTTCCTGATCGTAGTTCGCAAGGTCCTCAACCTCTTGTCGAGCTTCATCCCATGCCTTTTTGCCAATCCAATCCCACTTTTCAGAGACAAAATCACGATTAAAGCCTGGTGCAATATTTTGTCCGATTAAGGCTGCCTCAATTGGAATGGTTCCTGAGCCACAAAAAGGATCTACAAATGGCTTGTCAGGGGTCCAATTAGTTAATAATACGAGAGTCGCTGCTAATGTTTCCTTTAAAGGAGCCTCACCTTGGCCAGCACGGTAACCACGTTTATGAAGTCCGACACCAGAACAGTCGATAGTGAGAGTAGCAATATCCTTATGTAGAGCAACTTCGATTCGGTATAATGGACCAGTTTCCTCAAACCATCCTGATGTCTTCTTATAGTATCTTTTCATGCTTTCAACTACTGCCTTTTTAACGATACTTTGACAGTCTGATACGCTAAACAGCTGTGATTTCACCGATTTACCAATAACAGGAAACTCTCCGTTTTCAGGTATATAATCTCCCCAATTAATAGCTTTTGTTTTTTCAAAGAGTTCATCGAATGTCGTTGCCTTGAATTCGCCAACCTTCAGTTTTACACGATCCGCAGTGCGTAACCAAAGATTAGTTCGACAGATCGCCTTTTCATCTGCTTCAAATATGACTTTTCCGTTTTCAACGGTACAATCATAACCTAGATCTTTAACTTCTTTTGCTACAAGAGCCTCAATTCCCATTGCAGCTGTTGCAATAAGTGTTACTTTTCCCATAAATTTCACCCTAACTATGTACTCAATTGTATATGTACAAGAATAAAGAAACTCTGTCAGTAAAGCAAGGACACATTCTTGTATAATATCATTTTTAAAAACTTCATTTCCTTTTAGAATACAAAAAGCTCTCCGACTGGAGAGCTTCGTTACTATTCAGATATCATTCATCAATAACGTTCTGTAAGCCATGTTTTGTTCCTTCGTACTACAATCGGCGAAAAGCCTCGTACTCCGGTGGTAATCATCTATCTACAGACGGTAAACCCGTCTGTCCTTCTCTTCGTTCATTTCCTAAGAGAAAGTGCCCCTACCATAATTTGGGTTTCTCGCTCGTGGGGTTTACCTCGTTCCACTCTTGTAATTTCTTACAAGACTCCGTCACTGTGGCACTTTAAAGGTAGTCAAACCATATCCAAAGGACTTAGGTTTTTTCCCTGCCGTTAGCCCAGTAATACCAGACTACCCTAGCTTATTAATTGGCTAGGCACGAACACTACGGACATCTCAGCCCGTGCGAGCATGGACTTTCCTCTGCAAAGCAAGTTTGCAGCGATTACCCGAACGTTATTAATGTGTGCATGAATTAGTATAGTAAAAATACAACACAATTGCAATAGCATTGTTACTAGTAAATATTCACATCAATCATATAATTTACTACCAAAGACATGCTTTTCCAAATTTGATAAACGCTTTAAGATATCAAAATTTGTTGTGCCTGTTTGCGTTTGTGGTTGTTTCTTAAATGAATCTTCCACTTGTCGTTTTAAACGAAGATTTTCTTGTTGTAATTCTTCAATTTCTTGATAAAACACTTCGTAATCTTTAATAATAGTATCTAAAAATTTATCAACTTCTTCTTGCTTATAGCCCTTCATGCCTGTTTTGAATTCTTTTTCTAAAATATCTTTAGCGGTTAATTTTATTTTGTCTGATAACATACTTTTCACCTCGATACACTTTCCCCATTATTCCTATTCTATTTTTTCAAAAATTTCTTAGATTGTCAATTTATCTTTCTGTAGAGTTCTTTGTTTTCTCTTGTGAGAATGAAAAATTGATTTGAGCTTTCATTTGATTTGAAAATATCTACCTTGAATCCACTAAAGATGAGGAAATGCTTTTTCTTTTTGGGAACACCAAGCATTCTTCAGTAGATTCTGTTGAATAAAGCAATAATCAAAAATCATTGTTCGCAAGTTGTTCTTCCTCAACAATTGTTTGAAGGTCGTATCCATTTATAGTTATTAATTCATAGTCACCGTTCTCAGCTCTTTTTTTGGCATCTGCATATATATATTTTGGACTGCCTTCATTTTCTTCATCATATAAAACTAAAAGTCCGTCACTTTTTTCAAGGAAAAATGTATTTTTCAAACGGAACTGTGATGGATTATCATATTTTCGATTTGTAATGCTATTAATATAATCCGCCTGTGACAAAATAAATTGGTAATACTCCTTATTCGTTTCATTCCAATTTTCTTCTTGATCTAAGAATGGTGTGATAACAGCCAACTTAAGTTCTGGATATAATTCCTGCAGTTCATATGAAACTTCTGCCCCCCATAATTCAACCCCTAACTGGCCGCTAATGATTACCCATTCAAGTCCTTCTTCCAGAAGAGGTATGAGCTGTTTTCTTAATGCCGTTTTTATATATCCTACTCCTGGATGGTTCTGTCCAAATATTCCGAGTTCAAATGGCTTATATCCTGTAATCGCTAGTACCTTTATCATTCCATACTCCTTATCCTTTTGCATTTTTGGAATATTGAAGTTTTAAATGTTCTCAAAAATTATGTAGATCGAAATATACAAAACCTTGAATGGCTTTTGCTTTCCAAAAAATCACAAGTAAGTAAAACAGGAACTTATACAGTTCCTGTTGTCTTTACACTATTTGTCTTACTTACATTTCTGCTCATAACAACTAACTTCTTTTATCTACCAAAGAATGGCCCCGGTGGTCTTACTCCACAATTAAAGTGTTGATGTGAAACTTCATTTGCTACAGACTCCGTGTGTGGATAATAGTGCATATGCTGGTACATATGATGATTTACATGTTGAGTATGTGATGGATGAATGTGTGGCACAATTGTTGTTTGACAGTGATGCTGAACACAGCATCTTGTTGGATGAACAATAGGTTGCATTACATGTGGTCTTCCATTCATTTTTTATATCTCCTTTCCTTCATCTGCTTTCACTAATAGCCTATGAAGGAAGGTAGATACATGTACTAATCAAAACACCTATTTTTTATGAAAAAAAGGCATACGAGCCATCACGAATTCCTGAAAGTAATAAGACAATTAATCCTAGGACAACAAAGTAAAGAAATAAGATCTTCTTATACATTTGATTTCCCTCTCCATCTAAAATAATATATCTTTACACAAAACATTATTTTACATGGTATTACAATGTTCTACAATGACAAATGAAGGAAGGAACAAAAGTTCACAATATCGACAAACTTTCGCGCGAAAAACCACTAATCCTGCGCTTACCCGGGTAATATTTTCTTACTATTCCGAAGTTTTCTAGCTAGTCTTGTAATCCTCTTTTCAAGATCCTCTCCTTTTGAGTCAGTTTTGCTATTATCTTTGTAGCTACTTTTCCATTTTATGAAGGCACTTTGCGCAAAATTCCTTGCTCTCTCATAATCTTTTTCATGATGTTCATAGAACTTTGCTAATTCGATACTAGCTGTTATGAAGTCCTTCTCACTTCCGGTTTCAGCAACATGTTGAAAAAGTTCAATTGCATCATCTAACTTTCTCTGTTTTTTATATAGAAAGGCTAGTGCAAGCTTGGCTTTGCTTTCATCCACTTGTTTATTTTCGACAACTTTTTCATATAACTTTTCTGCTCTTGCCGTTTCACCCAATGCCTCTAACCATCTAGCAACCTCGTAGGTTTCTGAGTTTTCGTTATTTTGCTGTGATAAGACTACAACACCTGACAAATGTATATACAATGTTATAAGTGAAAGGATATCAATTTCATTATGTTTCATTACTCCAAAAATCCCATCTGGAAGCTTATTTTCAACATAATCAAAATATAGGATAGGTGCTAAATATCCTGGAACATCATCTTCTCTTGTTATTTCCAAAATGTGTTTTTCGACATTTGCTAACCTTACTGATTCTAGTTTGTTTTTCCATAGCCGTCTAGCAGCATGATATAGATCAAAATGGCCAAAGTCAGGTAGCTTAGGGAGCGAATCCCGAATTAGTGTATGTCTTGTTTTAACTTGCGGCCAATCAAATGATTTTCCGTTATATGTGACAAGTGTAGTATAATCGACACTTGATAAAAAACTTTGGTATAATGCAATTTCTGCACCTGGATTAGGTAAAAAATGCTGAGTTAGAATAACCTTGTCATTTTTTACTCTTGCATGACCTAACAAAAATATTGTATTTCCAGTGCCGCCCCCTAGCCCAGTTGTTTCAGTATCAAAAAAGAAAAGATCTGAAGCTTTATGTCCTTTAGAGGATAAAGGGTGCTTTATCTCAGAAGAATTCCACATATCAACAACATCATTTAATTTCGAAAAATGATATAGACCGTGTAGATAATCTAATGGGTACTCCACTGTCCTTACAAAGCAGTAAGATCCCTCAAAGTAGAATGGCTTTGCGCCAAATTCCTCCCATTTTTCTAAATAAGGAATCTCATTATTGTCTACATGTAACACAGCTGGTTCTACTTCTGCTTTTACTTCTTCCTTTACAATATGACTTTTTAAACGATTAAGTTTACCCTTTAACGACATAATTGAAGCTCCTAACTTTTCCGTTTGTTACGCGGGCTTATTAGTACCTTGCTTTAATTTGGTTATCAGTGTAAGTGCGTCTGTTTTTGCTCGTTCGTGAAGTACATCTGTTCCTATACATGACGGGCAGCCAGATTCACACGCACAGCTAAGAATCATTTCTTCTGACTCTGTGAGAAGTCGTTCCATGATTTCATATACCTTTTCGCTTAATCCAATTCCTCCTGGATAGCGATCATATAAAAAGATAGTAGGCTGTTCATTATGTGCAGCCTTGACTTGAGGTACAACGTGTAGATCTGAAGGATCACACATTGTTAATAATGGAGCAACATGTTTAAGGACATTTGCTACCCCAACAAGTCCTTCTTCGATTCTTTGTTCACTGATACCCTCTAGTTCACTCTTTTGTAAGCTAATCCAGGCTGAAGATGTATGAAGTTCTTCTTCTGGCAAATGAATAGGCCCTGAACCTATGTTTTCGTGTGTTTCAAATTTAATTTTTTTGAATATTGTAGCCATGGCTTGAACGGAAACATCTCCGAAAGCAATCTCTATTGTATCTTTTGTTCTTTGTTTATCAACCTCTAATACCTTTAACTGTACTGCAAGGTTTGCATCTGTAAAATAATCAACATCTACTTCCCGCACGAAAGCTTTCTTTTCTTCCCAATCCAGTTTTTCGACTTGATATTGGACTCCTTGGTGCAGGTAGATTGCCTCATCGTGTAATAGCGTCATTGCACTAAAACGATCCATCTCTCCTATCACCTTAACTGCTGCAATATCAGATTGATCAATTATAACAACATTTTCCTGTGATGCTGAACGTAAACTAATGTTATGTGCCGGGAAAGAATCATTCATCCAGTACCATTTATCACCGTTTTGATGTAGAACACGTTCCTCTGTTAAGAACTCTAAAATATCTTCTAAATCCAGTTCACCAAATGTATCTCCCTGTTTAAACGGAAGTTCATATGCTGCGCATTTAATATGATCGATTAAAATGACAAGATTATTGGGATTAATTCTTGCTGTTTCAGGATTACGACTGAAGAAATAAGTCGGATTTTGAATCATATATTGATCCAAAGGGTTAGAACTGGCAACCATAAAAATCACGGCTTCACCTTGACGTCTTCCTGCTCTTCCAGCTTGCTGCCAAGCGCTTGCAATCGTCCCTGGATAGCCAGTCATGATACAAACCTGCAGTTGTCCAATATCGACACCGAGCTCAAGTGCGTTCGTAGAGACAACTCCATAAATATCTCCATTTCGCAACCCCTGTTCAATCTCACGCCTTTGTTTTGGCAAATATCCTCCACGGTATCCTCTAATTGCTTTTTGGCCCAGCTTGTGTTTAATCAGTTCTTGTAAATAAGTTAGTATTATTTCAACTCTCACCCTACTCCTAGCAAAAACAATTGTTTGGATTTTATTTTTCAAGAATTCGCTTGCTAATCTTCTAACCTCTAAGGTTGCACTTCTTCTAATATTAAGTGGTTTATTTACAATTGGAGGATTATAAAACACAAAGTGTTTCTTCCCTGTTGGGGCTCCATTATTTTCTATGAGTTCCATTTTTGTTCCCGTTAAGTTTTCAGCCAATTCCTTTGGATTTGCAATTGTTGCAGAAGTACACATGAAAATTGGATTACTGCCATAGAACTCACAGATTCTCTTTAATCGTCGAATTACGTTTGCTACGTGACTACCAAACACACCACGATATGTATGTAGTTCGTCTATCACAATGTATTGGAGATTTTCAAACAGAGATACCCATTTTGTATGGTGTGGAAGGATAGCTGAGTGGAGCATATCTGGATTTGTAATCACAATATGCCCTGCTTTACGAACCTTTTGTCTGATATTTGCAGGAGTATCACCATCATACGTATAACTATTAATTGCAACGCCCATCTCTTCAATTATTTCATTTAGTTCACTTTTTTGATCCTGAGCTAACGCTTTTGTAGGAAACAAATATAATGCTCGAGCCTGATCATTTTCGATAATTTTCTGAAGAACAGGTAGGTTATAACATAATGTTTTTCCAGAGGCAGTTGGCGTAACAGCAACGAAATTTTGCCCTTTTTTCGTTGTTTCGTACGCTAAGTGCTGGTGAGTATATAACTGTTGAATTCCTCTTCTATGTAAGGCTTCTTTTAACCTATTATCTATTGAATTTGGCATTTTTACTGTTTTAGCCGATGTAGCCTCTATTGTGTGCCAATGAACAATGTTTTCTGCATATTTTGGATTTTCTCGCACAATATCAATTACTTCTTGAATGTTTTTCCGAAAGTTCATTTTTCATCACCTCAGATTTCTACTATTCATTTTACAGAATAAACGTTCGTTTTTGAAGTGATTTAGTAGAAAGTATAGTTGGTATTTTTTGCGTTAGGGATACCAACAAGTTATAGGTAAACAAAAAAAGGGCTGACACTAAAATAGTGAGCCCTTACTGTTAAGCTTGTGATGTAATTGGGTGTTTAAAATGTTCAGGTAATACTATCTCCTTCTTAAATCGCACAAATAAAACTTCATCTCCATGATAAATGCCTTTCTCTACATGATTTTGTCTGTCAACTGTGAAATGAAAGAAGATCTTTTTTTGTTCTGGTGTAATAGATTCTAAAATATTTTGTAAGTTCACTTCTTTTTTAGATATAATATCAAAAATATGAATACAACCCTTAGTTGCTTGGAAAATGATAATGATATCCTGTTCAGGTAAATAATAGATATCATTTGGAAACGCATATAAACAATAAAATTGTAGCAGTTCCTTAGTATTTACGGCTCCAAACTCCCTCGAAGTGGGAATTCTATCTTTCGCAAAATCATAAATAAATTGACGGTCTATCACACTTTCTACATTTAGCTTTTGAAGTGCTCCTACATTTTTTGTTAGTGGAATGAACTCTAATTCGTACTGTGTTTCTTGAAGGATATTAAACCCAAATTTCGGATAAAAATCTAGAACTGTTTTGTTAGCAAATAAATACATCATGTCATATGTACTTTCATAAGTTTCCATTACCATATTCATAAGTTTACGAGAAAGACCTTTATTACGGTACTCGGGATGAGTCATAACTGTTCCTATTTGAATTCCTTTTATAATTTGATTATTAATAACTAAGTCAATTAGATTAACAGATACATTAGCTATAACTTTATTTTGAGAAACAAATGAAAATGGAATGTATTTATCTGTCCAGTAACCCGCTTCGTACCATTTTTCAAAGTTGATTCCAAAAGTTTGGAAAGCTAAATCGTTAAAACTTTTTCTAAGTTGATTATTATTACGATATTCTTTTATAAAAACTATATCTTCCATATAATTCCCCCCTCTTATATAGTAACTATCTTTTTCACCTTTGTGTAACATTTTTCCAAGGCAACATATTTTAGAACAGCAAAAGAAACAGCAAGTATTATTAAATCAACTATATTTGATTTAATAATTGACACAGGTAAATACTGGGTGTAAGATTAATTCATCAAATATTTTTGATTTAAAGAAAGTATCTCTTTTTTCTTCTCAATAGAGTATCTCGCACTTAATATCAAATATTTTTGATTTATCAACTTAATATCAAGGAGGAAGTATTCATGTGGGTTGAAACACTAAAAAGCTTTTTGTTCATTGCTCTTGAATTAACGCTATTATTTATTGTGATTTCTTTTGCTATTAGTTTACTACAAGGTTATATACCTTACGAAAAAATCGAGAAAAAATTAGCTGGCAGCAATAAGATGATAGCTGCATTTGTAGCAATATTATTTGCATTTATTACACCCTTCTGTTCTTGTTCTACTATTCCAGTAGTTGTTAACATGCTTAAAAAGAAAATGCCCTTTGGAATTGTTATGATCTTTTTATTTGCATCTCCAGTTCTTGATCCAACAATACTCACTATTATGGGTGTAGTGCTTGGCTGGAAGGTCACATTGATTTACACCCTGGTAACAACCGCATTTTCAATCATTATTGGTTTTACAATTGAAGCTCTAGGCTACGAGAAATATGTTAAAAACGTTATAATGACAGGCTATTCTGAGCAACATACAAAATTTAATATCATGTTAGCTATTAGAGAAACAATAGACTTAATGAAAAGCGTTTATCCATATTTGCTAATAGGAGCTGCAATTGGCTCAGTCATTCACGGGTTAGTTCCAACAGAATGGATTGCAAATACATTTGGTGAGGAACATTGGTGGCTAATACCAATTGCTGCTATTATAGGTATCCCACTTTATATACGGCTATCTAGCATGATTCCTATTTCTCAGATACTCATAATGAAAGGTATGGCCCTCGGGCCAGTAATGGCTATGATGATAAGTTCAGCTGGAGCAAGCTTACCAGAAATTATCTTGCTAAAATCAATTTTTAAAAAGCAATTAGTGATTATTTTTATTTTATCTGTGGTAACAATGTCTACAGTCTCAGGGCTTATATTTCATCTACTATAAGTAAGCAAAAACAAAACCAAGAGGATAGCTCTTGGTTTGTTTTTTAAGTAAAATATTCCAGCTTTGCTTGCGGAAAGAACTTCTCCATGTATTTAGATAAATGATCCTTTATATCTGCTTCCTCTTCTTTTTGATAGATGTATTTTCCGATCCCATACTTGCCCCATTTGTATCGTCTTTTTGTTTCATCCAACTCTAATTTTGTCATTGGATAGTTTTTCTCAATTACTCTTTTTGCGGGTTTAGTGAATCTATGTTGAATAAATTCAAATGTAAGGTCTTTCTTTGCTTCAGGTGGCAATTCAGATTCTAGTCGCTCAAACATTTCATAATAGCCTTCTTCCCAACCCTCATGTAGATAGATGGGGGCAACAATAAAACCTAGAGGGTACCCTGCTTCTGCGACTTTACGTGCTGCTTCAATACGTTTATCAAGTGGAGACGTCCCAGGTTCAAAGTTTTTAATAATATACTTTGCATTAATACTAAAGCGAAATCTTGTCCTACCGTTATGCTTTGCGTCCAATAAATGATCAACATGGTGGAATTTTGTAACAAAGCGAAGTTTTGCAAAATCTTTTTCTCCGAAGTATTCAATTGCCCTTTTTAATGTATGAGTTAAATGATCAATACCAACAATGTCCGATGTACATGATGCCTCAAATCGTGTTACTTCTGGCGCGCGTTCCGCAATGTATTTATCTGCCTGTTCGAAAATATCATCTACATTTACATATGTTCTAATATAAGGCTTACTCCCCATTGTTGTTTGTAAATAACAATAATGACAGTGACCCATACACCCAGTCGCAAATGGTATGGCATACTCTGCAGATGGCTTGGACGTATCGAACTTAAGAGTTTTTCGGATACCAACTACTAAGGTAGACTTTGCAACACGATACTTTTGGAAATCATTATCCCCAGGAAGGTTCCTGATTTGATTGTGTGAAGTCGTCTCACGTATTTCCAGTCCCATATTATTAAATTTTTCAAAAAGCTGTTTACCAAGTGGATAGTCTAACGCTTTAGGTTCAAAGTATACTAATTGAGGTGTAAATGGTTTCATCTAGTTTAGCCTCCTCAATATCCTTCGAAGTATTGCTGATAAGCCTCTTGCGCTGATTCTTCGCTACTATACACAGCCAACTCATTGGTTAACGGATAGTATGTATCATATAAAAATAACGCTAATTCGTTTGGGTTATCAGGACTGCTTACAACAGCTGCTTCTTGAACATTTGCTACATCCTGGGTATGAGGATTACGATAAAACACATATACAATATCGCCAGGTTTATATGAAGAATTTTCTTGTTCTATGTTCATAACTGGTCCACCTTCTCAATTAAATTATCCCGGTGTAGCCGTCCGGAAGTTGCCCACCTAACAAATAAGTAATAGTATTTTAGTGGGGAGCTATCAGATGCTAACACCCTGATTTCTTTCAGGTTTTTATTAGGGCTTTAGCCTTTAGAAAAAACATTTAATCTTTTCGTGACTTTTAACAAGTGGTAAATAACTAAACCCACACTTAACTTTATATTCATTTTGCCTATTGATATAAAAAATATGTTTCCTTTATTCTGGAAACACTGATTATAACTGCGGGATTAAATTTCACAGGTTTTAACAGGTTATTCCGTGGTTGTTTTGCTCATACTATCTTTGATTTTAGTACTATAGATAGAATGGAGATGAGTAACAGATGCAATATGAACCTAGAAACTCTACTGAAGCTGCACTGCATCACTATAAATCTGGGTTAGGTGTATTCACTGAAAAAATGCCTGAACTTGCTTCAAAATTTAATTCATTTACGGAAGAATGCTTTAGTGAAGGCGTTCTTTCCCAAAAAGAAAAGCAACTAATTGCTTTAGGCATAAGCCTCTATTCTCAGGATGAATACTGCATTATTTACCATACCAAGGGATGTTTAGATCGAGGTTGTACAGAACAAGAAATACTTGAAGCTGTAGGGGTCACTGCAGCATTTGGTGGAGGAGCAGCAATGAGTCAAGCTGTCACACTTGTTATGGAGAGTATCGAAGAGTTGAATCAAATAAAACAATAAGTTTTAGGATAATTGTAAAGGACAGCCAGAATATAGCTGTCCTTTTATATTAGATGTTCATAACTATTGTTGTAGATTTTATCAAGTTCATCAATTTTATAAATGAGAAGTTCATGATCATCGTTATGTTCCAGTCGATTATCTTTAACATAATATTCTCTAGCATCTATTGCTTTTTCCTTAGAAGAGAATATCCCCACTATATTAGATGCTTCCCCACATTCACTACAACCTATATCAACAACCACATAATACATTAAAACACCAGCTTTCTGTTAGTACAAACTTATATACTGTTATTGTATTTATAATTGGTTAAAACACAAAAAAAATTGCTTACTTAATAGTTACGAAATAACATCCTATCTAATATAGCCTTTAAATACAAAAAAACAGATTCTTATGAAAGAATCTGTTTTGTACAGTTTATATATGGGTTATTATGCCTTGTGAACATTAGCAGCTTGTGGTCCACGACTACCTTCTTCGATATCGAAAGTAACTTCTTGACCTTCTTCTAACGTTTTGAACCCTTCACCTTGGATAGCTGAGAAATGTACGAATACATCGTCTCCACCTTCAACTTCAATAAATCCAAAGCCTTTTTCACTGTTAAACCATTTTACTTTTCCTTGTGCCATTTTGCTTCCTCCTATGTAATGCAACAAAATTTTGTTGCAAGGTATTGCATGAATTATTATATCCACTATTACATTTTTTATAACATAAATTATTTAAGTTTATTTTTTAAAAACTTTTCTACTAGAGAAAGCCTCTTAAATCTAAGCTAAATAGCTTTTACAATGGTTATCTACAACCTGAAGTAATTTAGTTGTTGATTCCATTTGTGAATTACAAAGAGGGCATAATGGTTCTTGAGTACTTTTAAAATTATCACGTAACCAACCGTTACAATCCTCTGATGAACATTCCCAAACTTTAGTTTCCTCTGTAACAATCTCTTCGACTGGTCTTCTTCCAAATGCCATTCAAATCATCTCCTTAAGTTAGGTTGGAACGAATCAAGAACAAACGGAAAGAACCAACCATGTTCTAATTGTTGAAACTACACACACAGAGTTACTTATGCCCGTAAGAACAACAATATATCCAAACATAGCAAAAATAAAAAAACTTATTATAAAAAGCACTTCTTAGCAGAAACTTCTTATAATAAGCTTCACTTATTAATTTATCTTACGTTTCAATTATTATACCACTTCTTACCTATAATTGTAAAACTCATCAATCATCATATAAATGACAGGCAGTGAAATGATTTGGTTTTACTTCCTTCCACTCAGGTATATCTGTAGCACATTTTTCCATAGCAAATTGACATCTTGTTCGAAACACGCAACCTGAAGGAGGTGATAAAGGGCTTGGAACATCTCCTTCTAATACTATTCTCTCACGCTTTACTGACGGATCTGGAATCGGAACTGCTGATAACAATGCTTGCGTGTATGGATGTAGTGGTTCTTCATGCAATGTATTACTATCCGCAAGTTCAACCATATTACCTAAGTACATAACTAAAATTCGATCAGAAATGTACTTCACCATTGATAAATCATGAGCGATAAAGAGATATGTTAAATCCATTTTTTCTTGCAGGTTTTTCAATAGATTTACAATCTGGGCTTGAATTGATACATCAAGTGCTGAAATAGGTTCATCACACACAATAAATTTTGGATTGAGTGCTAATGCTCTTGCAATGCCGATTCGTTGTCGTTGTCCCCCACTAAATTCATGAGGAAAGCGATTAGCATGCTCTGGTCTTAGACCGACTAGCTCCAAAAGCTCTCTTATCCTTTCCTTTCGATTCTTACCTTTTACAATATGGTGGATATCCAGAGGCTCTCCAATTATATCTTCAACCTTCATCCTTGGATTAAGCGAAGCATAAGGGTCTTGAAAAATAATTTGGACATGTTTCCTTAGCTCCTTTAGGTCTCTCGAGTTAAAGTTGTAGATGTTTCTTCCTTCAAAAAGGACCTCTCCTTCTGTTGGTTCTAGCAAGCGGATAATGGTTTTACCTACTGTTGATTTTCCACATCCGCTTTCACCAACTAGACCCACTGTTTCCCCTTTGTTAATTGATAAATTTATATTATTTACTGCCTTTACCGGTTTATCTTGGGTAAGAAAATACTTTTTCACATTTTTTATTTCCATTAACGGACTTTTTTGTTCACTATTTGCTCCCACTTATTTTGACTCCTCCTCACACCGCATTGTTACTTTTCGCCATCGGGTGATTCAACCAGCAAGAACTGTATTGTGTATTTCCTACTGATTCACTTCCTGGTCTGTGCTCTTTACATATTTTCATTGCCTTCTCACACCTCGGGAAAAAGGAACATCCCTTTGGTGGTTCAAGTAAATCTGGAGGAGTACCTGTAATTGTAGAGAGCTTTTCGTGTTTAGCCATATCTAATCTTGGGACTGATTTTAATAACCCTTTTGTATAAGGATGTGTCGGGTTTGAAAATATTTCTTCCACACTGCCAGATTCAACAATCTCCCCGGCGTACATCACAACTACCTTACTACACATTTCTGCAACTACTCCAAGGTCATGTGTTATGAGGATGATAGACGTATTTGTTTTTTCCTGTAGCTCCTTCATTAATTGTAGAATTTGTGCTTGGATGGTTACATCCAAGGCCGTTGTAGGCTCATCCGCAATTAATAGTTTTGGCTGACAAGCTAATGCTATAGCTATCATTACTCTTTGTCGCATCCCACCAGAAAACTCGTGAGGATACTGATTAATTCTTTTATCTGGCTGAGGAATCCCTACAAGTTCCAGCATTTTTATAGCTTTCTCTATTGCATTCTTCTTTGAAACCTTGTTATGGCGCATAATTCCTTCTGCAATTTGAATTCCTATCTTTGCTGTTGGATTTAAGGAAGTCATTGGGTCTTGAAATATCATACCAACTTCATTACCTCTAATTTTTTGCATTTCTCTTTCTGATTTAGCTACAACATCTACCCCATTTAGCAAGATGGAACCCTTTTCAATGTTAGCTTGTGGGGAAGGAAGCAATCTCATGATAGATTTTGCTGTAACACTTTTTCCGCAACCTGATTCACCAACAATTGCGACCGCTTCTCCCTTTTCAACTGAAAAGGAGATACCTCGGACAGCTTTCACTTTACCTGCATTCGTATTAAATGTTACGTGAAGGTCATTTATCTCAACTATATTTTCCATTTTCATACCCCCTCTATCAATCTATTTACGAAGTCTAGGATCGAGTGCATCTCTTAAACCATCACCAAAAACATTAAAAGCAAACATCGTGAGGGAGATCAGAAAAGCTGGAATAAACAATTGATAGAAATTTCCTATTAAAATACTACCTAGTGCATCATTGGCCATCGTACCCCAACTAGCCTCAGGTGCAGGAATGCCTAAGCCTAAGAAACTTAAGGTTGCTTCCGCAAAAATGGCTGTAGGAACAGTAAGAGTCACATTAACCAAAATTGGTCCCATGGTATTTGGAATCATATGCCTACGTAATATCCATGACGTCTGTGCTCCCATTGCATTTGCCGCTTGCACATATTCATATTCCTTAAGCTGCAGTACCTGTCCTCTGACTAATCTCGCCATAGGAATCCAGCCGGTTATTGTCATTGCGATAATAATCGTCCATAGACCTCTTCCAAGGACAATCATCATTAGAATCACCATTAATAAGTATGGAATAGCGTATAATACTTCTGCTACTCTCATCATAAAGTTATCAACCTTGCCTCCGCGTATCCCTGATATTCCGCCATATATAACACCCATTATGAAATCAATTAATGCTGCCATTATCCCTATAAATAGAGATATTCTAGCTCCGTACCATGCTCTAGTAAATAAATCTCTACCTGACGAATCAGTCCCAAACCAATGTTCACCATTTGGGCGTAAGTTCTTTTTGGTGAAATCTTGTTCATAGTAGGTATAACCATTTAGATAAGGACCAATGATAGCCATTATCCCAATTACAATAATAATAATTAGGCCAATAATAGCTAATTTATTTTCTTTAAGCCGCTGCCATACATCTGACCAATACGAAATACTTGGTCTAGCAATCTTTTCCGCATCTTCAAATTTATGTTCTGCAGGAGTAAACATTTCTTGTGTATACTGTGATTCGTTTTTCATTTGCTCTCCCCCGTTACTTTAATTCTTGGATCAATCCATGTATAGGCAATATCTACGATAAGAATTAAAAGAATCAGGATAGCAGCGTAAAAGATGGTAGAACCGAGAATTACAGGATAATCACGATTAAAGATACTTGTAACAAACATCTCCCCCATACCCGGTATTCCAAAGATTTTTTCTATAATAAAACTTCCGGTAACAATATTAGCAATAAGTATTCCTAGTACCGTAACGACTGGCAAAATAGCATTACGTATTGCATGCTTGAGTATTATAGTTCCTTGTTTTAACCCTTTTGCTTTTGCGGTTAAAATATAATCTTGGCCCATCACTTCAAGCATGCTTGATCGCATTAAACGAGCGATAAAAGCCATTGGCATCATTGCAAGCGACAGAGAAGGTAAAACTGTATGAGACCAAGATTTCCAAGTAGCAACCGGGAACCATCTTAGCTCAACGGCTAAGTAATTAATAAGGAAGGAAGCTAATATGAAGTTTGGAACGGAAATTCCAATAATCGCTAAGATCATCGACGAATAATCTGGCCAGCGATTACGGTATAAGGCTGCAACAATTCCAAAAAATAAACCCAACGGAATAGCGATAAGCAAGGCTTGGGTGCCTAAATGCAGGGATACCGGAAACCCATTAATAATTAGATCGTTCACTGTAAGTGATGATGATTTATAAGAAGGACCAAAATCGAATTGTAAGATAGATAGTAAATAATGACCATATTGAACAAGTAAAGGTTTGTCCAAATTGTAGTAGCTTTGTAGATTATTATAGACAGCCTCCGGCATGGTACCTTCTTGAGCAAATGGATTTCCAGGAATACTATGCATTAAGACGAATGTTAATGTAATGATTACCCATAGAGTGAGAAATGCCAGGCCTATTCTCTTTATGATGTATTTAAGCATGTTATCCCCCTTTTCATTTTTATGTAAGAAAAATCGGGGTATGCCTGTAAAAGCATACCTCGATTAACTAATTAACTAGTTTTTAATATCAGCATAAATGAATTGAGGGTAACGATTTATCGGTGTATAAATACCAGTTACATGTGGCTTCACAGTGTAAGGTTTAGTATAGAAATATACAGGAATAACCGGCATTTCATCCATTAAGATTTTTTCCGCGTCATGCATTGCCTTCATTCTTTCTTCTTGGTTCATTGTTGTCTTGGCAACATTGATCAATTTGTCATATTCTGCATTACCCCAGTTTGCATCGTTATACGGTCCATCTGTTACCCATAGGTCCATAAATGTCATCGGATCTACATAGTCTCCGACCCAGCCAGCCCTTGAGATTTCATAGTCTCCAGCTTTTTCACGGTCAAGCTTTACCTGGAATTCAACATTTTCAAGTGTAATTTCAATTCCAAGGTTTTTACGCCACATTTCCTGAACTGCCTCGGCAATCATTTTGTGACCTTCTGAAGTATTGTACGTAAGTGTTACATTTGGGAATTCATCCAAGCCCTCTTCAGCCAAGCCTTCTTCTAAAAGCTTTTTAGCTTCTTCTACGTTTTCTTCAAAAAGTTTACCAGTATTCTCTTGGTAATCTCCTGATACATCAGGGATTCCTGGTGGAACAACAGAAAATGCTGGTGGTTGACCACCTTGAGCGACATGCTCAACAATTGTTTGGCGATCAATTGACATAGCTAATGCTTTTCTCACCTTTACGTTATTAAAAGGCTTCTTCTCAGTGTTTAAATTATAGTAGTAAACTGCCAAATCAGTTCCAATTTGGAATTCTGGATCTTTTGTTTCTACCAACTGTCCAATTACGTCCTGTGGAAGTGGATATACTAAGTCAAGTTCATCAGACTGATACATTTGCCAAGATGTATTTTCATCATCGATGATTACAAAGTTTACTTCATCTAGATTTATACTATCCTTATTGTAATAGTTTTCATTTTTCTCAAGCTTCATGCTTTCTTTGTGTTTCCACTCCGTTAACTTAAAGGCACCATTTGATACGTACGTATCTGCTTCTTTATACCAATCTGGGTTTGCCTCTTGCACTGCTTTATTAATAGGATAGTAAGTGTAGAAAGATGTTAAGTCTAGGAAATATGGTGTTGGTTGTGCCAGTTTCACTTCTAATGTAGTATCATCTAATGCTTTTACCCCTACCTCAGCTTCCAGCGCTGCTAAGTCAGCACCTTCTTTGGCTCCATTATATTCAGCTCCACCTGCTATGTAGTAGAGTTGATACGCATACGTAGATGCAGCTTCTGGACTAAGTGCATATTTCCATGCATATTCAAAGTCATGAGCTGTAACTGGATCACCATTTGACCATTTGATATCTTTACGTAACGTAAAGGTCCAAGTTAATCCGTCTTCACTTGTTGTCCATTCTTCAGCCATTCCTGCGACAATTTCACCTTCTTGCGTCTTCTTAGTCAATCCTTCAAAAGCATGCTCAAGGATCCAAGAATCATGAGTACCTTGTGCGGTACCAGGATGTAGTGAACCTGGTTCTGAACTATTGTTTAGACGAAGAATTTTAGGTCCATTGTTCTCTTCTTGTTGTTCATTTTGACCTTCTTCGCTTGGTTTTGATGGTTCTTCTGGTTCATTTGTTGAACTCTCACCACTAAAGCAACCCGATAAAGCTAGAAAGATAGAAAGCAATAATACTAAACCTACTGATAACCTTTTTTTCAAGTAATTCCCCCCCTATACTCTTAAAAAAATTTGAAATCATATATTTTGATTTCTACAACTAATCTATAATTGGATTTTTAAAAATATTACATAGGAGACAAATTTCTTTATTAAAAAATAGTATTTTGGTTTCACACTAAAACGCATTACTAGACTAAAATCATATTAATTATGATGTCCCAACTTTTTTAAATGCTTCTGCAATACTAATTCTTTACCCGTAATCTATTAGTTTGGTACACTAAAAGTAAGCGCTATTATTGGAGTGATATTATGAATCGTGTTGAGATAAAAGAAGTTTTACGGACCGTTCCTCTTTTTAAAGAATTAACCAGCGATGAATTGGATGAGATTGTAAACATTGCACAAAACAGACAATATGCAAAGGGCTCACATGTTTTTATGCAAGAAGATCCATTGGAAAATGTTTACTTTATTTACAACGGGAGAGTTAAAATCTATAAAAATGACGTAAATGGGAGAGAACAAATTGTTTCGGTATTAAAGGATGGCGATATGTTCCCTCATGTAGGTTTCTTCCGAAAAGGTACATACCCTGCATATTCGTATGTAATAGAAGATACAATTGCAGTAGTTATTTCTATTTCGCACTTTGAGCAAGTTCTATTACAGCACCCGCAAGTATGTATTAAACTTTTTAGAGTTATGGGTGAGAAAATTGTTGATTTACAGAATCGACTTGAAGCCCAGATCTTAAATAACTCGTATGAACAAATTATTAAGCTAATTATTAGACTATGTAATACCGATGGGAAACAGGAAGGTGACGGAAGAACGACGATTACAACTCAATTTACAAATAGAGATTTAGCAAACATGATTGGCTCTACTCGTGAAACAGTAAGTCGAACCTTAACTAAGTTAAAAAAGAAAAAATTAATTGATGTTGATGAATCAGGAAACTTTATCGTAGATGTAGAAGCTTTAGAAGATGAGCTTTTTGTATAAGTCTCATACTTCAAAAATAAACTACTTTCTCTTAAATATAAGGAACTAAGACATTTATGTTTTAGCTCCTTTTTTCATGCCCAAAAGAAAAACATTTCCCACCTAGATTGAATATAGTGACAGTAGTACCATATTACAATGAAATATTTTAGAGAGGAGCATCCTTATGAAAGAAGATAATTCGCAAAAGCCAATTAAAAAGTATCATACTGAGCCCTTTGGACCATTAATCCGGTCAATGAACGAATTTTTTACACAACAACCCGTAAAACGTCTACTCGACACAATTGATGAAGTTTTTGATAAACCTTTTCCTTTTGCAACTATTCCAATTGACATGTATGAAACTGATACTGATTTAGTAATATCTGTGGACCTGCCAGGAGTTAAAAAAGAGCAAATTGATATTGAATATGCTGAAAAATACGTTACTATTAGCGTAAACCATATGGAAGAAGTAGAAGAAACAAATGAGAAAATACACTATTATATGAAAAAACATTCCTATAATAAATCAAGCAGAACAGTATCACTCCCCTATCCAATTTCAAATAAAAATATTAAAGCCTCCTATAAAGACGGTGTACTTAAAATCCTCATTCCAAAGCAACACAGAAAAAAACTATATATCGATGAGTAAAAGCACCTATTTTTAGGTGCTTCTTTTATACATACTTTTTCCTATTAAATAGCAAGATACACTTAGGAGGTGCTATCTTGGAAAACAAACAACCTGGGAATAAAAACATGCCTGATTTTAAGGAATTAAACGACAGAATTATTGCAGATGCTGGTGATCAACCCTTCCTAGTTATTAAAACAAATCTCGATCCTAAAAGTGCTGTAGAAGATAATCCTTATTATAAAGAATCAGACTCTGAGTCTAAAAAACAGTCCTTTACATCTTATTTTGAAGAATCATAGGAAATGGTGATATACATTGGATAAAACACTAGGCTATTTAATTGAGGCTATCTCAAATTACGATGAAGAACAAAAAGCATCAAAAACAATTTTAACGAAGATTATGAAACATCAATATCATTCTGAAGAGGCATTTGTTAGAGACCTTAATGATCAAGAAATTGAGTTCTTGAATCATGTTCTCCCAGATGAGATTAATTATGCTATGGAGGAACGGGATTTTAAACGTGTTCAAGAATTAAATGAGGTATACGAATTACTAACTTAATCCATTTTGTACAATGAAAAATTGAAGGTGAAAACATGAATTCTAAAGGATTTAGCACTAAGCAATATTCTGACACAAATGTGGAAGAGGTAAAGATATTAAATGCAAATTCTGGTTTATCATACAATGAAGCTTTGCAATTGCTAGCTAAACAATACAATGAAAAAAATGGCAAAAAATAATATTATGAATGTAAAAGAAAGCTGTACAAGAACAGCTTTCTTTTACTATATATTACACTTTAAAAGTTTTAGTTAACCCTTTAACAATCGAGTTTACCTGGTTAACTGCTCCCATCATTTGTCCTGCTGTATCCATCATTTTGTTAATATCGTATGTTCCATCCTTTTTCTTAAACTGTGAAAGTATCCCTTGAACCGCCTTTTGTTCTTGCTTTGTAGGAATCCCCTGTTGCATAGGGTACGGTGTTGGATAAGGACTATATTGCATATGTCCTTGAAAACTGTTTGGTTGAAAAGGTACTTGAGGAAACGCTGTGAAGTTATTTGGGTATGGGAGATATCCATTTGTGAAATGCTGATAATTTGGTTGATTATAATATGGCCAAGAGTAACCATACTGTCTAGCTGTATATTCTTTCCTCCTATTGTTATAATACATTTCGGAACAAACCTCCTATATATTCTTTGTTACAGTTTATGAAAAAGGTAGGTCTTTTGTGTAATTAATGACTCTGTTTTCTAGGTACCTGTCTAAAAATCGGCATATAAAAAAGATACCCGTTTTTAAAGGCATCTTAATCGTCAGTAATTATGAAAGATTATCTATAATACTATCGAGTACGTACAGTATTGATTCGTACATATTCTTAAATCGTTTTTCTTTCGTGTCGGTGTAAAAACTTTGAATTGAGATTAATTGTATATTCTCATGAGTTGCATCAATCTGATTTATATGGATATTTTTGGGTCTCTCACTTATAATCCAAGCCTTTGACAGCTCACTCCAGCTATCCGCCACTTTCATTACATCATCAACAAACGGCTTTACATCATTATAAAAGTCTGCTTCATAAGTTTCACGTGTCTTGACTTCTTCATGTCTGGCTACTGATTGATTGCAGAGCTCCTTCAATAATTTTGACTTTGCCAGCAATTCTGTATACATACTCTCACCTCAACATATATCATACCTTGTTAATAGCTATATGTTAAGTGAAAAGAGCGTCCTGTTTTTTCTTTTGAATTATTCTGTTCCTTATTATCATAATCCACTTTTGCTACTGATAGTAATTGATTTTCTATTTGTTTTACTTTTTGCAGATTTTTATTTCCTTCTTCATATGCAGATTGATTAACCTCTGCTTGTAAGACCTTTTCCATTTTAGATAAAGTTAAAATAATTTCGTCCAGTCCGTCCAGTACAATGTCTTTATTGGATAGTTGTTCTTTCAACACCTTCATCCTCCTCAGTACTCTTTTCCAAATGTATTCTAGCCTCTTTCTCTAACTCCTTCACACTTGACAAAACTAGTTTCTATTCGTCAAAGAAAGTGGTTTTCCACATGCATATCGTTGCCAATTCGACATTCCTTATCCTCTCCTCTAGCTTTTAGATTTCCGGTAAACATCTTGTAACCAAGGGAATGTTATCTTATGAAGTTGCTCACACTAGTTGTAGGAGGTGAATTATCCGTGGCTAAAAAAGACAAGAAGAAAAACAAACAAAGACCAAATGAAGAAACTGCAACAGGTTATGGGGATAAAAAATTAGAAGGACCTAACCGACCAGCAGAATAAGAATATGACATGGAACGTTACATACAAAGGCTGAATTCTCAGCCTTTGTTTTTTATTAAGAAAAACTAGCGGCACAAGATCTATAATTACACATATCTAGAAAGGAATGAAATTTAAACTTTTTTACATGAATTACAACAATGGCTTACTAAAATAATTCCTTCAAAAGGATTCCCGCTTGTAGTTGCTTTTGTTTCTTTAAATACCAATCTGTTATATCTAACTGACTATCTAGTTTGACTTCATGAAACCACCTCTTATTTCGTTTACCTCTGTACCAATCCTTAGTTTCATCTCTATGATGTTTGATCACGGGATAAGTTGTCCGTAAAAAAGGTGTATTACGAAATTTTTTCCCAATGATAAAACGTTCATAATCAAATCTTGATCCAGTATGCTCAACCTTTTTAGAAAATTGATAAAAGGATGCAAAGAGTTTTTGATCGAATAATAGTTCAGCTAGCTTTTTCCCAAGCTCTATTCTTTGATTTAGGTTAGTAAAGTCATGAACTGAGAATCCATACAACCTGCCACCTAATGTTGGGAAAACTACAGAACTGAAATGCAAATAATCCTGTAGGTTATAAAAAAGGGTCCTAAATACCTTTCTCTTATATATTGGTTGTTCAATCACTGGCATTTGAATAATATTTTGCTCATTTATAATTTGAGAAGCAATTAACCTCTTCCCCTCTCGAAATCTCCAATAATACTCCCACTCCGCCTCAATAAATGTTGAAACTGAAAAGGATTTTAGCAGATAAAACAAAGGTATATTAAACTCTTTAGAGTATTGATAAATTAGTAACTGCGGATAAGCATCAGAAAAAATGAGCCAATTTGCTCTTTCATAGGTTAAAAACACCATTTTCCTTTCATTATTTGTTAAAACCTTTGGAAACCATTCACCTTCCAAATCCGTCATATTCCATCCTGCATTTCTTGATACCATACTCGCTAGAAATGACCATTTAATATCATTATTTTTTTGAAAATATCCTGCATATGATTTTGTTCTTGAGATATTATCTAGGTTCCCTTTATCTGTGCTTTTCTGTATCTCGTTAATTATTCCTCTTTCAAAATTTGAATAAACATGCTTTTTCTTTCTCCTTATTCTTACCTGTTTTTCAATATCTGCAATTGTTGAATTACCTGTAATCATAGTCAAAGCACCTCACCTATTAGTGTAACCAACCTCATGCTGAGAAAACGCCATAAACCTATATATTCACTCGTATAGTATGGTATAGTGTACGTAATCGGATATAGACCAGTAATGTAGTTGTAAGTCCTGAGATAATTTCTTTAAACTATTTCATGGCATTTTCTGATATGATAGATTATAGGTTTTTTAAGGGGGGAGTATAATGGAGTTCCGTTATCCCAATGGGAAAATCTATAAACCTCAGGAGGTAAAAAAGACACCTTATCTAAAACAAAAGCTCTATAGTAACAGGGGTATGACGTTAGAGGAAGACCTTAATGAAACCAATGTCTACTACCTAGAACACAAGATTGCTGTGATTCACAAAAAACCAACACCTGTACAAATTGTTAGTGTTGATTATCCCAAAAGAAGTGCTGCTGTGATTAAAGAGGCATATTTTAAACAAGCATCCACAACTGACTATAATGGTATTTATAAAGGGCGATATATCGATTTTGAAGCTAAGGAGACAAGGAATAAAACATCTTTTCCTCTGCAAAACTTTCATCAACATCAGATTAAGCATATGTCCGATATTTTACAGCAAGGTGGAATTTGCTTTGTCATCTTACGTTTTACCGTCTTAGATGAAATTTACTATCTTGATGCTTCACATTTATTATCATTCTGGGAACGACAAAACGCTGATGGTAGAAAATCAATCACCAAGAAGGAAATCGAAACATTCGGTCATCTATTAGAAATCGGCTACCATCCAAGAATCGATTATATTAAAGTAATTAATCACCTTTATTTTTAAAGCACTGAAAGGTAGGAATAAAGTATGTCTGAAAAATATAAAACACGTGAAGAACGTCGACATGCTCAAGGTAGCAAAACCAAGAAGAAAAGTACTAAAAAACCTAAACATTCACTATTCAAAAGAATATTATTGATATGTTTTGCACTAGGTATCATTGGTATTGTAACCGGTGTAACAACATTTTTTGTTCTTGCGAGTGGAACTCCGCCATTAGATGATTCTTTACTTAAAGACCCATTATCTTCAAAAGTATACGACATAAATGGTGAGCAAATTTTCGAATTTGGAGCAGAAAAGAGGACCTATGTACCTCTTGATGAGATACCTGAGGATTTAAAAAATGCTGTATTAGCAGTTGAAGATGCTCGTTTTTATGAGCATCATGGTTTGGATATTATCCGTCTAGGAGGGGCAGTAATTGCCAATATTACCAATGGATATGGTTCTGAAGGTGCAAGTACAATTTCCCAACAGGTAATTAAAAATTCCTTCTTTACTGAAGGTGAGAAAAAACTGAAAAGAAAGGTACAAGAGCTCTGGCTTGCTTTTCAGTTAGAACGTAAATATTCTAAAGATGAAATCCTGGAAATGTATTTAAACAAGATTTACTACGGTGTGGGTAATACATATGGAGTTGCCCAGGCATCAGAGTTATATTTTGGAAAGCCATTGGACCAACTTGAGCTTCACGAAGCAGCTTTTATTGCAGGAAGTGGACAGAACCCAGGAATTCATAATCCATTTAAAAATCCAGAAAGAGCACAAAACAGACGTAATGTCGTCTTAACTCTTATGGCACGTCATGAGTTTATAACTGAGGATGCGGCAAAAGCTGCAAAAGAGATTCCATTATCCTCTTCAATTGTGGAGTCAACAGAAGAATCTCTACCCATTGATTCTTTTCTTGATCAAATAAAGAATGAACTTAAAGAATATGGAGAAATTGATGTTTACAATTCAGGTGTTAAGATTTATACAACCTTTGACCCTGATGCTCAAGCTCACGTTGATTCACTGCTTGCAAATGAAAATCCTGATATTCAATTCCCTAACGATGAGTTTCAGGCTGGAATTGCAGTTGTTGACACTAAAACCGGAGAAATCAGAGCCCTAGGTGGTGGTAGAAATCAATCAGCGAACTCTCGGATTAATTTTGCTGTCGATCCACTTAACCAACCAGGGTCTACTATAAAGCCAATTATTGATTACGGACCTGCTGTTGAGCAGTTCAAATGGTCAACTTACCATCAAATCAAGGACGAACCGTATACCTATACAGGTGGTAAAGCAATAAATAACTATGATAGAAAATTCATGGGGCAAATTAGTATTAGAACTGCCTTAGCACATTCTAGAAATATTCCTGCTCTGAAAACATTCCAGGAAGTTGGCCCTTCTAAAGCCAGAGATTTTGCTGTTTCTTTAGGAATACCTTTAGAGGAACAAATTAATGAAGCGTACTCTATCGGTGGTATTGAAGGTGGTATCTCTCCTCTTCAAATGGCAGGAGCATATGCCGCATTTGGTAATAAAGGAAATTATATTAAACCACATGCCGTAAAGAAAATTGTTTTTCCTGATGATACCGAGGTCAATTTAGCACCTGAACCAGAACCAGTTATGTCAGAAGCGACCGCATTTCTGATTACAGATATGTTAAAATCAGTGCTGGACTTTGGGTCTGCACGTGGATATGATGTATCAGGATTACAAATTGCCGGTAAAACTGGTACAACGAATTATGACCCTGCAGTTGCTAAGGAGAATAATATTACTTCTGGGGTACCAGATGTCTGGTTTAGTGGATATACACCAAACTATACAGTCGCTATTTGGACTGGTTATAAGGACAATAACACACCAATTCAAGGTGGCGAACAGAATATGGCTAAGAAATTATTCAGAGACATCATTACACATGTTTCTGAAGGTGATGATGCTGGGGACTTCCCAATGCCTAAATCTGTTGTTCGTGTTGGAGTTGAAAAAGGTTCAGACCCAGCTAAGCTTCCTAGTGAGTTTACACCTAAAGAAGAAATTGTTTATGAATACTTTGTCAAAGGAACAGAACCAACAGAGGTTTCTGACAAATACGATAAGTTAACTACACCAACAGACCTTTCTGTTATGTATGACCAAGTTCAGAATCAAATAAATCTCTCGTGGGCTTACTCTGAGGCTGAGCTTGAGAAAATTAGCTTTGAAATAAGTGTCTCAATCGATGAAGGACCTGCAAAAGTACTGACTACAACTAAAGAACTCACATACGTTGTTCCAGATGCAATTCCAGGAGCGATTTATAGCTTTAGTGTTGTGGCCGTAAGTGATGAAAATCCTGAAAAACGAAGTGAGTCAATTACAAATACCATTGAGGTACCTGAACTACCTGAAGAAGAACTTGAAGAACCACTCCCACCAGGAAATGGTGATGGCGATGGCGATGGTGACGGAGAAGGTGATGGGAACGGAAATGGCGATGGTGACGGTGGAGAAGGCGATGGAGTGGGAGGTATTGGATTACCTACTTTCCCCCCCAATCCCCCTGGAAATGGTAATGATCGCTAAAAACAAAATTTAATACAACAACTGCAAAAAAAAAATAACGCACATTTACGTGCGTTATTTTTTTTGCTTTGATCTTATAATCTTGCTTTTAGCATATAGTTTTATTTGTTCATTGTAAAGTTCGCACAATTGAACAAATGAATGATGGAGTTTTGGATTGTTTTTAATAAACTCGAAACGTTCAGTAAAGTTAATTGGTTTATATTCTAGACTATTCGCTTCTTCAATAAGGTTTTCTTCACTAGTGAAGTCCTTAAGGTTTGTTATGGATAATAAAATTAAAAACTGGTGAATTGACGCGCACATCAATTCTGCAACAGCTGATTTATTTCTAGCGCTAAAAAGTGCGCTAAGGCTCGTCTTTTGTTTTTCCCAGTTTGTTAGAAGTAAAGCAACTGCACTTTCTCTATCGTCGTCTGTAACTACTTCTAGAGTTTGATAGTTATCCAACCTTCTCTTTCCCCTTCATTCGCTTCTTACCTTCCCTACAGACCTCCAACAAAGGACAAATCTCACATTGTGGTGACTGTGCCTTACAATGATATCTTCCAAAGAAAATCATTCTATGATGAGTTACTGACCATTCTTCCTCAGGAACCTTTTTCATCAAAGTTTTTTCAACTTCTAGTACAGAGTCTTTCCATTTACAAAAACCTAATCGTTTACTTACTCTTTCCACGTGTGTGTCTACAGCAATTGCTGGAATCCCAAATGCTACAGAAACAACAACATTCGCTGTTTTTCTTCCTACACCGGGTAATTTAGTTAATTCATCTCTATCCCTTGGTAATTCGCCACCATATTCTTCAAGTAACATTTGACATAATTTACGGATATTTTTTGCTTTATTTCTAAACAACCCGATTGAACGTATATCATTTTGTAACTCTTCTAAAGACACTGCTAAATAATCTTCAGGTGTCTTATATTTTTCAAATAAAGATGCAGTTACCTTGTTTACTAATGCATCGGTACATTGTGCCGATAAAGACACTGCAATAACTAATTCAAATGGATTTCTGTGATTTAATTCGCAATGTGCTTCTGGAAACATTTCTCCCATTGTATCTAAGCAAAATTGTATTTGTTTTTTCGTAAGCATATAATCACCTTGTTCTAAGAGCTAATTAATTTTCCAACCAATTATAAAACGGTATTGTGCGTTTATATTGTTCAGAATTGTTGTTTGTATCAGCCTGCTTTTGTTTATGTTGAAACTGACGAAACTTTTGTGAATGAGACTGAGCTTGAGCAATAGTACGGACTCCGTTCTTCTTCCATTCAAATAAGATTCGGTCTATATAGCGGAAATTCAACTTTCCGGACATAACAGCTTCTCTTAACGCTGCCTTAATTATTGTCGGATCATGGTGATCTTGGTCTAACCACATAGCAAGTGACTCACATTCAAATGGGGATAGTGGTCTTCCAAATTCTTGTTCAAATACCGTATATAAGTTTGTTTCAGTTTGCTCTTTTTTTTCTTTATCTTCATTCATCGATTTATAAAAAAGAAACTGCACCACTTTTTCCCATAGTGGTCTTAAAGAGTATTTTTCATATATTACGCGATTTTCATCGTTATCCTCATTTATTTCAAGATACCCGCGTTGAATAAGTTGACGCAGTGTTTCAGAACATTTTGATTCTGAAAGTGTCATTCTACTAGCTATTTCAATAGGAGTCGGAAAAAAGTTACCACTCTCCATAAAAGTTAAAATATGAAAAAGAACCATCATTTCTTCTTCATTTAATTGTAATTGTCGATACGAAGACATAAGTATTTTAGGAATTGAAATACTTCCTTGTTCGAAAAAATCTATCAGATTATCTTTATTCATACACATACCCCTCTTCCTTACCTAGTATAACATGAGATTGTCTATACGACTAAGTAAGAAATATTTGGTGAATTGAATAAAATTCATAGTATTGTTAATTACAACTACAAATTATGTAAAAAAGTAAATGGTTTTTAGAGTGGAAAATGACAAAGAAAAAGTGTCTTGAAATAATCTTCAAGACACTTTTAAAAATTTTATTAAGGATATAAGCGATTTAATAGACGTGGGAAAGGTATGCTTTCACGTACATGTTCCACTCCACTTATCCAAGCTACAGTTCTTTCTAAGCCTAACCCAAAGCCTGAGTGTGGAACAGCTCCGTATTTACTTAGTTCAAGATACCACTTATATGCATCACTTGTTAAACCGTGCTCCTCTAATCTTTGCTTCATCAACTCATAATCGTGAATTCTCTCTGAGCCACCAATAATTTCTCCATAGCCTTCAGGAGCAATTAGGTCAGCACATAGTACGACATCATCACGATCTGGAGCTGGTTGCATATAAAACGGCTTGATTCCTTTTGGGTATTGAGTGATGAATACTGGCTTATCGTAACTTTCTGCAATGGCAGTTTCATGCGGAGCACCAAAATCATCTCCCCATTGAATATCGGTAAAGCCTTTTTCATGTAAAAATTTAATAGCATCATCATACGATATACGTGGGAATGGTGCCTTAATATGTTCAAGTTTTGATGTATCCCGGCCTAATGTCTTTAATTCTAATTGACAATTTTTTAATACTGATTGAACGATATAAGAAACATATTCTTCTTGTACTTTCAAACTATCATCATGTTCATAAAATGCCATCTCAGGTTCGATCATCCAGAACTCAATTAAATGACGTCTAGTTTTAGATTTCTCTGCTCTGAAAGTTGGTCCAAAGGAGAATACCTTTCCTAACGCCATTGCTGCTGCTTCCATGTACAACTGACCACTTTGAGATAGGTACGCGTCTTCATCAAAATATTTTGTATTAAAAAGCTCAGTTGTTCCCTCAGGCGCGCTACCTGTTAAAATAGGTGGGTCAACTTTTACAAATCCGTTATCATTAAAAAATTCATATGTAGAGCGGATAATTTCATTTCGAACTTTCATTACAGCATGCTGTCTCTTTGAGCGAAGCCATAAATGACGATTATCCATTAAAAACTCTGTACCATGTTCTTTTGGTGTAATAGGATAATCCACTGATTCATTAATAATTTGTATATTTGTAACTGTTAATTCATAGCCAAACGGAGATCTCTCATCTTCTCTTACAGTACCACTTACATATAGCGATGTTTCCTGAGTGATCGATTTTGCCTTCTGAAATACCTCTTCTTCCACCTCAGCCTTTACCACAACTCCCTGAATAAAGCCTGTCCCATCACGAAGTTGTAAAAAAGCAATTTTACCGCTTGAACGCTTGTTTGCCAACCAAACTCCAATTGTTACTTCTTCTCCAACATATTTATTAACTTCCGATATAGTTGTTTTCACTACTGTCCCTCCAAAACCCTTAAGCCTTATGTATAGTTCTAACTAAATTCTTTTATATTATACATTTCTTATATAACTGAATCAAGGAATGACTAGGAATGCCTTTGTATTCCTAGAAATAAGTTACCGTAATTTACATAATCCATTTTAAAATTTTGTATTTCATTTTGAAAAGGCATCTAGTGAAGAGATGCCTTAGGAAATTACTTGGTCATTTTTTCTTGAACAAATTTATGAATGCGATCAACTGCTTTTTCTAATTGCTCTAGTGAAGTTGCATATGATAAACGAATGTTATTAGGTGCTCCAAAGCCAGATCCTGGTATAACCGCAACCAAAGCTTCCTCTAATAACGCAGTAGCAAATTCATCTACATCTTTATAACCCGATAGTTCGGCTGCCTGTTTAGCGTTTGGAAATAAATAAAATGCCCCCTGTGGCTTAATACAAGTAATTCCAGGGATAGTAATTAATTTCTCATATATGACATTTAATCGTTCTTCAAAAGCCTTTCTCATCATCTCAACAGGTTCCTGTGAACCTTCATAAGCTGCAATCGATGCATATTGAGCAATTGTAGTTGGATTAGAAATACTATGACTAGACAAGTCTGTCATGCTGTTTATCAGTTCCTTTGGTCCAGCTGCATACCCAATTCTCCATCCTGTCATTGAGTGAGATTTTGAAAGACCGTTAATTACAATTGTTTTCGATTTAACTTCTTTGCTCACTTGGGCAATTGAAAAATGACTGGCATCCCCATAGACTAGCTTCTCATATATTTCATCCGAGATTATCCAGATGTTATGCTTTACACATAATTCCCCAATTGCTGTTAACTCTTCTTTTGAATAAAGCATACCAGTAGGATTGCTGGGAGAGTTTATGATTAGAGCAACTGTTTTAGGTGTAATTGCCTGCTCAAGCTGCTCAACAGTTATTTTATATTCGTTTGCTTCTGTACCTTCTATATAAACGGGTACTCCCTCTGCAAGCTTAACTTGTTCAGGATAACTAACCCAGTAAGGTATCGGAATAATCACTTCGTCATCCTTGTTCAAGAGTACTTGGAACAAGGAGTACAAAACAAATTTCGCCCCAGTTCCAACAATGACTTCGTTTGGCATATATTCTAACTGCTGATCGTCTAAAAGTTTTTTACAAATTGCTTTTTTCAAGGCAGGAAGACCTGCAGAAGCCGTGTATTTAGTTTGACCTTCTTTCATTGCAGCTATAGCAGCCTCAATAATATGTTCTGGTGTGTTAAAATCCGGCTCTCCTGCACCTAGACCAATAACATCAAGACCTTTTTCTTTTAATTCTTTCGCTTTTGCTGTAATTGCTAATGTAGATGAAGGAGTGAGTGCTGCTACGCGATTTGCTAATTTCATGATTTTTCCCCCTGTGTATTTAAGGTTTAATTGAATTACGATATTTACCTGTTTCAAAATACAACTTATGATAGGTTAAGCGGTTGTCATTTGCAATATAAACGATTTCCCATATTGGAATATTATCTTCGATACCTAATTTAACAGAACGAATTTCCTTAGGATTTCGTTCACTATTTACGATTTTTACAGCTTCCTTCTCAGAAATTCCTTCTTCCATAAAACGGGTAATAATTTCTCCGTCTTTTTCAGGGATCCACACTATCATTTCTTGATTATCTTTATTACTTCCAACTACAACTTGATATGCTGACGTTCCATAATATGTATAACTTTCTATGACTGTTTCCAACTCTGTCTTTTCCAAAGCAATTGTATTTGCTTTTGCTTGTGCGGTTTCAACAGGTTCCAGTGTTGATTTATAAATACTAAAACCTCTCCAAGCAATAATTATGAGTATAATAAGTATAAGGATTATCCACTTTTTCATAACATACACTTCTTTATGTACGATATATTGTAAAAACTGCTGTATTTTGATCCTCTTTGTCTAGAGCAAGCCCAAACATCAAGTTGTCATGCTTCAATGTTCGATTAAGACTGTCAACTATCTTATATAAGTCAGGTGTATTCTGTATTTTTACTGTTGATAAAATTTCTATCTTACTTTCCACAAGTAAGCTCTCCCTTCAATTCATCACAAATTTTACTACTCATACGATAATAGGTGAGCGGTAACAATAGTAGTACTACAACATTACGTTGAAGTTGTCTTACCTCATTATAACAGGTGAATTACCATATTCGAAATAAATTTTAACTAAAATAACTCCTTATCCCATGCCCTTAACCTGTCATTTTTGACAGGTCTTTTTTTACAAGATAAGAAAGTATAAATGTTTATACCAAATTTCGGTGTCTAGCTCAGCGCCAGAGGTTGCTTCACCCCCTCCTGCGGCGGCACTAAGGATTGCCTCGTATCTCGTCAGGGGTCCTCCGCACAGAATGTGCTAGTGCCAACGTTGCCACAGGACATGGCAGATTTTAGTCAATGTTTCTTTTTCAAAGGCGCTTGCGCTTTTCTTACAATTTATGGCATGGAAATTAATTATTAATAATACATTTTAACTCGGCTCAATTTGTGGCTTGTTACTTTTTAAAGGAATCGTAATTACCTCATAATCTGATGGAGTTAACTTTATCGTTACACTTCCAAATTGTTTGGTGTAGTATATATCGATCCAAGTATTATTAAGTCTTTCAAGTACATCTTGACTTGGAAGCAATCCTCTTTTGTGATAAATAATTGCAATTTGAGGATTAACATATTCGATAAACCGTTCCCCCGTTCCCTTCGAATCGCCGAAATCTGGCACCTTGATTATGTTGGTACTAGGCAATTTTTTATTAGTTAACAGTTCATGCTCAAGTGCACTATCTGAGCTTGTCATATATAGAATTTGATTCTTACCAAATCTGAATAATAAGTCCATCCCCAATGTGTCGTCTTCATTAACTTCTTCATGAATAACATGTATACCTAACTCACCATACTTATATTCATTTCCCTCTTTCCATTTTTCGATTTCTGATTCAGCGAGAATCTGGCTAATTAAACTGTGTTCACCCGCTATAAGCTGTGCATCTTTATAACGTTCAAGTAACCATTTTAGATTAGAGGTATATAATGGTTCATCCTTCGTTACTATTATTGCCTTTAGATTTTTCACTCCATAAATATTAAGAAATTCTTTTAGTTCGGTCTCAGACCTTTTACCTCCGGTATTTACCAAAATAAACTCTTCATTAGGAAAATGAAGTAAGGTTGCCTCTCCATTAGGAATATCCAAAAATGTAATTGCAATCTCATCCTCAGATAATTTCACATTTATTTTTTCTATGTCTGTCTCAATTTCTTCAGTTGCCCAACCAGATAAGAGCATTACCATAGAAATTAACAGCAAAACAACCTTATTTTCCACTGTAAACCCTCCAGAAATTGAAAAGTTAACCTTATCAATTAATCCAATCATCAATTTGCACAATTAATTGTTTCAATGGTCTTTGAATAACCTTCATAGGCGGTATTGACGATAGGAATTTATTTCCGTATCTAGTTGTAACAATTCGACGGTCCATAATAAAGATAATTCCTTTATCATTTTCAGAGCGTATTAACCTACCTACACCTTGTTTAAAACGAATAACAGCCTCAGGAAGAGATAATTCCCGAAAAGAATCACCACCACTTTCCTCAATTCGTTTTGCCCTTAATTCAAAGATCGGATCATTAGGGGAGGTAAATGGAAGCCTCATAATGACCAGTGCTGATAGGTCTTCTCCGGGTATATCAACACCTTCCCAAAAGCTGTTTGTACCGAGGAGAATTGCCTTTTCAAATGCTTGAAAATTCTTTGTTAATTTTGCCCGACTTCCACTACTAATACTCTGTGCAATTAAAACAAATTCCTCTAACATTGGTAGTTCCTTTAACGAATTAAAGGTTTGCCTTAACATTTCATATGATGTGAACAAGACAAGCATTCTTCCCTTTGTTTTAATGGCTATTTCAGCTATTTGTTTTGCTATTAGTTGTACATATTCTTCAAGAGAGACAGAATTAATTAATGGTACATCAGTTGGGATCATGACTGCCGCTTGATTAGTATAATTAAAAGGTGACGGTACTGACAGAGTAATTGGGTTAAAATCAAGAAGACCGTTCCGTTCAATTGAATATTCAAAGGAATTGTCAACTGTCAAAGTTGCTGATGTCATTATTACACTTTCTTTATTTGCAAAAAATTGGTCTGCTAAGTAATCTGATATGTCGGATGGTTCAACATATATATTTGCAGAATTAACTGGACCTTTAGGGTCTAGCTCTATCCATATTATTTCATTTTCACCATAGGAGGTCAGTACATTTTCTAATGACCTTAGATCGCCATCCATTACATCAAAACAATTCAAATAGTCATTGAGCACACCTTGCTGTAAAGGGGTAATCATAGTTATCAAGCTGGTTATAAGGGTTTCTTGTCGTTGAACAGCAAGAAACAGCTCTCTTTTCTTTAACCTAAGTGCTAGTAAATTTTCAATAACTTCATCCCAGTACTTGCCTGTTTCGTTTTTAGATAATAAATATTGGACCCGATTTGTCGTTGTGTGATCATTTGTCATTTCTAAGACATGATTTCTAAGTGTACGAAATAAGTCATTCACACATACTCTTATGTCCTTTAACAACTGATTTATTAAATTAAAATGTTGAATTTCAAATCCTGTCTTATTGAATATTTTCTTAGCTTTGGCAACTAAGTGGTCAGTCTCTAAATGTCCCAAAAGCGACAGGCTAGTGTGTATAGTTAAAAAAGAAGTAGATGTACCTACATGCTTCTTAGCCTGCACTTCTAGATGGTGTGCCTCATCAATGATAACTCGATTATATTGAGGTAAGAGAGTGTTACCACTTGATATATCCCTAAGTAGTAAGGCGTGGTTTATTATGAGTACATCAGCTTTTTCGGCTGCTTTTCTAGCCTTCTCATAGAAACATCTGGAATTCCAAATAGAGTCATCCATTTTAAGATGAGACTGTGTACATTTCACTCTCTCCCAAAGTAACATTCCACCAGAAGGTAAGTTAATTTCATCGATATCTCCTGTCTGTGTTTCAGTCAGCCACACTAAAATTTGAGATTTTGCTAAAATCTCATCATAATTATTTGAACTTTCATAGAGAACCTGTTCAAATCGACGCAACGATAAGTAATTTCCTTTTCCCTTCAATAATTCTGCAGTAAATGGAAAAGGTAAAACACTACGTGCTAACTCAATTTCTTTCTCAATTAATTGTTGCTGTAACTGTAGAGTATTGGTGCTGATTATACAACGGCCTTTTATTTTCGCTATAAAAATTGAAGGTAAAAGATATGCAATCGATTTGCCAATACCAGTGCCAGCCTCAATCAATGCATGTTGATGAGTCTCAAAGGCATGGAGGATGAAATCCAATATCTTTCGTTGACCGTTACGAAAAGGAAAGTCCTTTATGTAAGTGGATAAACTATCTCTATTTATGTCTACTTTTTCTACTTTATTTAGTTTCGGCTGTCTACGTAAAGCGATTCCCCGGAATATGTCATAGTGTTGAGAGTCATTTGCTACACTTAATTTTTTTTCAATTATGTTACTTAATATTTCAACAATATCACTTTTAAAATGCTTTGAAAGAGTATAAAGTTTTTGCAATGTAACAAGTGGTATATTGTTCATTTTCTCAAGTATTTTCAGAAGAATTTCCGCAGTTACCTCAGCATCACTATCAGCCTGATGAGGATTTTCATGTGACAAAGACAGACTTTCTGCGAGTTGACCCAGCTTGTAGCTATCTTCTAACGGCATCATTACTCTTGAAAGCTCAACCGTATCAATTGTAAGACATTCAAAGTTTGGATAACCACTATTAGATAGCTCCTCTTGTAAAAATGAATAATCAAAAGGCACATTGTGTGCTACAAAGTAGGAGTCTTTACACATTGATATGATTTCAGGTGCAACCAATGAGAAATCCGGAGCATTTGCAACAACGTCGTCATTTATCCCAGTGAGTTGTTCAATAAATACGGGAACTTTCCTTCCAGGATTAACAAAAGTCGCAAACCTTTCAATTATCTCACCGTCCTCAATCACAACAGCTGCAAACTGTATAATTCGATCGCCCTTTTTAGGGGCGTTACCTGTTGTTTCTAAATCAACTACTACGAACCTTTCCTTCATGTATCACACCTCCTTTTACGTTATATTTAAAATGCAGCTACTCTTTTTAGCTTGCCCCGCATGCAAATTAATACAAAAGCCCCCAAGTTGGGGGCTTTTTCTTTACAGTACAGTTGCAGCTGGTTCTTGAAGTATCAGTTCTTTAATTTGGTTTTGTTCATTCATAATAGCTACCCTTGGTTTGTGTGTAGCAAGCTTTTCTTCGGGTACAAATGCATATGAAATTACAATAATGATATCGTCCTTTTGAACAAGACGTGCTGCTGCACCGTTTAGGCAAAATACACCACTGCCTCTTTCTCCTGGAATAATATATGTTTCAAGACGTGCCCCATTGTTATTATTAACAATTTGCACTTTTTCATTTGCAACCATACCTACTGCATCAAGAATATCTTCATCTATTGTAATACTACCAACATAATTTAAATTCGCTTCTGTGACACGTGCTCTATGAATTTTTGCGTTCATCATTGTACGAAACATGATGCTCCCCCTAATTAGGTAATGTATCTATTAGTTACACAACAAAAGTAATATTATCAATAAGTCTAGCTTTTGTAAACTTAACCGCAATTGCAATAATAATTTTTCCAGATAGAAATTGAAGCGGCTTTAGTTCTGGATAACTATATATTTCGACATAATCAATTTCACCTGATGTGTTTGAACTTAAATGATTTTTTATCAATTCCTCTATTTTGCTCGTATCTCGTTCTCCTGCCTGGATTGCTTCCTTTGAAAGTTTAAGACTTTCATAAAGTCTTGTGGCTTCAACTCTCTCCGATTCTGTTAAGTTAACGTTTCTAGAACTTTTGGCAAGTCCATCTTCTTCTCTAACAATATCGACTGGTACAAGTTTTATTGGAAAATTAAAATCGTTTATAAGACCATCTACTACCGCCACTTGTTGTGCATCTTTTAGACCAAAGTAAGCTCGATCAGGCTGAATAATAGTAAATAATTTTAGTAAGACGGTTACTACACCATCGAAGTGACCACTTCTCTTTTTTCCGCATAAGACATCTACTCTTGATGTTACGTACGTCTTAATCGACATATCATTTGGGTACATTTCATCTGTACTAGGGCAAAAAAGAACATCTATACCATTATTTTGTGCAAGCGCTCGATCTCTTTCAAAATCACGAGGATAGGAATCAAAGTCCTCATTGGGACCGAATTGTAAGGGATTCACAAATATACTGACTACTACTAAATCATTTTCTCCCCTTGCTTGTTTCATCAATGTTAAATGTCCTTCATGCAGATACCCCATGGTCGGTACAAAACCGATTGATTGCTCCTTTTTTTTTGCAGAAAGAGTATATTGTTGCATTTCCTTAATAGATGTAATTATAATCATTTCCCTTTTCCTCCGTAAAGACCTGACAGTTCCTCTTCCTTCATTGTATACATGTGTTTTTCTTCTGGGAAAAGACCGGCTTTTACTTCAGAAACATACGATTGCAAGCCTTCGAGAATTTTCTCATTAACTGACGTATATTGTTTAACGAATTTAGCTACTCTTTCTACGCCATAGGATATTACATCATGATAAACCAAAACCTGACCATCTGTTTTGTCACCCGCACCTATTCCAATAGTAGGGATGGAGATACTTTTTGTGACTTCTTCACCTAACTGTTTTGGAACACATTCTAATACTAAAGCGATTGCTCCTGCCTGCTCACACTTTTTTGC
This sequence comes from Ferdinandcohnia jepli, assembly GCF_047246645.1. Lineage (NCBI taxonomy): Bacteria > Bacillati > Bacillota > Bacilli > Caryophanales > Bacillaceae > Ferdinandcohnia > Ferdinandcohnia jepli. Next base: position 205,508 of record NZ_JBFOKR010000009.1, read on the forward strand.
GTCCTCTATGAGCTGCTTGGCACTTTCTGCATCTTTTCCCTGTACCTTATAGCCTCCTAATACACCAACAGCTTGTGGAGTCAACCCTAGGTGCGCAACGACCGGAATACCAGCCTCAGTTAATGATGAGATTGTATAAATTACATCTTTAGCTCCTTCTACTTTAACAGCGTGTGCACCAGACTCCTGTATAATTCTAGCAGCATTTTTAAGTGTTTCTGAACGGGAGACATGATAAGACATGAAAGGCATATCGGTAACAATAAATGTATTTTTTGCGCCACGTTTTACGGCTTTTGTATGATGCACCATATCTTCAATTGTTACCGGTATTGTCGAATCATACCCTAAAACAACCATCCCTAAGGAATCCCCTACTAGGATCATATCCACTCCTGCATCTTCAGCTAATTTCGCAGAAGGATAATCATATGCTGTTAACATCACAATAGGTTCTTTCTTTTGTTTCATTTTTAAAAAATCTGTTGTTTGCTTCATCATTCTTCCTCCTTTTTTTAGCTTTAGGAAAGATTTATCCTAAAGACAAAAGCATAACTACAGCGGACCGAGGTCTATACACTTACAACTATCCATGTACTCAATAGTGTTTTTTGTACCTTAACGCTGAGTTCCTTAAAGAGGAGATGAAAGACCGAGTATTAATACTTTATATACTACGTCAGCAATTGCGATAAATAGAAAACCTTGCCAACAAGAGTACAAATAAAAAACCTTCTTTCACGAGAAAGAAGGATTAGTCATTACTGTTCGGTTAATTTCATCCCTCTGTCCCAGTCCAATGGATCAAGGCAGAATACATTCAATTTAGGTAAAAATGGCATTGCTAAATTGGTGCAGTTCCAAATGGATACCACCCATCACTTACTTGAATTATATAAAAATTTTAATTAAATTACTACTTTTTTATTTTTTCGGTAATTCAATGTCTGCAGAGTAGATATGATGAATTGTTCCAGATGAATCTTCAATCATTAATACACCCTCATCTGTAATCCCGATCGCTTGACCTTCAATAGATCCTTGTAGTGTTCTAGCGACGATATTCTTTCCGATGCTGGTAGCATAGCTCTCCCACAATAATTTCACAACTGTAAAACCACTTTTTAAATACTCATTATACAAGTTTTCTATCTTTAGAAGAATACATTGAATAAGTCTTGCTCTATCAATTTTAACTCCTTTTTCGATTGCTAATGAAGTAGCGATTTCTTTAAGTGGTTGGGGAAAATCATTAGACTGTTGATTAACATTTATTCCAATACCAATTATGACAGAATTTATGCGATCTGTTTCTGCCTGCAGTTCTGTTAATATACCTACTACTTTTTTACCTTTTAACAGAATATCATTTGGCCATTTTATATCCGGCTCCATGCCAGTAACTTCTTGTATGGCTTGGACTACTCCCACAGCAGCTAAAAGTGTCAATTGAGGTGCTTTAGAAGGTGGGATAGATGGCCTGAGGACAATGCTCATCCAAATACCTGTGTGTTTTGGAGAAAACCAAACTCTATCTAACCTACCGCGTCCAGAGTTCTGCTCTTCTGCAACTACAATTGTTCCTTCCTTAGCACCCTCATATGCTAGACGGTGTGCAATCTTTTGTGTAGAAGTTACAGTTTCTTCAAAGTGAATATTTCTGCCCATAAATTTAGTTTCGAGCCCTAATTGAATTTCATTGCTACTAATTTTGTCAGGTTTAGTAATAATCCGGTAGCCTAATTTGCGCACTGCTTCTAATTCATAACCTTCGTTGCGCAAATCCTCAATATGTTTCCATACCGCTGTACGTGAACAACCAAGCTGCTCACTGATCTTCTGCCCAGAAATAAACCCACCATTAGCATTCGAAAATACCTCTAGTAATGTCTTTCTTATTTCAGATTGCAAGAGAAAAGCCACTCCTTTATCTTTTGCTTATTGTTATCGATGTTCTCATTTAAGATTGCATTTTCAATTTTTTCCAATAGTTCAGAAATCCACTTACCAGGTTTTTTTTCATACCAATTAATTAAATCCTGACCAGTAACATTCATGTCAGTTCGTTTTTTTATTGGCAACCTTCTGTATAAATCAATTGGAGCTTCCACCCCAATAGTGCCGCCGATGACATCTATAATTCTCTCAACTTGATGTATACATTCCTCTCCACTTTCATATAAAAGCCTACTGGTCCACCCTTTACTATTTACTTCGGAAAGACAAACTAAATTTTGTATCGTTTGGTCAATAACCTTGTTTGGAAGTTTCCATAAACGTAAAAAAGCTGTAATGTGCGGAACTTGTAAGAGGTAACAAACAAGTGTCCAATATTCAGACCTATTTAGTAGAGAATCCCACTTATAACTCTTAAAGGTTTTCAGGGACTCTCGATAACTATCAATCCCAGGTAAATACTTATATAATAATGTCTCTATAAGGTATGGTACTGCTTCTTGACAGTTTGGACCTTTTAGGAGTTTCTCAAATTCAATTGTAATACGTTCAATAGAAATTTTTCTTAGAAGAGAAGCATTTTCTGTAATCGCAAGTTTTGTTTCTTCACAAAGACTAAATGACAATTGACTGACAAAACGAATAGCTCTCATCATCCGCAAAGCATCCTCACTAAATCTTTCCAATGGATTGCCAACTGTTTTTATCAATCTATTTTTGATTGAGTCTGTTCCACCGAATGGATCGATAATTTCCCCATCGACGCTCATTGCAATTGCATTCATTGTAAAGTCTCTTCTCTTCAAATCTTCATATAAAGATTTGACAAATTGTACTTGTGACGGTCGTCTAAAATCATTATAGTCATCCTCGGTCCGAAAGGTGGTAACTTCATATTGCTCATTTTCATATAGAACAATTACTGTCCCATGAACTGCCCCCACGTCTACTGTTTTCGGAAAGAGTTTCATAATAACTTCAGGTAATGCAGAAGTTGCTATATCTATATCGCCAATTTGCCTCCCCATTAGAAAATCTCTTACTGAGCCTCCAACAAAGAATGCATCATAGCCATTATCATGTAATTTTTTTAGTATTGGTTTTGCTTTTAAAAACGGTTCGTCCATCTTCAAGAGCCCCTAACTAGTTATTTATTAATGACAGAGTGGTAAAAGTCCTCATATTCACTAACAATTTTCTCAGCATTAAATTTCCGGTTAACAGATTCAATTGCTTTTCTTGACATATCAATATGTAAGGATTCATTTGATAGAAGTTCAAGTGACTTTTTTGCAATTTCTTGGATATCTCCAACCTCGCACAGGTAGCCGTTGCTTCCATCTTCAATCACTTCCGGAATTCCTCCAATATTCGTACCGATTGTTGGTACACCACAAGCCATTGCTTCAATCAGTACTAATCCAAAGCTTTCTTTTTCAGATAGCAATAGTTTTAAATCACTGATAGAGTATAATTCTGCTAAATTTTCCTGTTTACCCAGTAAGAGAACCTTATCTTCTAAACCTAATTCATTAATCATCTTACATACTACCGTTAATTCTGGTCCATCACCCACTAGTAGAAGCTTGGAAGGAAGTTTTTCTTGAACTAGATGAAAAGCTTTAATTACATCTCTTACCCGTTTTACTTTACGAAAATTTGAAACATGTATAATTACTTTTTCATCATTTTTAATTCCGTATTGATTTTTCAAATCATCAACTTCACGTTTGTAGTAAATCTTCTGATCGACAAAATTATATATTGCCTTTATTTCTTTTTTAGGCTCTATTACGTCATACGTCTGATTAACCAGGGATTGAGACACTGCTGTCACAGCATCAGATTGTTCAATACCAAAACGAATTAAATCTGTTAAAGAAGGGTCATGTCCTAAAACGGTTATATCAGTTCCATGCAGGGTTGTTACGATTTTTAAATTTCCTCCCACCATCTGTTTAGCTAAATAAGCACAGGCGGCATGTGGAATCGCATAATGAACATGTAATAAATCTAAGTTTTCTCGTTTTGTCACTTCTGCCATTTTACTAGCAAGTGCTAAATCATAAGGAGGATACTTAAAGACTGAATATTGATTAACCTCTACTTCATGGAAATAAATATTAGAATAAATTTTATTTAAACGAAAAGGAAGACTTGAAGAAATAAAGTGAATTTCATGTCCTCTCTCAGCAAGAAGCTTCCCTAATTCTGTTGCTACAATTCCTGATCCACCTACTGACGGATAACAGGTTATACCGATTTTTAATTTCATTGCAAATCTCCCACTTTACCATTCACTATTTATGTATTTAATTGCCTTCCTGTCGTTCGCGAATAATTTCTCTCCACGAAAAGAATCCACTAGATAGACCTTGAATTAGCACCTCAGCAGTTCCCATATTTGTTGCTAAAGGTACAGCATACACATCACAAAGTCTAATTAGAGCTGTAACGTCCGGCTCATGTGGTTGCGCAGTTAACGGATCTCTAAAGAATATCACCATATCCATTTTGTTCTGAGCAATCATGGCACCAATTTCTTGATCTCCTCCAAGAGGGCCAGATTGAAAACGGTGAATCTTTAGATCAGTAGCTTCCGATATCTTTAAACCAGTTGTACCTGTCGCAAATAATTCGTGTTGCTCTAAAATATGTTTATAGGCAGTTGAAAATTGAATAAGATCATTTTTCTTCTTATCATGTGCTATCAAGGCAATCTTCATAGTTTCATCTCCTCTTTATCGGTTATTCAATAATATTTTCTAGTCCATATACTAGTAAGTCTAGTTTCATGACCGTATCTACTGATAATTTTACACCAGACATAAATGAGGCACGATTAAAGGAATCATGGCGAATTGTTAACATCTGTCCGTTACCACCAAACATGACCTCCTGATGAGCAATCAAACCTGGTAAACGCACACTATGTATCCTAATTCCATCTTGTTCCGCCCCTCTTGCTCCCTGAATTGTTTCCTTTTCATCTGGGTGTCCTTGTTTTTTGGGTTCCCTAACTGTTGAAAGTAACTCAGCCGTTTTGACAGCAGTACCAGATGGAGCATCAAGCTTTTGGTCATGATGAAGTTCAATAATTTCAATATCTTGAAAGTATTTTGCAGCCATCTGAGAAAATTTCATCATTAATACGGCTCCTACAGCAAAATTCGGAGCAATAATTGCACCGATTTGGCGTTCTTCAGCTAAGGCAGATAAACGTTCTAACTCTTCGCTTGAAAAACCTGTTGTACCAACAACTGGACGAACACCATGCTGTAATGCAACTTCAGTATGATACTTACCAGTTTCCGGTGTTGTTAAATCAATCAATACGTCTGGTTTCGTTTCTTGGAAACACTCAACGATATCAGTGTAAATAGGTACATCAACATTTTGAAATCCATCAATTTCATGTAAAAGTGTCCCATTATTTATACGATCTATAGCACCAACAAGCTCAAAATGCTCTGTGTTTTGAACAAGTGAAACAGCTTCTCTCCCCATTCTGCCTCTTGGACCTGCAATTACAATTTTAATAGTCTCCACTGGAATTCCTCCCCTATTCAATCTCTTCAATTCTTGTCCATCTATCTTTGTCTCTAGAATTAAATTTATGCATAACTGTATTATGAGCTTTTTCGAGGTCAATGTTTAAAGAATTAGCTAGACATATTAAGACAAATAATATATCGCCTGTTTCCTCTTCTATACTCTTTTCTGTTTCTGAATCTTTTTTTGGTTTTTCCCCATAATAATGGTTAATCTCTCTAGCTAATTCGCCAAGTTCCTCAGTTAATCTGGCCATCATAGCAAGTGGACTAAAATAACCCTCTTTGAATTGGCTTATGTATGCGTCTACTTCCTGTTGTAAATCTTTCATTGTTTTATCTGACATATATTATCACCTCGTAGCAGATGTTCAAAAAGCATCTGAATAATCAATGACCCTGTTCTACAATACTTTTGTGTTATATCTTCTGAAGAATATATTGAGCGTTTGATATTGTTTAGTAATCTCCGGCTCCTGGTAATCACTTTCTTGTCTGGATCGTGTCTTGCACTCCAGTCACCTTCATTAATACACAATATACAACTTATTATAGACTCTTTGTTGGCTGAACTTAAAAACAGTTTACAAAAGAAATTAATATCGAACATTTTCGCCTCTTGTATTGGTAGACTGAACATTTTTGTCTTCATAATTAATACAGTGTTTTTTTAGAAAATTGACTAGCGCAACAGTCTATTCCTATGTTAGCTTAAAATAGGGAAATTTGCCAAATTTTTATTTTACTTGACATGATTTGCCGGTTTATAAAACATACTCTATAATAAGATAGCTATTATGTCGTTTTCGGGGGGCTTTATTTTGAAGTTTTCTTTTAAAAACATATTTTTTATTTTACTGGGTTCAGCCATTTTTGCTTTTGGACTTGTTCATTTTAACATGCAAAATAATCTTGCAGAGGGTGGTTTTACAGGGATAACCTTATTACTCTTCTTTCTATTTGAGTTCGACCCCTCTTATTCAAACTTACTACTAAACATTCCACTCTTCATTATCGGATGGAAGATGCTTGGGCGGGTTGCTTTCTTTTATACAATCCTCGGCACGGTAAGTCTATCTGTATTTTTATGGTTTTTTCAAAGATATCAATTTCATTTACCTTTAGACGGAGATTTAACATTAGCAGCTCTATTTGCAGGTGTTTTTATTGGTGTTGGCCTTGGAATCATTTTCAGATACGGTGGGACAACCGGCGGGGTAGATATTATTGCGAGGCTTGTAAGAAAATATGTGGGCTGGAGTATGGGAAGAACCATGTTTCTGTTTGACGCAGTAGTAATCACTGTTTCACTAATTTTTTATCTTTCTCCTCGTGAGGCAATGTATACTCTTTTAGCAGTATTTATAGGTGCACGAGTTATTGATTTTATGCAGGAAGGTGCATATGCTGCAAAGGGCGCTACCATTATATCTGAAAGAAATGATGAAATTGCTAATCGAATCTTAACTGAGATGGAACGGGGTGTAACCATCTTAAAGGGGATGGGTTCTTTTACGAAGCAAGAAAAACATATTCTATATTGTGTTGTTGGACGAAATGAAATTGGTCGTTTAAAACAGGTAATTACTTCTGTAGATCCTCATGCATTTGTTGCAGTAAGCGACGTACATGACGTTTTAGGTGAAGGCTTCACTCTAGATGAAAATAAAAAACCTATTGAGAGATAATAAAGAAAAACGCAAGCGTTTAAAAAATCTAGATCATTTTTTAATTAAAAAGACCTGTTATTCAATTGAATAACAGGTCTTTTCACAATTCTATTCTTCTGAACGAAACATTCCTGTGTACATTAGGATCAAACGTAAAAGTTCTAATACAGCTACTGCTGCGGCCGCAACGTACGTTAATGCTGCAGCATTTAAAACCTTTTTAGTTTCGCGTTCTTCGTCGTTTCGAATGACACCAGCAGAAACAATCTCATTCATTGCTCTAGATGAAGCATTGAACTCTACAGGTAAAGTTACCAATTGGAACAATACTGCTGCTGCCATAAAGATAATTCCGTAAAGCATAAGACTTGGAATAGTAAAAATCATTCCGGCAATAATTAATATCCAAGAAAAGTTCGAGCCAATGTTCGCTACTGGAACTAGTGCATGGCGAAAACGTAGAAAAGCATAGTTTTGTTGATCTTGGATAGCATGACCAACTTCATGTGCGGCTACAGCAGCACCTGCAACAGAGTTACCGTAATAATTATTTGTTGAGAGTCTTACGGTTTTTGAGCGTGGATCATAATGGTCTGATAAGACACCTGGAGTCTCTTCTACTCTAACATCGTATAATCCATTTTGATCTAGAATTCTTCTAGCCACATCAGCACCAGTCATTCCAGATGAGGATGGAATTTGAGAGTATTTCTTGTATGCACTTTTCACCTTGATTTGTGCATAGATTGGAATTATAATGATCAACGCAAAATAAATCAGAATCATTCTTTTTATTCCTCCATACTATAATATAGTTTTATTGTAGTAAGGCGCTGGATGAAAGTCAATTTATTTGCTTACAAACTCAGGTCAAACATATACAAATATCACTGAAACTTTCGATAAAAACTAAGAACAGTGGAAGATGTCAAATACACTCCACTGCTTTTAGTTTCACCATCTATCGATCATCATACTCTCTTTGAGTTTGTCGCTTTTGTTTATCGGCTTTATATTTCTTCCAGCCTACATAAGTTAGCGTGAGAATAATAGCACTACCTGTTAATATCATAACCCAAATTAATGAAGGGTCTGCATCGTCTTTTGTCATTCTTTCGAATAAATCTCTTAAGTCCATTTCCATCTGTTCTAGTTGTTGTAATCTAGTTGCCTTTTTTAGCTCTTGATTTCGATAATGATCTAGAAATGTTATATGGGAATCTAGCTTTTGAACATCTTCAGGGGTCATATCAACCCTTATACTAGGATGAATCAATTCGTATTTTGAGAGAAAGATATTCAATTGATAATTAAAGGTTTCTTGGTCCCCTTGTTCTACTGTTTCCTTCATTTGCCCGAAAGTGGTCATAATGGAATCTTCCATCTCGGTCCACATTGGTTGATGTTCTGTTCTCATAGCATCAATTACCAGGCGAAACTGAGTAACTGCGTTAACACGCTCCTCTATACTCAGTGATGAAGATGTCACAGCTTCTAGCGCCTTATTATGGCTTACTGTTATAACCCTAAGTTCATCCATAGAATAGGCTCTCTCGTGCTGGTTGATTTCCAAAAACTCATTTGAAAAATGACTTAATAATTGCTTTGCATCCTTGTATCTCTCTTGCTTAACCATCTGAAGGGCTTGGTCCGAAATTTGATCAAGTTTTTCCCAATTATCTTCGTTGGAGGTAGCGAATATGGATATAGGATGGATTAAAACAATAAAACAAATAACACATATAATACTAGAAACTTTCATACTTGTCCCTCCCCAAACATCTATTAAAATGTATGTTAGGTTGGACAAGAATAGACCAATTTTTTATGGAAGTTGAAGTTTATAACTATCTTTTTTCACACATAGAACATACGTAATTAGCAACGAAGTAATACTTAACCAGAACGTAAAGTACCCAATCTGTGGAATGAATTGATCCAATACACTGTATCTTGGCATCATAAAAAAGACATAATCAATCACATCGTTATGAAGTGTCCACACCGCTGCGATAATTAAATGAATAGGTTTAATTCGATAATATGGCGCATATAGCAAGCCTTGAATTGCCATTCCTAAGTGAGAGAGGATTAACATATACCCATATATATTTAATTCATCTACATACAATGTTAATACATTCATAACGACTGCCCATATCCCATATTTAAACAGGGTAACAATTGCAAGTGCCTCAATAAGCGGCCAATTTTTTCTTAGTAAAAAAGCTATTAATACAAAGCAGAAAAATAAACTTGCTGTCGGGCTATCTGGTACAAAAACCAGAAACTTCGGTGGTGTTGTGACTAATTGACTTTCATACCAAATATAGCCGTAGATTGTTCCGGGGACATTAATTAACAATAAAGTCCATAAAACCCACCGTTGTCCCATTAAATACATAATCCATTTCATGTATGTACCAACTTTCTTTTTCTTATATATAAAGATTCGCCTAATCATAGTATGCTTGTCAAGAACAATGAAACAAATTTATCAGTACACTTTATAAAAGAATTCGACAAGTTATTTTACAAGGAGGTTTTTATTATTAATTAGACTTTATTACTGAGTAACCGGTGGAGATTACCCCTTTTATTCTAAACTTTGTTAAATTATTAAGAAAAGCGCATGCGCCTTGGTCAGCCCCGACAAGCGCTGGAACCCTGACGAGGAGGCCGTTGCCGCCCCGCAGGAGGGGTGAAGCGACCTCGAGGGGCTAGGCGCTGGAGCTAGACACCGAAAACTCGGTTGAAATTTTATACTCCCTCATTAAAGTAACGTTTTTCTCTTGTTTTCTTCGTTTTTCTCAGTATTTTATATTCATGAAGAATGTCTAACATGTGAACTTAGCTATCACACTAGCTATTTTTATGGAGGAGGGTATACTTTAATAAGCCCTCTTCTACTCTTTTACAATAAAAGGGATTAATTGAATAATATGGTCGCTAATAGATCCCACAATATTCATGGCGGCGTACCCTCCCAGTTCTCACGGCGTCATAGCTGTTCTATGCGCAAACATTCCTTCGTTCTGCCTATCCATGAAGCGGGGTCGGCGATGCTTTCTTACAGGGTCTTTGCCCAATTCAAAAACTACTAACGAATAGAAATCAATCCCAAAGTAAACCTTTCCTTAATTGAGGATAAATTGGTCCTTACG